>JBMYMN010000080.1:0-12153 GCA_049597355.1 Luteolibacter sp.
TGAAGTTCGCCCGTGGTGACAAAAAGAGCGCTGAGGCCGTCGGCAATCAAGCCGTTCGCCGCCTGGTCCTTGGACCTAAGGGATTCAACGATCTGACCGACAAGCAACGCATGGACTTTGTCGAGCCCATGATCAAGATGAACATGAACCCAGCTCTCATCACCTACCTAGCCACCATCTATGATGCCCGTGCTTTGCGCTCACTCAACTACTGTCTGGAGAACGGTATTGGCGGCGCTGTGGAAAGCTTGGTCAGTAATGCCGAAAAGGCTTCAGAATATGATGCCAAGGATACTAAAGTGGCAGCCGATGCACTTCGAAATGTGATTGAATACATCGAAGTCACCTACCTGCGTGGAGGTCCAGCCGGCAAAGACTTTCGAATTTACCCCAAGTGGAAGGCCATGCAGGCACGGGCGGGCAAGGCACTGCTCAAGGTTCACAAGCCCGAAGACGCTCCCATACCGACCTTTGATCCGCTCGAGTTTGATTGATTTTCGCAGTGGCAGGCTGAGCTTTTCGTGCTCGCTGAAGCACGAGGACAGAGAGCCGGCAGACAGATTCGAACTGACGACCTGATGTTTACAAAACACCTGCTCTACCAACTGAGCTATACCGGCATGACTCTCTGAAGAGATTGGAAGTATTGTGATACTCGGCAGACTGGAAAGCCAAAAAATTGAAGAATTGGGAAGGAGACCCGGTCAGAGCAAATCATTCTAAAGATTGAGAGAGTCTTGCGCGGAAGATTACTGAGTGGATGTTGGCCGTCCTGTTTGGGCCACCCGCCAAAGACTCCAACAAACTTAATCCCAATGAGATATTCTTAAAGAGGAGTTTGGTGCATGGAGTTACCGCTGATCTTCAAATTGAAAATGACCCACAGACGATAGCGCAGCACAAAAAAACAAGCCCGAAAGAAACCACCCGATTGATCCAAATTAGATTCGGCGCACCGGTTGGTGCTTGAAGTCTTCCTCCATCGCACGCTGCAGGTGGTCGAGGTATTCTTCACGGGGAATCTCATAACCACCAAACTGACGAAGGTGAGGAGTCATCCACTGGGTATCGAGGAGTTCATAATCCAAAGAGCGAAGTTTTTCCACAAGAGCGACCAATGCAATCTTGGAGGCATCCGTCTTATAAGAAAACATACTCTCACCGAAGAAGGCCCCACCGAGAGACACTCCATAAAGCCCACCCACCAGATCGTCCTCATCCCAGCACTCGACTGAGTGCGCATAGCCCATGCGGTGCAGCAGGTGGTAGCTATCGATGATCACCCCGTCGATCCACGTGCTCTCACGGTTGGCACAAGCCTTGATCACATCCTTGAAAGCAGTGTCCCACTTGATCTTGTAGGGGCGGCGTTTGATGGTCTTGCGCAGACTCTTGGGCACATTGAAACGTTCATCTAGCGGGATGACTCCACGTTTCTCGGGTGAGAACCAGAATATCCTACCATCCTCCGCCATCGGGAAAATACCACGCGAGTAAGCATCGAGCAGGGTATGGACAGGGATCACCCGATCGAAATCTGGAGGATTTTCTGACATTATTCAGATGCGTTTCCAGAGATAACTGCGAAGGCATTATGATCATGAATGCTTTCATGGTTTACGGCCTTTACCCTGAAGGATTCAACACGGGAGTCGGCACGAAGCATCGCAGCGGCATTACGGACCACATCCTCTACAAACACAGGATTATCGTAGGCTTGCATGGTTACATGGCGTTCGTCGGGGCGCTTTAGCAAGGCATAGAGCGGTGCGGAACCAGACTTTTCCACCAACTCGATGAGTTCCTCAATCAGGATGAACTCGTGACCGTCGTCACCTTGTTTGGGTTGAACCTCGAGCGTCACATAGCCGCGCTGGTTGTGAGCGCCATATTCACTGATCTCTTTCGAGCAGGGACAAAGGGTGGTTACCGGAACAGTGATGCCGAGTATGAGTTCATCCTTGTCACTGCTGGAGGTTCCCTGAAACACGCAGTCGAATCCAATCTTAGCCTTGGCACCACTGACGGGTGCCGCCTTCTTGATGAAATACGTGAAAGCAACCTCGATATGAGCCTCCTCTGCATCAAGACGCTCGCGTAGATCACGGAGGATATTGGGCAGGGTCTGGGTGGTGACCTCGTCTTCGTGCTGGCTCAGAATTTCAAGAAAGCGGCTCATGTGGGTCCCCTTGAAATGATGCGGCAGATGCACCGACATGGAGATCGTCGCGACTGTCGGAAATGGCTTGCCATGACGATCGGTTACTTGAATGGGATAACGCAAATCCGACACGCCCACTTGATCGATGGCGAGTCCACGTTCATCAGGCGTAGCCTGAATATCTGGGAGGGTTTGGTCAGACATCTTCAGTTGGCTTGATACTCAGCCCAGGAGGATGAAGTCTCCCAGACTCGGACCAGCAATAGGCGTACCTGCGAACTCAGAAAATAGGGTGCGTCTTTTCGACCCGCATAGGTTTTAAGTGCTGCATCACAGTGATCGAAAATGGTCTTGGCCATAACCTCGGTGGTCGGGTCCTGATTCTCAAAACCGATCACTCGGTCCCCATAGCGCTGCTTGAACTCTGAAAAGGCCGGGTCAGCAGTATTCATGCACATGGCGTGATCAAACCGATCCAGCCACTCACCTACCGCCAACTTGATGATCTTGAAATCACAAACCATCTCATTGGCATCCAGTTCCTCTGCTTCGAGTACGAACTCCAGTTTCCGGGTGTGGCCGTGCGGAAAACGGCACTTGTCAGGATGCTTGGACAACATGTGACCACTCTCGATTTCGAGAGACTTGCAGATACGATACATGAACAGAAAAACCGTGAATCAGGACCACAAATTGAGAGTGAAATGGGACATCTCGCAAGGAATTCTTAATCGCTGCATTCATTCCGCTTTATCGGACTACCAAAAATAGGCGGAAATCATTCCAATTTTGGCAATTCAGGCGTTTGCTCGTATGTCGTAGGATCGCTGATCCCAGCGAGCAGAAAAGCCTCCCTGCGCTCCACACAGGTTCCGCAGACACCGCAATGGATGTCCCCACCCTTGTAGCAGGACCAAGTTTCGGAAAAGTTTACCCCCAACTCGTTGCCTCTCATCGCGATGGCAGCCTTGTCCATGTTGACGTAAGGCCGCAGCAATTCCAAATCGATATAGGTGCCAGACTGCATGGCATCTCCCATGGCCTGCATGAAGGTATCACGACAATCCGGGTAGATGGCGTGGTCGCCACTGTGTGCGGCAATCATCACCCCCTCAGCTTCTATGCTCTCAGCAAAGCCAGTCGCGACAGCCAGCATGATACCGTTACGGAAGGGCACTACTGTCTGCTTCATCGAATCCTCAGCATAATGACCTTCGGGAATATTTCCGCCGCTCTTGAGCAGATCCGACTTGAAGAGTTTGTCCATAAAGTCGAGTTCAACCACGTGGTGTGGAATGCCATGGCGTTCAGCGTGCAACTTGGCAAAGGGGATCTCCTTGGCGTTGTGCTTGGAACCGTAGTCGAAGGATAGACAGGCAACCACTTCATGGGCTTGTAACGCCTCGTAGAAAACCGTCACCGAGTCCATTCCTCCACTAAGCAACACACAGACTTTCATAACATGGGTGGGTAGCCTTCATCGGTAGGCGGCAGGCATTGGTAGTTTAACCTTTTTCGGGATAAGTCGCCTCTGTGGTCAACTGAATACCGCCGCGAGGCGCAAACTCACCACGCACTACCATTTCCTGCGGCGAGAGAGCCTTCACCAGATCATCAAGGATGCGGTTAACGATCTCCTCGTTGAAGGCCGGTTGGTTACGAAAAGAGGCAAGATAAAACTTAAGACTCTTGGTCTCTACGCAGGTGTCGCCTGGAACGTAGCGGATCACCACCTTGGCGGCATCTGGCTGACCGGTTACAGGACATAGCGAGGAAAACTCCGGGCAGTTGAGGGTAATCCAGTAGCAGCGCCCTACCCGATGATTGGGAAACACCTCCAACTTCGCCTCTTCCGGGCGACTCGGCAGACGGGTTTCGGGTTTCCCCAGCAGGGATAGGTTCTTGAGGTCCTCGCGTTCTGACATACGCTGATTGTGATAATCTCTGCCCCCAGGTCGATCTGATTTTTGGGATGCTCAAGGCTTGGGTAAATGCCCTTGATCCATGCACAAGTCAAAGCAATGCTGTTGGCGATGTTGACTCGACTGCAATGTGCCTTCTGCGCCGGGTTCGGCCTGTTGCTAACGGCCTGTGAACCCGTCAGACAGAATCAGGCGCAACGTAAAATGCCACAGCGCAACAGCTTTGGTCAGCCTATCGAATTGGGTATGAACCGAATCGGCCCCATCGGGCAGGCTCCTCTCAGCCGTCCCCCGGCGGTCTTCGCCGAGAGTGCCATCGTAGTGGACATCAATCAGGGCCGAATCCTCTATGCCAAAAACATCGATCAGAAACGCGCTGTGGCCAGTACCCAGAAGATCATCACCGCGCTCTGTGTACTGGATGCAGGAAATCTAAAAAAGAAGGTGCATATCGTCGCCAGCGACAGCCATTGCGAGCCAACCAAACTCGGCATCAAGGCGGGCGAGGTCTATACCCGCAAGCAACTCCTCGAAGTTCTCATGGTGAAAAGCGCCAACGATGTGGCACGCGCGCTCGCCCGTGATGTGGCCGGCAGCCAAGCTGCCTTCTGCAAGAAAATGAACCAGAAGTGCGCCCAACTCGGTATGCGCAACTCCCACTTCAAGAACCCCCACGGCCTCACCGAGGCAGGCCAGTATTCAACGGCTCGCGATATTGCTATTGCTGCGATCGCCGCCTATCGATCGCGCACTATCCGCGAAATGATCCGAATGGAAGAGATCACTTTCCGTTTCAACAGTGGCCGTACTCAAACCCTGAGTAATACCAACAAGGTCCTAAAGACCCTCCCCTACTGCAACGGCATGAAAACGGGCACTACTCGTGCTTCGGGCCGTTGCCTCGTAGCCACGGGTTCTTTGCGCGGTCGCGATATGGTGACCATCGTTCTCAAATCCAACAGCAAACATGTCTGGGAAGATTCGATGAAGTTAATGCGTTGGTCGCTCGAACGTCCACTGGTGGGTTCCACTCAAAACAATGCGCTCTCCAGCTCAAGATCTTGATCAACTCCGCGGGAATGATCTGCTTCGGCGGCTGAGGCCTATTGAATCGACTTCGGGACTGCGGGTGGTTCGCGACGCAAAAGAGCTCTGGAACTTTGCCTCCAACGACTATCTTGGCCTCGCCACTCATCCGGCCATCAAGGCGGCAATGATTGAGGGTGTGGAACGCTTCGGCGCAGGAGCCGCTTCATCACGCCTGATCTGTGGCAGCCTCGGACCCCACATGATACTCGAAAGCACTCTCGCCGAAGCCAAGCAATGTGAAGCTGCTCTGAGCTTCTCCTCCGGCTTCGCCACTGCCATGGGCAGCATTCCAGCCATCGTCGGTAAGGGTGACTTTGTGATTCTGGACAAGCTCTGCCACGCCTGCTTGATCGATGCCGCCAAGCTCTCCGAAGCCACCCTGCGCATCTTTCCCCACAACGATCTCGGCAAGCTGGAGAAGTTACTCACCGATATCCGTTCGAAAGATAGCAATGGCCACATCCTCGTGGCCTGTGAATCGGTCTATAGCATGGACGGAGATGTTTGCCCGCTAAGAGAGATCGTCGAACTTTGTGAGGCCTACGATGCATTGCTTTTGGTCGATGAAGCCCATGGCTTCGGCGTATTGGGTCAACATGGCATGGGCTTGGCCGAGCAACTCGGTCTGCAGGATCGCATTTCTTTTCAGATGGGCACCCTAAGCAAGGCAGTAGGTGTCTCCGGCGGTTATCTCACCGCCTCCAAGGACTGGATCGATCTGCTCGTCAATCGCGCCCGCTCTTTTATTTACTCGACCGCACCGCCCCCAGCCATCGCTCATGCGGCTCTCACTTCGCTCCAGCTCATTCGCTCGCCAGAGGGCCTGTCTCTGCGCAGAAAACTTCAGCAGAACATCTCGACCATGAACCCCAAGGCCACCACGCCCATCATGCCTGTCATTATCGGTGATAACGAGGCAACACTGGCAGCTTCGGCCAAACTCGAGCAAGAGGGGCTGATGATTCCCGCCATACGATACCCCACCGTGCCAAGGGGAACGGCACGCCTTCGTATCAGCTTGTCGGCAGCGCATTCGGATGAGGCCATGGTAGCCTGCAAAGCGGCTTTATCCGCGTTGAAGAGCTGACTCACGTCCCAGCGCCTTCGACTTCGATTTTAGAGAGTTATCTCCGGTTCGCGAATATCCTCGCCACTTCAAGCTTTTCCATTTCTAGCTCAATCTCAAGCTGGCGAGCCCCCACTTCGACTTCCATCGCACGAACTTTTATTTTTTCACTGACCGTAGCGAGAGTGAGGTGGCACAACACATTGGCGAGTGTAGCCAGAATGTGTGGGTTGAGCTTAGTTTTCTTTGGGTTCGGCTATTTCCTTCGCCCTCAATTTGACCTCTTCAGCTTCAAGCACTTCCTTCAGCTGCAATTCGAGATCTAGCTCGTGTTCATGCAACTCCTCCTCGTGCACTATGACTGGTGCCGGCTCAGAGGCACCGTAGAAGAAGGCGACCAAGAAAAGCTTCAATACGGAAATCATGACACCTAATTAGCAAAACCGCTGGTGATGACAACTCACAAGGAGCAGGCAGCATCTAATTTTACATTAAGCCCCCCGCATCAGTGAGATCTCTGCCAGAGAGACCATCTGCTTAATTAACTCGTTGCGCGGGATGGCCTTGAGATCCATCGCAGGCACGGCGCGATCGAGAGTAAATTTACCCGATCGCGTGCGGCGCAAGGCACTGAGGTGAGCACCGCAACCCAGTTTCTGTCCGATGTCATGGGCGTAGGTGCGGACGTAAAAGCCCTTGGAACAATCCACCACGAAGTCGATTTCGGGTAAAGCAACTCGCGTAATCTTGAAGCCGTTCACACGCACTGGACGTGGCTTGCGCTCCACGACCTTCCCCTTCCGAGCCAGTTTGTAGAGTGGCACGCCGTCCTTCTTAATCGCCGACACCATGGGCGGCATTTGCTCAAACTCACCCATAAAGGCGTCGAAGGCATCCTCGATCTGTCCTCTGGTAAAGTCGGGTACTTCCTTTTCCTCCTCAATCTCGCCTTGGCGATCTTGGGTGCTGGTGGTGGCACCTAAGGTCAGGGTTCCAACGTATTGCTTATCCTCGCTCATCAGCAGGTCCTGAATCTTGGTAGCACGACCTACTACGAGCATCAACAGGCCGGTGGCCATGGGATCGAGTGTGCCGCAGTGACCAATTTTCTTGGTATCTAGGGCACGACGGCCAATAGCCACCACGTCGTGAGAGGTCATGTCGGGCGCCTTGTCGATGAGAAGCACGCCACTCGGAGGAGAGTTTTCGAGGGGATTGGGATTCATGAACGGATATCAACTTCCTGGAGTTTCTGATTGATGCACTCGAGGACTTTGGTTTTCGCATCCTCAATTGGACCGGGCATGCGAATGCCGGCTGCTAGGGAATGACCCCCACCGCCAAATTCCTGTGCCACTTGACAGACATCGAATCGCTTGTTTTTGGATCGCAGCGACACGCGTACTTTCTTGTCGGGGAGTTCTTCGAAGAAAGCGGCCACCTGCACACCACGAATACCGCGGATGATGTCAATGAGGCCTTCGCTATCTTCGGGCTTGAGACCGTAGTCCACACGCACCTGATCGCGCATCATCCAATTGGCCACCAGACCGTCATTGGATCGCTCAAGGGTATTGAGTAGCGAGCGCATCAACTCGAGTTTACGATAAGGCTCCTCGTCGTAGGTCTTGGAGTTGATCTCGCCAACATTCACACCACGGCGGATCAGATCAGCAGCCATCTCGTAGGTTTTGGCTGTGGTTGAGGGATATTGGAAGGAACCGGTGTCAGTGGAAGTTGCCACATAAATGGAATCGCGCGTGGCGTCCGGCAGAGGCATTTCCAAGCCAGTGATCAGATCGTAGAGGATCTCCCCGGTTGCCGGGCTGGTCGGCACAATGAGATTGAGGTCGCCATAGCTCGGGTTGGACTTATGATGATCAATGTTGATCCAGAGCTTGGCGTTGGCAGCTGCTGCGAGGGAGCCCTCACCAAGTCGCACCTTGGTCGCGGTATCCAGAGCGATGGCCACTTCCACGTCGAGCGCTTCATCCGGAGGGGTCTCGATGTGCTCGGACCCAGGCAGAAATTCGAGATTTTCAGGCAAACCGTCCTGGTTCACCAAGCGCACGGACTTGCCCATGGCGCGCAACGATTCACCGAGTGCAATTTGGGAACCGATGGCATCGGCATCGGGGCGGATATGACTCATGATTATGAAGGAATCATGAGCCTTCAGAGCTTCGCCGATCTCCTCAAGAGTGGCGTTGATTGGTGCAGGAACTGTATCGCTCATATTTGGGGAGGGTTTGGACCTCACCGGCGCTGGCTAACCCAATCGCCGGGCGCGGATTCTTGCCACCTTCCATCAAGAGGCAAGGTTAAACACCAGCATCGGACTCCACTCCCCCGTGAAGCCCTGTCAGGAAACTACCTGCTGAAGTTTCATCAGGACCGTGAGCCGCTTGCCTTCCCATGGCTCATTGAGGTGGAACCACAGGGGCACTCCAATGTCGGCAGTTTCAGAAAAATGCACTTCGCGGGCGGAAATCTCTGCCTGTATACGTTCGTCTTCGCCCTCGATTTTCTCCACCTTGCGTAGGGTCAGTTTGGCATCAAATACGATTTGATCCTCGCTGACTCGAGAGATGATGGCGAGCACCATACCCGCATCCACAGTCTCATTCTCCTCCTTCATCAGTTTCGGCATAATGACTTCACGAGTGATCTCGATCACTGCCTTTTCTCCGGGTAGGGCGGTGACCGACGGGGTGGTGATCAAATCAATACCCTCCATTTTGGACAGCTTGGCCAAATCCTGGGGAATCTCGCCCGGATGGCTGATGATCTTGACCGAGACCATGATTTTCTCCTCGGCCTGTGTCGATAGGCAAAGCAAGGTCGAAACCAATGCGAAAAAAATGCTTTTGATCACTGGCTCATAAAGCCATGTGGTCTTTCCATTCGCAAGCAGATTGTATTTGGCCCTGTGTTCCTTCCACTTTACGCCAAGGCAGGGCCTACTTGTTCACCCGCCCACGCATCCGAAGGTCGTTGCCGAATTGGCAGTAGTCCAGGTCAACAAGCCTCAGGGATTCGGCAAGCCCCTCACCAGCCATTGCCGGGTGTGCCCCCCCGCAAAGCAGGGGTGCCAGGTAAACCACGACCTCGTCGATCAAGCCGGCTTCCAATAAAGCCGCAGAGAACATCCCACCCGCCTCAGTCATGCAACTGAGCACTCCTTGTTCCTTGGCAAGAGCGCGAAGGCTTGCCTCGAGATCTTCACGAGGACGTACCAGGGTACGCTCGCGGTTCCCATCGGTAAAGAGAGGCGCATCTTTGGGTAACGAATCTTTGTCTCCGGTAAAGACCACCCTCCAGGGTTGCCTGCGGCCCTCCAATAACTCAGGTACACGGAGGGTCAGGGCCGGCTTATCACGGCGCACGGTTTCACCGCTGGTGAGAATGGCATCGACCTCGGATCTCAGTTGTTGCACATCGGCACGCGCGGCTTCACCAGTCAGCCATTGGCTCTCTGAGGGCGGACGAGTCAAGCGCCCATCCAGACTCATCGCCGTCTTCCAGATCACCCACGGCAAGCCGGTCCGCTGCACCTTAAAAAAGGGCCGAAGGATGGCTAACGCTTCTTTAGACATCACCCCGCTGGTCACTTCCACTCCCGCGGCATTGAGAACCTCATCGGCACGGCCTGCGTGTTGGTCGTTGGCATCCACGCAGGCATATACGACCCGCGTCATGCCTGCATTGATGATCCCATCGGTGCAAGGCGGGGTCCTGCCGGTAGTCGAACAGGGCTCCAATGTGATATAAATAGTGGCTCCATGCATCGCCTCTACACCATATTGACGACGGACATCGGCCATGGCTTCGCGTTCGGCATGCGGCTTGCCTGCTGCTCTGTGCCAGCCTTTTCCAAGGAGTTCATTTTGCTTTACGATGACCGCCCCGACCGGCGGATTGGGTGCGGTCCGACCGACCCCTTTGCGAGCCTCCTCCAACGCCAATCGCATCCAATGCTCATCGGTCACGTCACTTGACTACTGCTTAGCCAGCTTGCTGCCAACTCAAAGTGTGGACTCACAGCTCACCTCTCTCATCCTTTTCAAGCTGAATACGGTCTTCGAGGTTACGTGCCTTCACTCGATGCGAGCGCTTGGCCCAGCGCTCCACTGCCATTTGACGCTTCTTGGCTCGTTTTTGTAACTTAGCAATCTCATTCTCCAGATTAAGAAAGCTTTGGTAACGATCTCGATCAAGTTCTCCTTTTTCAACCGCTTCACGAATCGCGCAGCCTGCATCATTACGATGGCTGCAGTCTGAGAAACGGCACTGAGCGGCGAGTGCCTCAATATCTGCAAAACTTTCGCGCAGGGTCGCCTCGTCGGTCCACATCTGTACTTCGCGCATGCCTGGGTTATCGATGAGCATGCCTCCGCTTTCGAGCGGCACTAATTCGCGCGAGGTGGTGGTGTGACGACCCTTGCCCGTAGCTTCATTTACATCACCCGTCCACTGCCATTGCTCACCATATAGTTGATTGACCAGAGTGGATTTACCGACCCCACTCGAACCCACAATGCACATGGTCACGCCTGGTTTGAGATACTCTTTGAGAACCTTCAAGCCCTCACCTTTCAATGCGGAAGTAATGTGTACATCCGCCCTATCCCATAGCTCAGCGATCTCAAGTGCCGCCTTTGTATTTTGCTCATGCTCGAAGAGGTCGGCCTTGTTGACCAAAACTACCACATCAGCACCTGCTTTCTCGACCAAAGCAAAGTAACGCTCCATGCGGCGCAAATTATAATCCGGTCCAGCATCAGTGACCACCGCTACTATATCCACATTAGCGCCGATAACCTGAGCTTGGGCAGCATTACCAGGCATCTTGCGGGCAAAGCAAGACCGCCGAGGCAAACGCTCGCGAATCACACAATCCGTGTTCTCGTCTCCCATTTCGACTGCAACCCAGTCTCCAACCGCGGGCAGTTCGGCATCGTTTTCAGCTTCGTGCCAGACTCGGCCGGATAGCACAACCTCGATCTCCTCAAGCTCTTCACCAGCCACTAACGCTCCATAGTTGATGGTAGTTTCGCGAATCAGGCGTGCCGGCACCCAACCTTTGGCTTGAAATGGCTCGAAGGCACCCTCCAGTTCAGAATTCCAGCCGAGTTCCTGCAAAGTCATGCGAAGCCAAGAGTGTTGATATCATCAAAGGTGCTTTTGTATACGATTCAGATGGGCATGCGAGTTCATAATTCCCGCTCTACCATGAATCTGTCATACTGTTACTCAGATAAATCCATTGAGTATATCCGTGTCCGGACACCATCCGATCTACTGGATACATACCACCTACTAGGCAGTGGCTTTGCTTACAGGTGGAAAATCTTCCCTAATATTACTTTGATGATGTACTAGCTTTTGGTCTGCCCCTCTCCCCTTACTTGATACTGATAGCTGGTGAGCTCACGCAAGCCCATTGGGCCACGTGCATGCAACTTGTCGGTGGAGATTCCTATCTCCGCACCAAAACCGAATTCCGCACCATCAGCAAAGCGATTGGAAACGTTGTGAAAGACACAAGCTGAGTCTACCGCCCTGAGAAAGCGTTCCGCCGTTTCCTGATTCGCGGTGACAATGGTATCAGTATGGTGTGAGCCATGACAGTTGATGTGGTCGATCGCCGCATCCAGATGATCGATAATCCGTATCGCCAGAATCAACCCGAGGTATTCCGTGTCCCAATCCTCATCTGAGGCAGGCTTTACATGGGATAGAAGCTGGACAGTCTTGGCACAACCACGAAGCTCGACCCCCTTCTCACGCAGAGCCTCGGCCACTAGAGGCAGGAATTCATCGGCGATATCAGCATCAACGAGAAGCGTTTCGAGCGCATTACAGACGCCCGGTTTCTGGGTCTTGGCGTCCACTGTGAGCTTCAAGGCCATATC
>JBMYMN010000081.1:0-12090 GCA_049597355.1 Luteolibacter sp.
GTATGTCTAACGACTCCATCAAGCCAATATCTGTAGCCGATGAAATGTCGAAGTCCTTTCTGGACTACTCGATGTCCGTGATTGTGTCGCGTGCCTTGCCGGATGCCCGTGACGGCCTAAAACCCTCACAGCGACGCATTCTGCTGGCAATGAACGACCTTAGCCTTGGACCCGGCAAGCAACACCGTAAATGCGCCAAGATCTGTGGTGATACCTCCGGTAACTATCACCCCCACGGTGAGGCAACCATCTACCCCACCCTCGTCAACATGGCCCAGCCATGGACTATGCGCGAAACACTAGTCGACGGTCAGGGCAACTTCGGTTCGGTTGAGGGCGACCCACCGGCGGCCATGCGTTACACCGAGGCCCGCCTGACCCACATGGGCCTCTCCATGATGACTGACATGGACAAAGACACGGTGGACTACGTCACCAACTACGACGAAACCACCACCGAGCCCGTCGTCTTCCCCGCTGCCATCCCCAACCTCCTAGTCAACGGTGGCACCGGCATTGCGGTCGGCATGGCCACCAACATTCCCGCTCACAACCTTGGAGAGGTGATCGACGGCGTCTGCGCGCGCATCGACAAGCCCAACATCTCGATTGAAGAGATGAAGGAATACATCAAGGGGCCGGACTTCGCCATGGACTGCGAAATCCGTGGCTTCAAGGGTATCGACAGCTACTTCAAAACCGGTCGCGGCAGCGTGAAGATCCGCGGTGTAATGGAGATCGAGGAAAACGCCAGCGGCACCTCCACCATTACCATCCGTCAGGTACCCCATGGTGTGAACCGCGCCACCCTACAGCAGCGCATCGCCGAACTGGTGCGCGAAAAGATCCTCACCGACATATCAGGCATGCGCGACCTCTCCGATGAGGAGACCCGCATTGAGATCACCCTCAAGCGCGACGCCCGCCCGCAGGTGGTCGTCAACCAGCTCTACAAGCTGACGTCCATGGAAACTTCTTTCGGCGTCAACATGCTGGCCATTCACGAACGCCGTCCCAAGCAGATGTCTTTGCTCGATTGCCTAGATGCTTTCATCGAGCACCGCCGCGAGGTTGTCATTCGCCGGACACGCTTCCTGCTCAAGAAAGCCGAGGACCGCGCCGAGAATCTCGAGGCGTTTCTATTGGCACTCGGTCACCTTGACGACTTCATCAAGATCATCCGGGAGTCCAAGAACCGCGACGAGGCCCGGGTGAAGCTCAAGGCCTATACCTTCCCCACCGCCACCGCGGAGAAGCTGGGCGTGCTCATTCGCGATCAACCCAGCGTGCAGGATGGCAAGTATGTTTTCACCGACCGCCAGGTGAACGCCATCCTCGAACTCCGCCTCTATCAGCTCACCGGCATGGAGCAGGAGAAGGTGAAGGGTGAATACAACGCCGTCATCGAGGAGATCAAAGACCTCATGGACATCCTCGCTAAGGAAGCCCGCGTGCTCGCCATTATCAAGGACGAGTTGATGGAGATCAAAGAGAAGCACGCCACCCCGCGTCGCTGCCCCATCCTTCCCGACGAAGGCGAGATTGCCATCGAGGATCTCATTGCCAACGAAGGCATGATGGTCACTCTCAGCCACCGCGGTTACGTCAAGCGCACGGCAGCCAGCGAATACCGCGTCCAGGGGCGCGGCGGCAAGGGCGTGCGTGGCATGGAAACGCGAACCAGCTCTGACGAGGAAGAAGAACAGGATTTCGTGGAGCACCTCTTCTCGGTGCAGGCCCACGACTACCTGATGTTCTTCACCAACAACGGTCGGGTCTACGTCGAGCGCGTGTATGAGATTCCTGAGGCCTCCCGCGCCGCCAAGGGCCGCAGCATTAAGAACGTTCTCAACCTGAAGCCCGAGGAGAAGATCGCCGCCATGCTGCGCCTCGAGCGCGTTACGGACGATGAAAGCAACGACATCACCTTCCGTGAGGATGCCGGCTTCGTGTTCTTCGCCACCCGCTCGGGCAAGGTCAAAAAGACCGCCCTCAACGATTTCCGCAACTACCGCAAGGACGGCATCATCGCCATCAACCTGGAGGAAGAGAACGAACTCATCGACGTGAAGCTCACCTCAGGTGACGACGAGCTGATTCTCGTTACTCACGGTGGCCTTAGCCTCCGCTTCCACGAAGATGGGGCCCGCTCCATGGGCCGCAACTCCATGGGTGTGAAAGGCATCACTCCTCGAGAGGGTGACTACCTCGTCGGCCTGTCCAAGGTGACTGAGGACAGCACTCTCTTGGTGGCTTCCGAGAACGGTCTCGGCAAGCGCACCCCCTTCGACGACTACCGCATGCAGAGCCGTGGTGGTAAGGGCATCATCACCATGAAGGTCACCGACAAGACCGGACCGGTAGTGGGTGCGGTCACCGTCACCGAGGAGGATGAGCTGATGATGATGACCTCAAAGGGTCAGAGCATCCGCATCAAGGTTTCTGAGATCCGCGAAACCGGCCGCAATGCTCAAGGTGTCAAACTGGTCACCCTTAAGGAAGGCGAAGCCCTGCAGGACATCGCTAGGGTCATCCCCGACGAGGACGACGGCGAAGAAGGCGAGGACGATGAAGCACCGGAAGGCGCCGAAGAGGCCCCCGAAGCCGACGCTCCTGAAGAAGGCGCCGAGGAGTAAATGGCCTCATCCAGATTGCCCCGGAGGGGCAAAAGATATTAGCCGGTGGCGTAAGCCACCGGTTTTATATTATGTAATAGATATGTGCCCTGAAGGGGCACAACATGTCGCAGCTACTATGTCCTCCACTCACTTATCCCTTCATTATCACCTGGTGTTCTCGACCAAGAATCGCGAGCCAAGAATCAAGGGGTCCTGGATCAATCGGTTACATGGATACCTAGGCGGCATATCGAAGGAGTCAGAATTCTTCATCGAAGCAGTAGGCGGTGTTGCAGACCACGTTCACATGCTGATTGGCATGCCATCCACAGCATGTCTGGCCGATATTGTTCGCGACATCAAAACCAATTCATCGAAATGGATTCACACTGAGATCGGTGACAGAGCCTTTGCATGGCAAGAAGGCTATGGAGCCTTTACTGTCAGCCCATCACATCTAGAGAAAGTGCGGCACTACATTGCTAAGCAGGAAGAACATCACCGTGTGAAATCCTTCAAGGAAGAGTATGTGGAACTATTGATGCGATCGAACGTGGAATATGATGGCCGCTATCTGTGGTGATTGTTTCGCCCCTCTGGGGCTTGGTTCGAATTGGAACCAAATTCCGGTGGCTTACGCCACCGGCTAATATCTTATGCCCCTCCGGGGCATGAATGATGCATTTACCTTAACTGAAGTCTGTGCACATGAGATGGTTCCCGTCATGAGCATTTCTCCCATAAAGGTACTGTGCATCGTAGCAATTGGCTCATCCATGGTGGGCATGGTGGCATCGAGCCTCGTCAGCAACGGGCCGGGCACTTACGTCATGACCACGGCTCCAATTCCACAAGACTGGGTCGGGAAAACGCTGGATGAGGATATTGCCAGAGAACTTGCTTCTACATGGCATGATGCTGAGAGGAAACGCAGAGACTCCCCACACATCTATAGACGAGCGCATGATCTGAGTCTTTGCTCGAATGCACTGGCGGTCATCTTCTTCCTGCTGATTTATATACTCAACGGAAGAAGAAAACCCATGACCGCCGGTGAATGAATTGGCCAATCACTCCTTCACCAACTCACAGCAGTGGGCGGCAAAACCGGCGCCGAAGGCGGTGAGCCAGAGAGACTCACTGTAGGGTTGCTGGCGCAGCCGCTCCTCTAAGGCAAAGAGGACGGACGGGCTGGAGAGATTGCCATGACAGCTGAGAACCTTGCGGGTTTCGGTAAGCGTGTAATCGGGAATGGCCGCTTCGATGGCATCAATCACATCGCGACCACCGGAATGGGCGAGGATCTGTTGCGGGTCGCGGCTGCGTCGGGCAAAGAGCTCGGACACGGCTTGCGCAGCCAGCCCCGGCACGGCGCGGTGGAGCTGGTTCTTCAGACGCCCACCGCTGTTGACGAAGCGAATTTTCTCACGCTGCTTGGGCACGTGGTGGGTATCAAAGTGATCGAAACGCCGGGCGGGGCCGGACTCCGGCACCTGCTGACCAAGGATGGCAGCGGCGGCACCATCACCAAAGAGGCAGAGTGAGATGAGCACTCCCGGATCATCATCGAGATAGAAGGCGGCTGAAGACACCTCGACTGCAATCACCGCAATCTTGTGACCAGGATTCGCTGCAGCATATCCCTGAGCGGCACGCAGCGCGGGAATCGCTGCCCCGCATCCAAGACCAATCAAATCGGCGAGGTAGGTATTCGAGCGCATGCCCATCACTTCAGCGATGTAGCTGGATGGGCCAGGGCAAAGGTAGCCGGTGCAGGAACAGACAAAGAGCGCGTCGACCTCATCTGAACTCATTCCTGCCTTCTGCAGTGCTTGCTCGAGTGCTTGCTGACCAAGCATGGGTGCCACACTCTCATAGGCCCGATTGAGGTCTTCGGCATCGCGCGAAAACACCCGGTTCAAATCCGGATCGGCGAACTGACGGGTTTCGATCCCGGAACTGCCTTGAGTGAGAATTTTTCCAAGCAAACTGCGCGAGCGCTCCTTGAGCTGTCCGGTTGCGGGATGCTGCTGAAGCAGATCCCAAGTTTGGGCCTGCGTGAAGGTGTGCTGCGGCGAGGCAGTAGCGAGACTATGAAGATACATGAAATAATGCCTCAGCGAATGAGTTGGAGCACCGGCTTTAGTGGCAAGTGCTTGAGTAGCGGTCGTGAGCTGCCGCGAAAGAGGAAAGGATGAAGCCAGCGTGATGCGGCCAGACGCGTGCGGAAGGCCTTGCCGAGATTGCGTCGAACGTTCGCGACAACATGGGTCCAGTGGAGTTCTTCATGAGCGTAACGCACCAGATCCGAAAGCGCGATCTCAACAGATTGGAATGCCATGCTCATGCCATTACCAGTGAAGGGCGGGATGATGGAGTGGGAGTCGCCGAGCGAGAGTATTCCTTCCACTGGCTTTTGAGGCCCGAGCTGAAAACCTGCCACCGCACTGAAGGAACCATCACGCCACGTGCCTTGCTTCAAGGATCTGGCAAGATTGTGGTTGCCGTTGCGATGAACGTGCTCAATCAGAAGCTCCTCATGCTTGGCCTTGATACTGCGATCATTGCGGAAGAGGCCGCAGACATTGAACCAGCCATCCTCCACTTCAGTGATGCCGAGGTAGCCATGAGGCCCGGTGTGCATCTCGAGTTCGGTGCTGACATCGAGATCGCGGACGTGCGCCTTGAGTCCAACCCACGGCCCGCGGCTGGGGATGCGGCCCGAGGCTTTGACGAAACCGACTTCATTCATGCGGTCTGTCAGGCGAGAGTTCGTATGAATGGCCGCGCCAAGTTGGTTGGCCATGGTTTGTAGGCGGTCATCAAGCCGATGGCGCGAGATGGCAAGTGCAGGTTCGGTGAGGCGGCCATGGCGCAGCACCCGATCCTCTCGATACCAGCTGAAGGCGTGGTGCCGATGAGCATCTTCCAGACAAAGCTCAATGCCGATGTTCTCGAGTGTCTCCTGCGACACGCCAGAGATGAATTCGCCGCAAACCCGATGGCGTGGATAGCTCCCCGCCTCGTGAAGTTCTACGGGCACACCGGCTTGGCGCAGACCGATAGCTAGTGACAGCCCAGTCAGTCCGCCACCCGATATGCAAATACTTTTCAACGCCGATACGCTAGCATCCGTTGCGAGCCACGCCATGTGGAACTTTCGTGAATGTCGAATTGGTCCGCAGACAATCCGAGGAGCTCGGGCATTTCACCTTCGATGAAACCCGCTTCGATGCTGACGCGCATGTCGTGACGGGTGATGTCGTTGACGAATGGGGTGGCAAGTTTGGATAGCCGAAGTGGCAAGCGGGAACGCCTCGGCTCGTTGATGATGAGCACATCGAAACCGCGCACGAATGCTCCAAGATCCTTCAACTGCTCATCCGTGAAGTGGTGTAGAATCAGATTGGCGATAAGCACTCCTCCCTGCCCCGCAGCCGGCTGTTTCAACAAGTCGCCCTCCACCCATTGGATGCGCTTGGCAATGTAGGCGGGCTTGGGCTGCAAGTCGTAGGCCCAGACCTCCGCTTCCGGATGTTCATGCGAGAGCCGGTGGATGAACGCCCCATCGCCTGCCCCCAGCTCACTGATGATGCTAGGGTGCTCGGACAAGTGCTCGATGATCCAGCGTATGTTGCCCATGAAAGCATTAATGCGCAGCAAGTCCCTTCGTGAGCGCATGGCTCCGGGATCATCCGCCTGTAGGGAGTCGAGGATCTCTGGGGTGAGGACGCGCTTCATGCTTGGGGGCGGCAACTCACTTCGGCATCACATTACCATACCATTCGACGAGCTTCTGGCTCATCGCAAGCACCCGTTCAGGATGCTTCTCGGCAAAATTGGTGGACTCTCCAGGATCCTTATCGAGGTCGTAGAGTAGCGGCCGGCTGCCGTCGTAATCGCAGAGCAGCTTCCACTGGCCTTCACGAATGGCCAGATCAGGCAGGTTCTCGAAACCGTAGTAGTTCTTGCGATCAGGAGGGCGACTAAAGAAGAGCGGTTGCTTGCGTGAGTCCTTGGACTTGCCGAGCAACACCGGGTGCACGTCCTCGCCATCGAGGCCGGTCGGCTTGAGCGCCCCACCAAGGTTCATCAGCGAGGGCACGAGATCCATGGCCGAAAAAACAGTCTCCTTGTCGCGGGTGCCAATGGCACCCTTCTCCATCAAGCCCGGCCCCCAGACCACCAGTGGTGATCGGATGCCGCCCTCAAAGAGGTGCGTCTTGTAGCCCTTAAACGGTCCCGCCACCCCAGCGTCCTTCTCCGGCCCGTTGTCCGAGCAGACGAGGATGAGAGTGTTGTCGCGGAGGGACTCATCACTTCGAATGTGATCAAAGAGCTTGGCGAACTGCGCATCCATCGCCTCGAGCACGCCGAGGTAGAGGTCCCGCTTGCTGCGATCGCCCCATTGGTCAACGGGCGGCCAGAAGGGCGAGTGCACGTCATCCGGCCAGACGTTGACGTAAAAGGGCTTCTTGTCCGCCCGTGCCTTTTTGATGAACTTGAGTGAGGCGTCGACAAAGCCTCCGGTGATTTCGCTGCGCTGCATCCAGATGTAGCCTTCGCCAAGTTTCTGAGCACCCTGCCAGATGCGCCCCTTCTTGCCCTCGGGGGTGAGAGTGAGCGGTAGGAGCTTGGGGCCCATGCCTTCGAAGTTGGTCAGTGACTCATCAAAGCCATACTCGGTGATGGCAGGCGCATCGTTTACGTCCCGCTGGCCACCCATGTGCCACTTGCCGAAGTGGCCGGTGGCATAACCCGCCTTCTTGAGCTCGCGGGCGAGCATGGGAGCCTCGGGTTTGAGCCAGTTAGCGAGGCCGCGCTTTTCATTCCCCTCCCGATGGGCCAGATATGATGTAATCTTCCAACGCTGCGGATAGGTGCCGGTGGAGATGGCCACTCTGGACGGTGAACAGATGGGTGAATTGACGTAGAACTGCTCGAAGACCATGCCCTCCTTGGCGAGGCGATCGATGTGCGGCGTCTTGGCCGCTTCATTCCCAAAACACGAGAAGTCCCCCCACCCCATGTCGTCGATGAAGATGAGGATGACGTTGGGTCGGGTCTCAGCATGAAGAAGCGCCGCCACCATGAAAGTGGCGACGCTTGTGAAGATAGCTCTGAAGCCGGTCATGCCGATCAGATCTTGGGCAGCTCGTAGCCCTTGCGGCGCTCGCGTGTGAGCATTGCGGTGGCCTCGGCATTGTCGATGACCTTCTCCGCCTTGGGGTCCCACTTGATGGGCTTGCCGGTGCGCTTGGCGATGCCAGAGAGCAGGCAGATGGTGCCGGTGCGGTGACCTACGGTGGCGGGGCAGATGGTCTTCTTGCGGGTCTTAATGCCATCGATGAAGTTCTGACGGTGATTGTTGGACTCGTAGACCTTCACGTCTTCTTCGGTGAGTTTGTAGCGGACGAGTTCCTTGGGCAGCGTCGCGATCTTACCGCGGCTGACGTGGACCTCACCCTCGGTGCCGATGAAGCGGATCATGGCCGGGCTGGGCTTGCGGTCGCGGTAGACGGTGATGCCGTCGCCATACTTGAACTGATCCCACTCAGCACCCTCGTAACCTTTCGGCACAAACTCGACCGGTCCAGTGTCGTCGCGACCTAGGGCCCATTGAATGATGTCGTAGTGGTGGGCACCCCAATCACCGAGCTTGCGGGAGCCGTATTCCCAGTAGCAGCGCCAGCCACCACCGTAGTTGCCCAGCACGCGGTGATCGGAATATTCGTAGAAGGGAGTGGGGCCGAGCCAGCGGTCGTAGTCGAAGCCTTCGGGCACCGGCTTGACGTCTTCCTTTTCAGGCGGCTGGCGGAAGGAGCCCAGACCGGCGTAGATTTCTTTGATCTCACCGATCTTGCCGTTGCGCACCAAATTGGCAGCGATGCGGAAGTGGATGGAGGAACGCTGCTGCGTGCCAACCTGAACAATACGTCCGTATTTCTTTTCGGCTTCGCGCATGAGGAAGCTCTCTTCCATGGTAAGAGTCATGGGCTTTTCAACATACACATCCTTGCCAGCTTTCATGGCGGCCAGAGCAACACCCGCATGCCAGTGATCAGGAGTAGTCACGATCACTGCATCCACATCTTGGTTGGCAATGAGTTCTTCAAACTTTGCAGTTTCCACGAAGCCCTTGTGGCCGCGCTTGCGGAGGTTGTCTCCTGCCTTCTTAAGTTGCCAGGCCTTGACGTCACAAACACCAATGGGCTGGCATTCCTTGTTACCACTGAAGGAGCCAAGGTGGCCACCTGAGATCAGGCCCATGCCAACAAAGCCGATGCCGATACGCGAGTTGGCGCCAGCTTTGTCCTTATTGCCGAGGGTTTCAGCTTTGACAATATTTGGGGCAATCACAACACCACCAGCTGCGGCGCCAAGTGTGGTCTTAAGGAAACAGCGACGTGAGGGAGACTGGCTGGGCGGATCTGACTTCGATGACTTCATAATGATTGGACTTTACTGGTCTGATCCTTGTCATCTGTCGTCTCAGTGCAAGATGGATTTCAGTCGCCCAGCTCCAGCCATGCATCCATTCCGCCTTCAACATTCACCACATTCGGCAATCCGCACTGGCTGAGAATATTACAGGCCTTCGCAGAGCGCCCTCCCGCCTTGCAATGGACGTAAATGGTAGTGTCCATGGGCAATTGGGCACACTTATCCTGAAGGTCTCCGAGCGGAATAAGCTGCGCACCATTGATGTTGGCGACTTCGTATTCCTCCGGCTGGCGGACATCAATGAGAATGCCGTCAAGGCCGGCGGTGAGCTTGTCCTTGAGTTCTTGAGCAGTAATGGAATTCATGGATTCAGAGGTGGTGCAGCTGAGGGAAGCACGAGTTTCAGAATTGTCCACGCTCTGAATATCCGGGTTTGCACCACAGAGACGGCATTGGGGGTCAGCGTGGAGCGTAAGCTTGCGAAAGGACGTGGTCAATCCGTCGTAAACGATGAGCTTGCCATAGGGAGGTTCACCAATTCCAATTATGAGTTTGATCGCCTCCAGCGCCTGCATGGACCCGATGATACCGGGCAAGGCGCCAAGCACGCCGGCCTCCGCGCAAGACGGCACACTCCCCGGCTCTGGCATGTTGGGCAACAAACAGCGATAACAGGGACCGCCAAGGTGGGGAGCAAAAACTGTGCACTGGCCTTCAAAGCGATGGATAGAGCCATGGACAAGCGGCTTCTTGAGAAAGAAACCCGTGTCATTCGTCAAGAAGCGAGCCGGAAAGTTATCTGTGCCATCGACGATCAGATCGTAGTTGGACGCGATCTCAACCGCATTGTCTGGCGTGAAGCGCACCTCGTGAAGTTCCACCTCGACATGGGGATTGATCTCTTTGAGTCGAGCAAATGCACTCTGCAGCTTGGACTGGCCGATGGTCGATTCACCGTGCAGCAATTGCCTCTGAAGATTGGAGGCCTCTACCTTGTCGTCATCCACCAACCCCAAGCGCCCGACTCCGGCCGCTGCCAGATACATGGCCGCCGGTGAGCCCAAGGCCCCGATCCCAACCAAGAGCACCGAAGCCGCCTTGAGTTTCTCCTGCCCCACCCGACCAATATCGGGGATCAGCAAGTGGCGCGAGTAGCGCTGGAGTTCTTCAGGGGTGAGGGGCATAGGCAAAAGCATGGCTCGCGCCGTAGCACTGTCCAACGCTGAAATCGACTTTGCAGGAAGATGGTCAATGCTAGCCTGATGCCATGTCCGAAGTCCGCACAACCTTCCGCCTGAATCCTGGCGATCCCGCACCTGATTTCACCGCGCCCGACTGCAAGGGCACCGTGCATCCTCTGTCCGATCTCAAAGGTACTGAGGGCACACTGATTGCCTTTGTCTGCAATCACTGCCCCTTCGTGGTGCACCTCGCAGAAGAAATGGCCAGTTTTGCAAATGAGATCGGCACCAAGGGCGTCAACACCGTGGCAATGATGTCCAACGATGTGGTTCACTACCCGCAAGACAGCCCGGAAAAGATGAAGGAGTTCGCCAATGAATACGGCTGGAACTTCCCCTATCTATACGACGAGAGCCAAGACATCGCTCTGGCGTATGGGGCGGCCTGCACTCCGGATTTCTTTCTTTTGGATGCAGCGGGCCATCTTTTCTACACTGGCCAATTCGACAGCACGCGCCCCGGTCAAGGCAAACCTGATGGCAGAGACCTACGTGTGGCAGTTGAGTTGATGCTCAAGGGCGCAGAAGCTCCCGAGACGATTTATCCGAGCAGTGGTTGTAACATCAAGTGGAAGGCAGACGTGAAGCCTTCATGGTGGGACTCCGGAAATTATCGTGGTGGCCAATGAGCCACTGAATCATGATTCCAACAACTCGGCTCCATTAGGGATCATAGCGCAAAAGGATTCTCTGCCAGATCCAGGGGCGATGTTGGCAAACTGATCCTGATGGTCACAGCAAATCCATTTGCATTAAACTCTAAACCATGAGCGCAACTCTCGTCATCGAATGCAGCACGCCGCAGGCATCGGTCGCCGTGGTAAATGGCAAGCATGTCGTTCAACATGAGTTCACCAGCGATCGAAATCACAACGCCATGCTCTTCGAGCCACTTCAGGAACTACTCAACGGTCATGGGGACATCGAACGCATACTGGTCGGCAGTGGACCGGGGAGCTACAGCGGCACTCGGGTGGGCATCGCCGCGGCGCAAGGGATTGGCCTTGCATTGGGCTGTCCGCCAATCGCGGTGCCCTCGATTCTAGCGGTACCAGCAGCAAAAGACGGACAGGCCTGCCTTGCCATTGGTGATGCACGGCGCGGTTCCTACTGGACTTCCATCATCCAAAACCAAATCGCTCAGCAACCGCAACTCTGCAACGTTGATGAGTTGACTGCCACCGTTTCAAAATCCATTGGAATGCCGATCTTCGCTTTCGAGGAGGCCGCCCGGTTTCCCATCGGGAATCTGCAGTCGGAAATCACCATCCAAGTTCCTAATGCCACTCGACTGTGGCAGGCTTGGTCATACAGCAGCAAGGAGCAGCAACTTGCGTGGCAGGCCGAGGTGGCCCAACCCATTTATCTCAAGCCTCCGCACATCACGCCTAGCAAGCGCAAGCCATTGATCTAACGTCGCCTCCACACCGTCACAAGGGAGCGGCTCCACTGGAACTTGCGTGCAGTCTCACGAATGAGAAAGGGCTCCTCCAATTCCTTGGTCAGTTCGAAGGAGTCATCCAGATGATCGACCAACCAGTCGCGCGTACACCCGTTGGGCCAATGCTCATGCGGTGTAAAAGAAGCCAACCAGGTCGCTGGTGTGGCGAGAACCATCTCTCCACCCGAGACCACCAGATTAGGAAGGCGATTGAGTAGTTTGAGTGGTTCGGGAAGTCGGCAGATGAGATTGGCTGCATGGAGTCGGTCGAAACAGCCAAGGTCATGAGGCAAATTCATCGCATCTCCCAAGGTAAAGCTCACCCGTCCGAGATCCACACCTTCGG
>JBMYMN010000082.1:0-12048 GCA_049597355.1 Luteolibacter sp.
GTTGGCTCTGGTGTTGGCTCAGCTTGCTTGAAAACATCACGCAACTCGCCGACAGGGGCCCAATTGGCCATGCCGTTTTTCCACACAAGATCATCAACCGGATGCAGTTTCCCTGCACTCACGATAGCTTGCAAGTCCCTAAAGGGTAGGGGCCCGTGCTGTTGCCCACCTTGCGAGTAGAACCAGCTTTCATCCTCATTTTGATCCATTCGCGAGTGCAACCAAAACATCCCATTCTGTCAATCTAGGTCAGAACGGAGGCATGGTCAGTCTTGGCGATCAAACTTGTGAGATTCAGTTCGCGTCGCCAGTATCCAAGGGATGAGATCCATCCTCCTGCTTGGACTGGCCATGTCCGTTAGCCTTCATGCCGCGCCCGACTTGGGTCCTACTCCCGTTCTCAAGGCCAAGAAGACGGTGGCTGCCATGAAGGTGGCGGCTGAAACCTTGATCAAGGTCGTCAACGAAGAGCAAAAGAAGCACCTGTTATCGCCGATGAAGCACGAGGAGCGTGAGAACTTTCGCTACACCCCGCGAGATCGCCATGGCTTGTTCTTCAAGGAGCTCGATGAAAAGCAACGCGAGACCGTCTTCGCCTTGCTCAAAACGGCCATGAGCGAGAAGGGGCTGCTTAAATCGAAGCAGGTCATGATGCTAGAAGGGGTTCTCGCCAAAATCGAGAATCGCCCCGAGTTTCGCGATCCGGAGAAATACTGGGTGGCCATTTTCGGCACCCCAGGAGACCCCAAGGGTTGGGCCTGGAGATTCGAAGGCCATCACCTCTCACTCAATTTCACCATTGTCGGCGATGAGGTGTCGCTCACTCCCTCGTTCTTTGGCTCCAATCCCGGCGAGGTGCGTGATGGCGAACACAAAGGTCTGCGGGTGCTGGCCGATGAGGAGGATGTTGCGCGAGAGCTAGCACTCGCGCTCATCAAGGCCGATAAGAAGGAAGTCATCTTTACCGAAGATCCGCCGAAGGAAATTTTGACCAAGGAGAAGAGTAAAGCCGATCCTCTTAAGCCCGTGGGTGTTCGCGTGATCGACATGAACAGGGCCCAGCGCCGCTTATTCATCAAGCTGCTGGATGTGTATTTCAAGCGCTACAACGACGAACTCACGGCCAAAGCACTCAACGAAATCACCCGCTTGGAAGTTGAAGCGGACGATGGTGGCATCCATTTTGGTTGGGCCGGAAGTTTGAAGAAGGGAGAAGCGTGGTACTACCGCCTGCAGGGCAAGACTTTCGTGATGGAGGCCGCCAATTCGCAAAACGACGCCAACCACGTGCACGCGGTCTGGCGCAAGTTCGATGGTGATTTCGGTCGCGATATTCTTGGCGATCACTTCAAGAAACACGACCACTGAACGAGAGATGCTTCGTTGCTGCCTTCCTCTAGTTCTGACCAGTCTTGCGGTTGCCGCCCCCAAGGGTTCGCTGCCCCTGGAGTCCACCGAGCTCGCACGCGACTACCGCCTGCATATTGCGCTGTCCGAAAAGTCCGCCGGCGTGGTGCATCTGGGTGAGCGGGTGAAACTGCCCTTCGAGGCGGGCAAGACCCACGACTTCGCCATCGAGCATCCGGCGGGAGAGGCTCCGACCCTGCGGATCTGGCAGGATGGCAAGCAGTTGGGCCGAAGCAAGGCGATGAAGGAACTGGATTTCGCTTTCGGTCAGAAGGTGAACGCCGACCCAGTGAAAGCGAACGCGGATCACGCCATCGCCTTTGTTTTCGAGGAGCATGATGACGGACCGCTGGTGGCCTGGGAAAGTGGAGACGGCGATGCATTGGCCGTCGAAGTCCATGAAGGCGAGCTACGCTGCATGGTGAAGGGCAAAGAGTTGTTGCGAAGCGAGTTCAACATCGCCGACGGCAAGGCCCATCGGGTGCTCTGGGTGGTGAAGGGAGGCAAGCTTTCCTTGTGGATGGACGGCGCACAGGTCGGCGAAACCACCGCGGTCCTACTGGAGCCCAAAGCAACCTTGCGCGTGGGTTCACTCAAAGAACGCGAAGAGAAGGTTGCTCATATTTCTAAGTTGCTCGGCTGGCAGCGTTTCCTAGCTGACGCCGAACTGGCGCAGTGGTTCCAAGGCGATGGCGCAGGCATCAATACACCGGACCTTACTTGGCGCGCCGTCGATGAGTTCCGGCCCATCCGTATCGAGTTGGAATGCGACAAGGCCAAGGTGACCGATTCGTGGCTGCAGGGATTGGAACTGGTGGACCACGCCAGAACGGTTCGCAACTGGGGGCCGCGCGAGATCAAGCGTGGCCATCAAGTTTATCAGACCAGCTGCAAGGTCTGTCACGGCAACCTCGAGTTGCCCGGCAGTCTGCCGACCGCTCGCCGTTTTGGCATTGATGAACTCAAGAACGGCACCGACCCCCTTTCGATGTGGCAAACCCTCGAGCACGGCTTCGGCGCGATGCCACCCCAGCTGCAGTTCGACACCCGCCAGAAATACGCCGTCATTTACTATATTCGCGAGCAGTTCCTGAAAGAGCGCCAGCCCAAGGCCTACACCGAACTGACTGACGAGTATCTCGCGACCCTTCCTCTGCGCAGGGAGAAGGGCGGGGGAGAGCGACCCAAGCCTAAGGAGCCGCCTTACCTGAAAATGGATTTCGGTCCGGCGATGCACTACACCTACCGGGTTCATAAGGACAACATCGCCCACAAGGGAATCGCCATCCGTCTCGATCCAGGAAAGGGCGGTGTGAGCAAGGGACGCGCGTGGATGTTCTACGATCACGACACCCTGCGCTTCGCCACGGCGACCACCGGTGAGTTCATCAACTGGCGCGACATCGCTTTTGATGGTAGTCACGGCCGACACATCCAGATCACCGGTGAGCAGCACATCGTGAATCCCGAGGCACCAGGTTGGGCTTCGCCTGAGGGCAGCTGGGAAGATGTGCGCTTCAAGGGTACAGACGGAAGAAGGTATGGCCCGCTGCCCCGCGACTGGGCACGCTACCGGGGGATGCGCCTGCACGGTGATCGTGTGGTGCTCGAGATGGAAATCAACGGCACCAAGGTGCTCGAAAGCCCCAAGCTCATTGAGGTCGAAGACCGACCCATCTTTGTGCGTGAGCTGCGAGTTGGGGAGGGGCAGAGCGAACTGCGCATGCGGGTGGCTCCTGTGGATGTCGCGGTGGTTCTCAGAGGTGAGGGGCGAATGGAACAGCAGCAAGGGCATTGGGTGGCGGTGATTTCTGCGGCCGAGTCACCGCAGACTCTCGAACTCTGGATGTCTTCCAAAGTGGAACCGCAAGAACTCAAAGCACTATCGGAAAAAGACGACCGAGCTTCAGATCTGGCTTGGGTGCTGATGGATCGCGATGGTCCCGCTCAACGTCGCTGGGGCGCGGAAGTAACCACTGAATCCACTGCAGGAAGCCAGCTAGGTGCCTTTGTAGTCGATGGCTTTCCCTTGCCCGACGACAATCCATGGAACAGCTGGATGCGTCCGGGTGGCTTTGACTTTATGCCCGATGGTAAGACGGCGATACTCGCCACTTGGAATGGTGACGTCTGGCGTATTGAGGGAGTCACCGAATCCGCGCCAGCCCAGCTGCGCTGGCAGCGCATTGCCACCGGCCTCTTCCAACCGCTGGGTCTCAAGGTGCGCGATGGGGAGGTCTTCGTCGGATGTCGCGACCAGATCGTGAAGCTGGTCGATCTCAACGGCGACCACGAGGCCGACTTTTATGAATGTTTTAATAATGACCATCAGGTCACCGAGCACTTCCATGAGTTCGCGATGGCCCTGCAAACCGACAAAGAGGGTAATTTTTACTATGCCAAGTCAGCGCGTCATGCACGACCGGCGGTAGTGCCGCATCACGGCACGGTGATCAAGGTGAGTGCCGACGGTTCCAAGTCCGAGATTCTCGCCAACGGTCTGCGTGCGGCCAACGGTCTGTGCATCAACCTCGACGGCACCTTCTTCGTGACGGACCAAGAGGGCCAGTGGACACCGAAGAACCGCATCAATCGTATTGAGAAGGGCCACTTTTATGGCAACATGCTCGGCTACCATGATGTGAAATCTGAGGCGGACGATGCGATGGAGCAACCCATGGTCTGGGTGGATGATTCTATCGATCGTAGTCCCGGTGAGTTGGCATGGGTGCCTGAGAATGCATGGAGTAACCTCAGTGGCTCACTCCTGAGTCTCAGCTACGGCACGGGCAAGATCTATGTGGTGCCGCACGAGAAGGTGGGAAATCAATGGCAGGGGGCTGTCTGTGAGTTTCCCATGCCCGGTTTTCCCACAGGGATCATGCGCGGTCGTTTTCACCCTGAGGGTGACCTTTACATCTGCGGCATGCACTCTTGGGCCGGTAACGCCACTGAACCCGGTGGATTCTATCGGGTACGACCGAGCGGTAAGCCGGCGCATGTACCACTTGGGGTCTATGCTGGAAAAAGAAGGTTGGACGTGACCTTCAGTGACCCGCTTGATCCATCCAGCACTGAGCCCAAGCGCATGGCCTTCAAGACTTGGGCCATCAAGCGTGGCCGTCAATATGGCTCAGAGCGATACGATAGCAGGAAGCTTGAAGTGAGCTCGGCAAAATTGTCAGGGGACGGTCGCACGCTGACCATCGGCATCTCGGACCTCAAGCCAACTCATTGTTACGAGCTTTCTCTCGATTTGGTGGGAGTGGACGGGCAACCTGTGCGCCGGACTCTCCAGGGAACCATACACCAACTTGCCTCAGACAAATGATGGTTGGCAGAGCTCCGCAGGCCATTTACCGTTAGGCTTTAGGATGGCTCTGCAACACTTTCACTTCATCGGCATCTGCGGTACCGCCATGGGTGCGGTGGCAGCAGCGATGAAGCAGCGTGGTCACGTGGTAACGGGTTCTGACGCAAAGGTGTATCCTCCCATGTCGGACTTCCTGTGCAATCAGGGCATCAATATCGCAGAAGGCTACAATGAGAACAACATTCCAACCGATGCCGACGTTGTAGTCATTGGCAATGCGATCTCGCGTGGAAATCCAGAGGCGGAGGCAGTGCTGGAGAGAAAGCTTCTCTATCAGTCTCTGCCTGAGGTGATGAAGGAGCAGTTCTTGCGTGGCAAACACAACTACGTGGTCAGCGGCACTCATGGCAAGACGACCACCTCAGCCATCTTGGCGTGGCTCTTCAAACACGCAGGTCGCAATCCCGGCTTCATGATTGGCGGTCTGCCGCGCAATCTAGGTAGCGGCGCGACGTTCAACGATTCCGAGATCAACGTGCTCGAGGGCGACGAATACGACACTGCCTTCTTCGATAAGCGCTCCAAGTTCCTGCACTATCTGCCGGAGTGCGTGATCATGAACAATATTGAGTTCGATCACGCCGACATTTACAACTCGCTGGCCGAGATCCAACTCAGTTTCAAAAGACTTCTTAACATCGTGCCGCGCAATGGTATGGCCTATGTCAACGGCGATGACTTCAACGTATTGGAAGTGATCAAGGGAGCGCCCGGACCGGTGACCACCATCGGCTTCGGTGAGCATAATGCCCTGCGAATTCAAGATGTCCACTATGAGGGTAAAAATAGCAGCTTCATCCTGAAGGGTGAGCGCTATGCAATACCGATGAGTGGTGAGTTCAATGTCCGCAACGCTGCCATGGCGGTGGCAGCAGCCAGCTTTGGTGGACTCTCAGCGGATGAAATTTCTGCAGGCCTCGCTGAATTCAAGGGCATCGCCCGGCGACAGGAGTTGCGTGGCGAAGTCAATGGCATCAAGGTGATCGATGATTTTGCCCATCACCCCACGGCCATCCGGCTTGCCATCAAGAGTTTGCGACAGCGGTATCCTGGCCGCCTCTGGATCCTCTTTGAACCCCGTTCCAATACCACGCGCCGTGCGGTCTTCCAGCGGGAACTTGCTGAGGCCCTGGCCACTGCTGACATCGCAGTGGTTGCAGCCCTCACCGATCTCGAGAAGATTCCAGAGGATGAACGCCTCGACCCTCATCAACTCTCCGCAGATATTGCCCGACTCGGGGGATTAGGACACTATATCGATGAAATCGACAGTATTGTTGAAACTGTCAAATCAGAGGCGCAATTGGGGGATGTTGTAGCTGTGCTCTCCAACGGGGGATTTGGCGGTATTCACGACAAGCTTCTGGCGGCTCTCGCCTAATTCAGGTCGACAGTAAGCATGCAGTACGTTGGTGAAGTGACCGGATTGCCTTACGGAGCGACATGGATTTGCAATCTATAGATTCAAAATCCTGATACAATTTACTCAAAATTCACTCACCACGTCATCGGTGGTGTGCAGTTTCCGATCTGGCCCAGCCGAGTGGATTTGCATACGTTGGCCACTGATGGCATGAAAGAAGTAGGGCGTATTCCAGCGGTCGAGCAGCCGCCCCTGTGAATCCATGAAGTCACCGGTATCCGGCAGGTAGGCAATGCCTTTGGCGTTGCGGCCGAGTAATGCGGCAGTGACTTCCGCGTTGTCGCCTACCGGATTGCCGGTGCCGAGGTGTTGCCGATACTGCGAGAGTAGCAGTAGGATGTGAGAGAAATCGTCGTGAATGGTAGAGCCCTCCGAATTGAGGTTGCGGGCATACTCCGCAATTGCCAAGGTGGTGGTTTGAGGAAAGGGCTTGGGTTGCGGTGGCTTCGACTCTTTGGTCAGAGCTTTCTCCGCCGCTGGGTCTGTAGCTGGGACAGGTGCATTTTTGGGTTGAGTCAACAAGACAGTAACCAGAATCGCAACGACCACCAGTATGGCAATAAGGGCTTTTTGCATGAGCAATGTCAGATGAAGCCGAGATTGGCAGAGGCGCCGGCGGGATCGTCGAAGCGGCTGAGGTTGGGGAAGATGGCCTCGATTTCGTTGGAGCCGGCACCCATCCATTCGGTGAGTCGAGCACCGTATTGATCAACAGAGGTTTCTGGAATGAGCCGTCCGCGCGTGCTGTGTGAATCCAGGCCGCCGCCGGTCGTGAGCGGCGGGAAGTGACCGTAGACGTCGCCGCCCACCAGGGGGCCGCCGTTGACCTGCGCTCCGCCCATCACGATATGGTGCCCGCCCCAAGCGTGATCAGAACCGGCATTGGCGTCTGTGCCATTGGAGAGCAGGGTGCGGTTGAAGTCGGACATGCTAAAGGTCAGCACGTCGTTAAAAACACCCATGGCCGATAGTGCGTTACGAAATTGCATGAGTGCTGTGGAGAGTTCGTCCATCAGATTGTTGTGAGCTTCCAGCATGCCGGCGTGAGTATCGTGGCCGCCAATGCGGCAGAAGAAGATTTGTCGATCGTTGCCAAGGGCGGTGCGACCGGCGATGAGTCTGGCAATCATTTTCATCTGACCGCCAAGTTCTGAGGTTGGATTGGTGGGGTCACTGGCATCGAGTGAAAAAATGCTATCGAAGTCGACGCCACTGCCGGCTGCTGCTGTGAGGGCGGCGCCAATGATACCTTCGGTGGCACGCGAGCGCTGGACGATCCGGTTGTATTGGTCTTCGAGTAGATTCTCGTGGGTGAAGTTCATGATTTTTTCAAAGGCTTCAAGCCGACGACCGGTATCGTTGATTTGATAGCCCTGACTATGATCGTCTGGATCGACATAGGCTCCGCTGTAGTTGGTGCCATAACCCTCGAGACTGACAGCCCCGTCTTGATTGACAGCATACTGGGTGATGCCGCCGGCCGTTCCCACTTGGAATGAGTTCACACCGTCCAATGAGATGGACATCGATGCCTTGGAGTTGGAGTTGTAGGAAGCGTTGAGCAAATCGGCAGCTCGGCCACCCCAACCGGAGGTGAAGGGTTTGTCGGGCACCGAGGATTGCCACTGGACCTGCTGGTCGGAGTGGCTGAAAAGCTGTGGAGGCACAGGCACAATGCCGTTGATGTAATCGTCGCGATTGGCCAGCGGATAGCTCAGGGTGCCGACATTGGCCAGGAACGCGAGTTCGCCATTGTCGAAGAGGGTTTTCATGTCGCCACAGGCCGGATGGAGTCCAAGTGGCGGGATGGATGCACCAGATCCGCCGTGGTGGCGTTGGAAGGCCTTGTTGGTGCTCGGGGTGATGGCGTGGAGGTTGGCGGTTGGTAGTGAGAGAATGCCACGGGCGGCTTCATAGTCGGCACGCAATTGGTCGCTGCCGGGGTCGCCCATGGGGACGAGCATGTTATTTGAGTCGTTGCCGCCCGATTGGAACAGACAGACGAGAGCCTTGTAACCACCTCCGCCTCCCTGAGCCATGGCCGCGGTCATCAAACGCATATTTGCGAGACAGTTGACCAAACCGGTGACACCGAGTGAGGCACAGGCCGACTGACGCAGGAAGTGGCGGCGGCTCTGAATCTCCTCTTTTTGATGTTGTTTCATGCTGATGATCGGGTTGGGTAGCTATTCAATGTTAACGCTGAATCATGGATTGCGGGCAGGAAGAGATGAGGTAGGCGGCCATATTGTAGCGCTTTTGACGCGCTCTTTGCTGTGATTCGATGTTGTGGTCGTTGTCGCGCCAAGATGAATTGGCCACGAGGAAGTCGATAATGATGTCGCGCGGGTTTTCGGGATCCGTTGAGCCGCCGTAGTCGGCCTTGAGCGTGCCCGCGCAGAGCAGCAAGTCGAGATGATCAACTAAGGCTGCGCAGGCTTCGCGGATTTTAGTAGGATTGTTGAAGTGTGCCGGGTCGCCGGTGCCGTCGGGAGTGACGGTGGCACCACCGTTGTCGGGGTCGTCTGGATTTCCCGGGTTCTCATTGCCATCCGAAATCACACCATCGCCATTCTCATCCATGACCGCCATGTATACCTGCTCGCAAACCTGAGAGGCGCCCGGACCTTGAGTGGAATCGGGGATCAGATGGTCGGCGTGAGGTCCGTATCCCATGTCGGCGAAGAAGTCCCTTGTGATTCCGTTCTCACCATTGGGAAATGCGGTGATGGCCCAATGACGGTTGATTTGTGCGATCACGCTGCTCTCGGTGGAAATTTGGAGTTCTGGGGTCACCATGCCGGCGTCAGCAATGGCGTCACCCGTTGAGTAGTCGGGTAGAAACCAGTTGAAGACCGAGGGCGCCCCGAAGGGAGTCTGGCCGAGTGAGCCATCGGTGTTGCCCTCCCCGAAGCGTCCGGCACCGGCGGCGAAGGCATCAAGGAAGGAGGGCGAGAGACTGTCGTGGGTCATGAGGTCATCAATCATCAGTTCAGTCTTGGACTGAATGGCACGAGCGATTGCGGTGTAATGGATGAGCGGCTCTTTCTTCTTGCCGAAGCCTACGCGGTCGGCGATCTCAAGCGTGCGGGCCTCGTAGTCGAGCAGGATGGCCTTGAAAACCTGGGTTAGGTCGCCGTTGGTGTTGCTCCAGGTGGTGGCAACCCGGTGCACGTATCCGGCTGAAGGGTTGGAGGTGACCAAGCGTTGGATCAGGCGACGCGCCATGAAGGGAGCAACGTTGGGATGCGCGGCCAAGTGATCGAGAAATAGATCGAGTTCCGCTTCTCCCGTCTGGCCAGCATTGATATCCAGACCGATCACGCTCTTGGCTCCAGTATCGTGGTATGCGGTGAACTGCTTCATTGGATTCGTCCACTGGGCTTGTGTGCTGAAACGATTGCCGTTGCCGTAGAGGAAGTTGTTGTTGTCGACGATGGTGGTCGAGGTGGAGGGCGAGTTGCGTACCGAGAAGGACCAACCCGTGAAAAGGCGCGCGAGGTCAATGATGTCGGCTTGGCCGTAAGTTGCAACGGGTTGACCGCTGCTCGAAATCTTGAGGGAGCCGTCGGGGTGGAGTTCGATCAGGCCAATCGAGAAGAGCTGCATGATCTCACGGGCGAAGTTCTCATCCGGAGAAACCAGCACGTTGCCCGAGCCGTCGGTTTGCTCCTTCTGGTTGCGCAGATGGGAGAGATAGTGGCCCATAATGGGATGTGTTGAAATATTCTCAATCAGGCTGCGGTAGTTTCCGCCAATGCCCTCGACGAGCATATCGTAGTAATGCGCGTGGCCGTAGTGACGACTATCGACAATATTGTCGCTGGTAGAGGTGACAAAGATCTCAATGAGTGCCTGCCCGAAGCGCTGCCGCACCTGATCATTGGAGAAGAGAGCGGTGGACCACCAAGCGTTGCGGCGCGAACTCTGGTTGGGTGTAAAGTCCGGATCGTAGCGGGGGCTGCTGGGATCCAGATACACCGATGTCAGCTGCGAGTCCTCAGCCAGGCAATAGCCTCGGATCGAAGCTGGAGGTGTCACCGTCTCGTCGAGTTGGTCGTCGAGCCAAGCCGAGAAGGCGGAGATGCGATCACCCTCATGTGGTGATGAGTTGATCAGTGTCCTCAGTTCTTCAATGGTATCGGGCGTGGGGCCGAAGGTGCACTGGGTAAGGAAGCGAGCGATATCGCGATCGAGATCGTTTTCGGTCAGTTCACCAATGGCGGGCGGGGCCGGTGGGGCAGTAAATGTAGTGTTGCCCGTGGTCAGTAGGTAGTCGGCACGGATTTCGCCGGCAGGGTGAATCTCGGTATGGACGTTGCTGTAAAGTTGAGCGCCGAAAAGTGCATCGAGTACTGCCTGATCGGTGGTAAGGAAATGAGCGGCGCGAAGCTGCCACTCGTAATCCACGATCTGTCCCATGGGCAGCGACTCGATGTGCGGACCGGTGATAGGATTTTTGATGTGAATGTGAGCGGCGGTCTGCACGCTGGTAAGTCCTTGGAAGCTACAGGAGACCAGGCCCGCGTCGTTGTCTCCCTGCAGTCGGATGATGCTGTAGCCCGATGCGGGTGAGGTGGTTTCGGGCGTGTAAGCCGCGAAGAACAGGCGTTCATTGGCGGGAATATTGGTGGCGTCACAGATCCGGGTGAGGAGGCCATCGCCGACAAAGTGGATATTGAAGATGAGATGCTCGGGGACTTCATGGATGCCATCGCTTGTCGGTTTGACCGAGAGACTGGTGTCGGCATCGCCCGCTGGTATCGCCAGGCTGATGACAGGTGTGCCGCCTTCCTCATCTTCGAGGGTGTAGTCTGTGGCTTTGGCGTTGGCCTTGGTGACATCGGCATGGCCGCGATGTTGAAAAAATACGGTGAGCGGATAGGTTGTGCTGCCGGAACGACTGATGCTAATTGTAGCTGGTGTGCTCTCAAGTTCAAAGGCATCTCGGACATGAACGGTGGCGGTGACTTCACCACCGAGTAGAGCCTGAAGAATTTCCTGTGCCGCAGTCTGGTCATTATTGGGAATGCCAGAGGTGAAACTGTCGTCGTTGTTGGGATCGAAGCCCGACAAAAGATTTTCAGCCCAGTCGCTGATGCCATCACCATCACTGTCGATGTCGTTGACCTCGACGCGGAAGAAGCGGCGGTCACCAGAGCGCAAGCCGTCAAAAGTCAGGTTGCCGCCATTGCCGGCTTGTTCCACACCAACTGGAGAAAAAGAGCCACTCAAGGTGTTGCTTGCGGTCAACTGGTAGGTCTTGCCGATTTGGCTGGGGACCACCACGCTGAGATGTGTCGGGGTAATTTCGCTCGCAGCCGCCTTGTGACAAGACTGAGCATTGAATGGATCGGTTCCGGAGTCCGCTTCAGCAGCGTTACTGGCTCCATCACCATCCGTATCATCGTTGGCGAGTAGGGCGCCGGCGTTGTATCGGGCCTCCCAGACATCACACATGCCGTCGGCATCGGTATCGATGGCATGGAGTGCTAGCGAGGTCAGAGCCAAGAAAGCTCCGATGCTAAGAGATGTGTGTTTCAAGATTTTGTAGGGATTTAACAGTTAAACCATGAAACAACGATTTTGACTCGAAAAAAATGAGGGATGATCGTCAGTAATTCGGCGAGTTGGCTATTTTCTCTTGTGACTTGACCCCGATGGTCCTGCTGGGCAGGGTTCCGGCCCGCTCGGCCCCGTCGGCCCTGCAAATCCACAATAAACATACCCTCCCCATGGCCGCCAAGATCTACACCAACAAGGACGCCACCCTCGCTTCCATCAAGCGCAAGAAACTCGCCGTGATCGGCTTTGGCTCACAAGGCCACGCCCATGCCCTCAACCT
>JBMYMN010000083.1:0-11953 GCA_049597355.1 Luteolibacter sp.
AAGTATGACTCCACCCAAGGCCGCTTCGCCGGTGAAGTCTCCTCCAAGAAATCCTCTCCCGATGTCGAAGAAGATGATGTGATTGTTGTGGACGGTCACGACATCAAGGTCGTCAGTGCGCGCACTCCCGAAGGTCTCCCATGGAAAGAACTCGGCGTGGACATCGTCATCGAGTCCACCGGCCTCTTTGTTCAGGATACTGCTGCCCAGGGTCACATCACCGCAGGTGCCAAGAAGGTCATTCTCTCCGCTCCCGGTAAAGGCGACGGCGTTTCCACCTTTGTGCAGGGTGTCAACGACGGTGACTACGATCCCGCTAACAACCACATCATCTCCAACGCTTCCTGCACCACCAACTGCCTGGCTCCGCTCGTGCACGTGTTGCTCAAGGAAGGCATCGGTATCGACGAAGGCCTGATGACCACCGTTCACGCCTACACTGCCACCCAGAAGACCGTCGATGGTCCGTCCAAGAAGGACTGGAAGGGTGGTCGCAGTGCCGCCATCAACATCATTCCGTCCACCACGGGTGCCGCCAAGGCGGTTGCATTGGTTTGTCCTGAGGTGAAAGGCAAGCTTACCGGCATGGCCTTCCGTGTTCCCACCCCGACCGTCTCTGCTGTGGACCTCACCGTAAAGACCGTGAAGGAAACCTCATTGGAAGAAATCAACGGCCTGCTGAAGACCGCTTCCGAGACCTACCTCAAGGGCATTCTCGCCTACACCGACGACGAAGTGGTTTCCACCGACTTCATCCACGACGCACACTCCTCCATCTACGACGCCGGCTCTTCCATCGAGTTGAACTCCAAGTTTTTCAAGCTCGTCAGCTGGTATGACAACGAGTGGGGCTACTCCAACCGCGTCATCGACCTGATGAACGACGTGGTGGATAAGGGTATTTAATCCTACGTAGTCATTAAGACTTCAACGCGGCGGTCCCCAGAGGGTCCGCCGCTTTTTTTATTTGATGTATCCGTCTTCCTTGATCGGGATTCTAACGATGTCGTCTTTGAAAGCCGCATACAGCCACTTGCCGTCTGGACTGATGCGGACGTAGTTGCATCGGGGGCGTTCATCGAATGGTGGAATTACCACGCACCACTCTTTATCCGTTGGAAGCGGATGAGTTAGTTGAATTCCACGGGATGTGCCAATGATTAGATTGCCTGATGGTAGGGCGACCATGCCATCGAGTAGACCTTTTTCGGTCATCAGCTTCCCGTTCTCATAATGCGAGACGATGAACTGGTATTGCTCGTGGGGTGTTCCGAGTGAGTCGTCCTCTCTAATTGGAAAATTATGAACGGTGTCGGAGAAAAACTCGGCGACCAACAGTGCGTCTTTCTTGTGGTTTAGACCGATACCGTTGGGCTTCCATTCCAACTGTACTGCTTTGGTGAGCTTGTATTCGGGAGCAGGGGAGACGGCCCAAACTGCCGAGGTCTTGGGGTCGGTAAAGAAAATGCGGCCTTCCTTGGTAATGGCAATGTCGTTGGAGAAGGCGCCCTTGGCGATGACGGTTTTCTCACCGGTCTTGAGATCCCAGCGGTGAATGGCCATCACACCTCCGGCACAGCCATAGAGCATGCCGTCGGGACTCATGGCAATCCCATTGGTCTTGCCGGTGTCATCATCGAAGAGGGTCTTCTTGCCGTCTTTGTCGACCTTGAAAAGTTTCCCCGCGGGAACGTCGGTGAAGTAGAAATTGCCGTCGGCATCAAAGGCCATGCCCTCGGCGAACTGATGGCCATCTGATACAATTTCAGGCTTGCCGCTGAACATGCGGTCATAGTCCTGCTCTACACGTTTTTTCGACCAGTCTTCTTCGGCGTGTGCGAGAGAGAAGAGGCTGATTGCAGTAATGACAACGCGTCTCATGCTGTTCAAGCTTGAACGGCGGACTTCACCTTGTCAGCCAATTCGTGGAAGGCGGCGGACACTTTGCTTTCGGCAGCAGGCATCAGGGCCACGGGCTTGCCGGCATCACCACCAGCCCGCGTGGGCATATCGATGGGGATCTGGGCGAGCAGGGGGACGTTAAGCATGGCGGCTTCCTTTTTGCCTCCGCCCTCGCCGAAGATAGGGTATTTGGTGCCGAGGTTGCATTCGAACCAAGCCATGTTCTCGACTATACCGAAGATGGGCACATTGACTTTGCCAAACATGGAAGCGGCTTTGCGGGCATCGATTAGGGCGACTTCTTGCGGCGTGGTGACGATGATGGCGCCGTCGACGCTGACTGTCTGCACGATGGTCAATTGGATATCACCAGTGCCGGGGGGGAGATCCAACACCAGATAGTCGAGATTGTCCCAAGCGACCTGTCGGAGGAATTGCTGGGTGTAGCGGGTGGCCATGGGGCCGCGGACAATCACCGGGGAGCGTTCCTCCAGAAGGAAGCCCATGGACATGAGCTGAATTCCATGAGCCTCAATTGGGATGATTTCCTCATTCTCGTTCGCCAGCGGCTTTTCATCACTGCCGAACATCATGGCGACGGAGGGTCCGTAGAGGTCGCAGTCACAGAGGCCGACACGTGCACCCGTATTTTGCAAGGCCACAGCTATATTTGCAGCGACGGTGGACTTGCCGACTCCGCCTTTACCGGAAGCCACAGCAATGATGTGCTTCACACCAGGAATGGAGGATTTGCCGATGCCAGCTGATTGGGAATCGGCGGCCGGGGCGTCCTTGACGTCGATTTCCACCTTCACGGTTCCCAGATCAGGCAGGGTATCAAGCACGCCGTGGCAGTCCTTAAAGATCTGCTCGGGCACTTTCGGGTCACGAGTCTGGACCTCCAATCGGACGATGGTCTCGGCCTCCCCGATGCAGACCTCCTTGACTAGGCCGAAGGAGATAATGTCACGGGAAAAGCCGGGATATTTGACCTGCTTTAGGGCTTCGCGGATGAAGTCTTCGGTGATCATGGATACGTGGTGTAAGGGTAGTCCGCGGGGAGCATTGACCATTCTCTCTGGGTTGCAAGCCCATGGAAGCTGGAAAGCTTGAATAAATCTCTAGATTGGGACTCCAACCGTTGACCTTATCGAGAATATTTCCTTTCTTTCGATCTCACATTTTCACGCCCATGGAAGAAGTCATCATCATCGGAACCGGCTGCGCCGGATACACTGCCGCCATCTATACTGCTCGTGCCAATCTGAATCCCCTGATTCTCTCCGGTACTCAGCCGGGCGGTCAGTTGACCACCACCACCGATGTTGAGAATTTCCCCGGTCATCCCGATGGGATCATGGGCCCTGAACTGATGCAGCGCATGCAGACTCAGGCCGAGAAATTTGGTACGCGTATTGAATATGCGACCGTTGAATCCATCACAAAGTGTGATGACGGCACCTTTGCCTTAAAGGCGGGCGACAAGGCGCTTGAAGCCAAGACAGTGATCATTGCCACCGGCGCCGCTCCACGTCACCTCGGCCTTCCTAACGAGAAAGAACTTATCGGTCGTGGCCTGACTTCTTGTGCCACCTGCGATGGCGCCTTCTATCGCGACGTACCGGTCTGCGTGATTGGTGGCGGTGATAGCGCTTGCGAGGAAGCCGACTTCCTGACCCGCTTTGCGAGCAAGGTCTATCTCATCCACCGCCGCGACGAACTCCGCGCCTCCAAGATCATGGCCGACCGCGTGCTGGCCAACGACAAAATTGAGCCCGTCTGGAATTCGACCGTCAGTGAGTATCTCACCAACGACAAAGGCGAGATGCGCGCCGTGACTCTTCAGAGTACCGTTGATGGTTCCGAGAAGGAACTCGAAGTCGACTGTGTGTTCGTGGCCATCGGCCACATCCCCAACAGCAAGTTCGTGGGCGATCTCGTCGATCTCGACGACAATGGCTATATTCTGCAAGTACCCGGCCGCACCGCCACCAAGACCGAAGGTCTTTACGCCGCCGGTGACGTTGCCGATCACTACTACCGCCAAGCCATTACGGCTGCCGGTCAAGGTTGTGCAGCGGCTCTCGAAGCCGAGCGCTACCTCAGCGAACTCGACTAATTTCAATGCTTGATATCCGACTGATTCGCGAGGACGCCGATGGCGTGGTGGAACGCCTCAAAGCCCGGGGAGGGGACCATTGGACTCTCGTTGCCAAGGTGCTCGCCTGTGACGAGGCCCGACGCAAGGCCGAGACCGAGAAGCAACAACTCCAAGGCCAGCGCAAGACCATCTCCAAGCAGATCGGTGCGCTCAAGGCTAAGGGTGAAGATTCCTCGGAGATCGAAGCCCAGGTGCGCGCCATCAAGGAACAAATCGAGGCCCTCGATACGCAGTCTGATGAAGCCGGTCTCAAGCAAACTGAACTTCTTCTCAACATTCCCAACCTGACCCACGACGCCTGTCCGGTGGGCGAAGATGAGGATGCGAATCCTGTCATTCGCCAATGGGGTGAGGCTCCAGCAATCGATCGTCCCAAGGACCACGTCGAACTCGCTGACCAACATGGCCTCATTGGCTGGGAGGATGGCATTCGCGTGTCAGGTTCCGGCTTCGTGGTCTACCGTGGTCAAGGTGCCAAGTTGGAACGGGCACTGATCAACTTCCTGTTGGATGAGCAAACCACCAATGGCTACGAGGAGGTGAACGTGCCTCATCTCGTGCTACGCGAGTGCATGGAAGGCACTGGCCAGTTGCCGAAGTTCGAGGACGATATGTATGGCACCGATGCCGGGGAAGATGGTCGCAACCGTCTGTTCTGCGCTCCTACCGCCGAAGTTCCCGTCACCAATCTTTGCCGTGACACCTTATTGGCTGAAGCCGATCTGCCCAAAAAGATGGTAGCGTACACACCCTGCTTCCGCCGCGAAGCCGGATCCGCTGGTCGCGATAACAAGGGCATTATTCGTATGCACCAGTTTGATAAGGTGGAGCTTGTACAGGTGGTTCATCCCGATCAGGGCTTCGACGTGCTCGAAGAGCTCACCGGCCATGCCGAGGGAATTCTCCAGAAGCTCGGCCTGCATTACCGCGTGATTGAGCTTTGCACAGGTGACATCGGTTTTTCATCGGCCAAGACCTACGACATTGAGGTCTGGGCTCCCGGTCATGGTAAATACCTGGAGGTTTCCAGCTGCTCCTGCTTCACCGACTATCAGGCGCGCCGCATGAAGTTGCGTTTCAAGGACAAAGAAGGGAAGAACCGCTTCCCGCACACCCTCAATGGATCGGGCACCGCGCTGCCGCGCCTCTACGTAGCGCTGCTTGAGCAATGCCAGCAGCCGGATAGTTCCATCCGTATTCCCGATGCACTCGTGCCATACTTTGGCGCTGAGAAGATTGTGTGATCAGACCTTCTTTGAAGCAAGGATCACCAGCGCGTAACCCAGGATGAGTCCGGTGATTGCGCCGAGTTGTATGCATTTGCCCAACGTTTTCGGGAATGCGGCCCAGCCAAGCAGGCCGCCCACCGCAATGGCAATGACGGCCTCCACATAGAACAGCCTCCAGCCCTTGATCAGGAAGAGAATGAAGAGCTGAAAGCCGACGAAGCTGAAACCCGCAGTGATCGCCGCCATCCCTGTGCGTAGCTTGGCCTTTGATGTGGCCGAGCCTGATGTCTTACGCTTCCTCAATCCAGAATCGAGTTCCAATGCTCGATGTTGTCCTTCTGGGACTCGAAAAGTTCGGTGGTGTCGTCGTGGATGGTGATGGAGGTGATCTTGTCGCCAGTACCATCGAATTTACAGCCCTGCTCGCCGGTGTTGAGCTTGCCGGTGATGTTCATGACCACATCAAGTCCGTCTGTTACCTGACCAAATACGGAGTGACGGTTGTCGAGGAAGGGGGTAGGCACATGACAGATGAAAAATTGTGAGCCATTGGTACCTGGGCCGGCATTTGCCATGGAGAAGATACCGGGCGCATTGTGGCGAAGATCGGGGTGAAATTCGTCGGCAAACTTGTAGCCGGGGCCACCAGTACCGGTCTCGGTGGGATCACCACCCTGAAGCATGAAGCCTTCGATTACTCGATGAAAGGCAATGTTGTCGTAGTATCCGCGCTGAGCCAGGTTGAGAAAGTTGGCACAGGTGAGGGGAGCTTTTTCTGCATGCATGGTGGCGGCGATGTCGCCGGCAGTGGTATGAAGAGTGATCTTGATGTCGGACATGATGCGTAAGAAAACCCCGCCACGCGGCCGATGGCAAGAACCACTCTTCAGGTATCCGCAATGACCTTTGGGGTGCAGACCAATGATCTAAACATGGAAGCCGGCTGCGCTTGTTCTATTTCTTATGATTCCCCCGTACTGCCTGAGCTCCAATTCGCGGGAGCGTCGGTAAAAAATCAGAGCGGATGCATAGGCGCGATTTGCTGGATGGGAGTAACAAAGCTGGGGATGGCCTCAACTGTTCTCCATCACCCAACCGTATTCGCCTGCAATTTGCTCTTCTACCGGGCGTTGGAGCTTTCCGGGGAGAACGCCCCAAGTGTAGGTCTCAATCTCGTAGTGATTGCAGGCCTCAGGATTATCGCGGCACCAGGCCAGGGTTTCCTGCACATGGGAGAGGGTTGAGCCCAATGGGGCTTCTGGTTTGGCATCCAGCGGGATGTGGAAGTGCACGCGGGCTTCGACAAACTCGTCCTTGTGAGCATCGAGAAAGTAGGGAAGATCGATAAAGCGCATGATCGAACCACTCGTGCTGCGAGCGATGGACTGGTGGAAGTACGTCGGCTCGTCAAAGGGCTCGATGGCCTTCACGGCAGCGGGGTCGCGTGGGTCGAGGGTCGGAGCGCTCGATAGGTGAATCTTGGATAGCCGAATGCCGGCATCCTTGAGAGCATCCAGCGAAGCCTTGGCTTCGTCGTATTCGATGGCGAAGTGGCAGGTATCATAGTTGAGGCCAATGCGTTTGCTGATGACCTCGGAATTGTTTGCCTGCTCGTGTAGGCGGGCGAAGAAGGCGATGCTCTCGGCGGTATTCTCGATGTGGCCAATGGGCTCGGGCTCGAGGCCAAGGTGGAGATCGAGGCCGGTCTCCTTGGCGAGATCATCCAGCCATGTTGCAAATTCGATGAGATTCTGGCGGATCAGCAATTCATCTGCACTGAAGGTCTTGTGGGATCCTGGGAGGGTGGAGACGGAACCACCCGCTTCGGGTTTGGCGATGAGGGCGAGAATGCGGAAGAGATTTTTGGTGTAGTCGATACGAGCGGGCTCGGTCCAATCGGGCTGGAAGACTTTTTCCTTTACCCGTGTGCCGTGGAAGCTGCCGTACGGAAAGCCGTTGATGGTAAAGACGTAGGTATTGGTATCCTCCAGCCATGTCTTGAATTGCTGGATTTGATCGCCCTCTAAGAGTTCTTGGGCAGCCACGGCCGAGAGTCTTAGGCCGATAGCGAATGGCTCATCGGCTCTCAGTCGGCCCTGCTGGCGCAGTAAGTCGCGCACGGCCAGCACATGCTTGTCCAACATTTGCCGAGTTTCTGCCCAGCTTTCGGCCGGGTGGATGTTGGTGCAATAGGCGAGATGAGAGGAATGGAACTTCACGGCAGCAGGGATGGGGCGGGGATGATGAGTCGTGATGAAAAAAGTGCAAGATTCGCTTGATTCGGTTGTTTTTGCCCCGTAACAAGGCCGCCCAACCAACCCATTGCTCGGGTGGCGGAATTGGTAGACGCGCTACACTAAGGATGTAGTGGGGTAACCCGTGAAGGTTCGAGTCCTTTCCCGAGCACCATTTTCCAAATCCCGGAGTTCTTCACTGAGCTCCGGGATTTTCATGGGTTCAGCACCTTCCAAGCAGCAGCAGATGCCGCCAAGTGCTCGGTGGCGGGTTTTCTGATGCCGAAGCATTGTAGGGTGACAGGGCCCTGGTAGTCGATCTCATCGAGGGTCTTGAGCACGTGGCCCACGTCGAAAGTGCCCGAACCCAGCGGCTGGATGAGTTGCTTCCAATCGGTCTTGGGTTCCTCGAGACGGTTGGCGCCATTGATCTGAATGAGCATGAGGTGGGGAGCGATGCGCTTGAGGGTAGCTTCGAGTTCCGTGTGAGGATTCTGAGCGAGGAAGTGGCAGAGCGTAAGGCTGAGTCCGAGTTTGGGACGATTGGCCAGTTTATGGACACGCTCACAGTCCTTCACTGTGGCGGTGTGGAAGTTGACGTGAGGATAGAGGCAGGCCTTGAGATCGTATTTGGCGGCGAGGTCGACGACTTTTCTGGCCGTCTCAGCCGCTTCTTCATCACTCGCTTTACCTCCCTTTCGGTTGGTGAGTGACAGCCAGACAATGGTTTGGTGCTCCTTGATGAGTTCGAAGTGCTTCTCGAGGTTGGCTGGGGGTTCGTTGCCGGCGGGGATGGTCACGTAGGTGGCCAGTATTTTGAGGTCCTCGGCTTTGCAGGCATCGGCCATTTCCTTGGAGAGGGAAGGGCGGGTGACGAAGCCGCTGTAGCCGAGTTTCTTGAGAAGAGCCGCTTTGGCGGCGGGTTCCTTGACGTCGTTGAGACCGTTATCCAAGGCGTGGAGCGAGCGCTCGGCATGTAGGAGGGGGCTGAGGAGTAGGTTGAGGGCCAGAATGAATCTCATGATCTAGGAACAATACCGCACAGTCTGCTGTTTCAGAATCCAGATTCCAAGGTTGAACCTCAATATGGACTCGGCAGACTAGCGGGCATGATTCTTTGCACGGTTCTGCTCGCCGTTTTTAGTCTTACGACACTCCACGCCGAGCGCCCGCCCAACGTGATCCTCATCATTACGGATGACCAGGGCTACGGCGACATGTCCTGCCATGGCCATCCGCTGCTTAAGACTCCGAATATGGACAAGCTGCATGATGAGAGCCTGCGTCTGACGGACTTTCATGTCGATCCGACCTGTTCGCCGACGCGTGCCGCATTGCTCACCGGCCGTTATTCCACTCGCACGGGTGTCTGGCACACTATCAATGGTCGCTCGCTCATGCATCCACAAGAATTGACTCTTGCGGAAATCTTCAAAGCAAATGGCTATGTCACCGGCATGCTTGGTAAATGGCACCTCGGCTCCAACTATCCCTGTCGCCCGGTCGATCAGGGATTCGATCACAGCGTTCTTCACTTCGATGGCGCGATCGGAGGAGGGCCCGACTATTGGGGCAACGACTACTATGATGATCATTACATGACCAAGGACGGCTGGAAGCCCTTCAAAGGCTACTGCACCGATGTCTGGTTTGAAGAAGCCGCGAAGTTCACAGAGAAAAACAAGGACAAGCCTTTCTTCCTCTACCTTGCCACCAACGCGCCACACGGTCCCTACATCGTCCCGGACAAGTATTCGGAACCCTTCATAAAAGCAGATCCCCAGATGCCCCCAGCCTTGGCCAAGTTCTACGGCATGATTGCCAACATCGACGAAAACCTTGGGCATTTTCGCAAACACCTTGAAGACATCGGCGTGGCTGAGAACACCATCCTCATCTACATGACCGACAATGGCACCACCGCCGGTTGGATCTGCCTCAAGCCCGAGTATGATTATTTCAACGCCGGCATGCGCGGTTGGAAGGGTTCGGCTTGGGAAGGGGGGCAGCGCGTGCCCTTCTTTATGCATTGGCCGAAGGGAGGCATGAACAAGGGCAAGGACATCGATGGTCTCACGGCTCACATCGACGTGCTGCCGACGCTGGTGGATCTCTGTAATCTCAAGAAGCCGGCGGGTCCAAAACTTGATGGTGTTTCACTGGCGCTTTTCCTTGGTGGAGATATTGACGGCGCCCCCGACGAGCGAACGATTTTCTCGCACGTCCAACGCACCCACACTCCGCCCAAGTGGGATCAGTCAGTTGCCATGTTTGACCGCTGGCGTCTGATTGATGGTAAACAACTCTATCACTTGGATCATGACCCGGCTCAGATGACTGATGTTGCAAAAGACCATCCCGAATTGGTGGCTAAGCTCCGCGCTGACTATGAAAACTGGTGGAAGAGTATCGAACCCGAAACCAAACAGACCGTGCGCCTCGTGCTGGGCGGGGATGAAAACCCCACAACCTTATACTCGCACGATTGGTTGATGCCCGGCGTGGTGACTACCGCATGGCACCAAAACCAAATCAAGAGGGGTGACCTGAAGAATGGTCCTTGGGCGGTGAATGTCGAGAAGGCCGGTACCTACAAATTTGAGCTCTACCGCTGGGCGCCATATCTCAACAAGGCGATGGACCAGAAGGCCGCCCGACTGAGTATCGGCGGCTTCGAGCAGGAGATCACTCTTAAACCCGAGGATATCAAGGCCAGCTTTACTGTCGAACTTCCCGCCGGCCCCGCCATGTTGCTCAGCACCTTGGTGCGGCCCAATGGCGACACCAGCGGCGCCTATTATGTGAAAGTGGAGCTGGTGGATTGAGTATCCATCCATAGAATTCATGTAAATGGACCGCAGAACTTTCATCAGCCTCACGAGTCTCACCGCAGCCTCCCGATCCTTCGGCAAAGCACCAGGGGATAGGGCGCCCTTCAAGATCGGCATTACCGATTGGGGGCTCAAGGCCACCTGCGATCCTAAGGCTTTTCAATTAGCCAAGGAATGTGGCTTGGACGGCATTCAGCTTTCCTTCGTTCCCGAACATAAAGAGCGAGATCTGACGAAGAGGGAAGTGCTCGATGGCTTTATTGCCGAAGCCAAAAAGCACGAGATTGAAGTCGCCTCCATGGCGATGGGGGTTTTCAATGGCCGGCCCTTCGCCACCACGCCCAAGGCTGAGGATTGGGTGAGCCAATGCTTTGAAATCATGGTCACCCTGAAGCAGAAGGTGGTGCTCTTGGCCTTCTTCGGTAAAGGCGATTTGAAGAACCTGCCAGACCAACAGAAGTTGGTCATCGAGCGCCTGAAAAAGTTGGCACCTCTCGCCGAGAAGAAAGGTATCCAGATCGGTTTGGAAACCTGGCTCAACAAGGAAGAGCACATGTCGATCATCGATGGGGTGGGTTCAGAAGCGGTGAAGGTGTACTACGATACCGCCAACATGACCAAAATGGGCTACGACATCCACGAGGAGATGCGCTGGCTCGCAAAGAAAGATGCCATCTGCCAAGTTCACATGAAGGAGGTCGGCAATCGTCTGGGTGAGGGGGAGGTCGATTTTCCAAAGGTCAAAGAGACATTGGCTAGCATCGACTACAAGGACTGGCTCATCATCGAGTCCGGCGTAAAGGACGACTGGAAGACGGATGCCACAAAGAACGGTGTCTATCTTAATAAGCTCTTCAATCAGGCCTAGGGCTTTGTGCTTTGCCCGTTAGGAGTGCCACGCTGCGCAACAGTCAGAGTATCATTTTTCGCCTCCCTGGATACGGAGAGTGGGATTGTCGGCTTTGAGTGCAATCGCCATCGCCGCAGTCGGCTGCACCCGAGGTGACATGTAGTAGCCCTTCTCGTGACGGTTGCGGCCGGGAGTGACAACGAAGGCACCGTCATGAGTGCGCGACATGTTGATAAAGGCCTTGTTGTAGTCGTAGAATTCACGCATGGCATTTTTCTCAGCCAGTTGAGCGCCGATTAGGGCCCAAGCCCACGCAAGGGTGTTACAGCCGTGGCCGTCGTTGAGGCGGGTTTTGGCGACCACCAGACCGTTGGTGACGTTCCTGATGTGCTCAGGGGCCTCCTTTCGGGCCACGTGGTGAGTGATGAGCGAAAGGCCCTGACGACCGACCGGAGTGTAGGCACCGGTGGCAAAGCGGTAACCCATATAGCCGGTCTTATTGGTGTGGGTGTGGACGCAATCGTAGGCGATGTCGCGGTTGAAGTCTTTGATTTCAGTGCCACAGTCCTCGGCCAGTTCCCACGAAAGGATGGCCATGAGGGTGGTGATGGTCATGGTGCCGTAGCCTGCGATGCGTGCTCCGTGGCCGTTACCGCCCTTGAGAAAGTTTTTGGCCTGCGGCTTGCCGCCGTGCATGGCGTCCTTGTAGTCGGCCGGGTCGATGACTTGGGAGAGGTAGAGACGCT
>JBMYMN010000084.1:0-11654 GCA_049597355.1 Luteolibacter sp.
ACTCATCGGTTGCTATCAAGCGCTTGAGAAAGAAATCAAGAAAGGCGGGGTCAAAATGCACACCCGAACCGAGATGCTCGATCTCGTGCTCGTCGACGGACACGCCAAGGGAATCGTTGTTCGTGATCTAAAGACCGGCGAAATCAGCTCACACGCGGCAGATGCCGTCTGTCTGGCAACCGGTGGCTACGGTAATGTTTTCTTCCTCTCCACCAATGCAATGGGTTGCAACGTGACTGCAACATGGCGCGCTGCCCGTCGAGGTGCGCTTTTTGCAAATCCTTGTTACACTCAAATTCATCCCACCTGCATCCCGGTCAGTGGAGACTACCAGTCCAAGTTGACCCTGATGAGTGAATCGCTTCGTAATGACGGTCGTATTTGGGCACCGAAATCACCGGATGTAGCGGCCAAGCTTCGCTCCAAGCAAATGCATCCCAATGATGTAGCCGAAGAGGATCGCGATTATTATCTAGAGCGCAAGTATCCCTCTTTTGGCAATCTTGCTCCACGTGACATCTCCTCTCGCGCCGCCAAAGAAGCCTGCGACGAAGGTCGCGGTGTCGCCCCAACGGGTCTTGGAGTTTACCTCGACTTCCGCGACGCCATCAATCGTCTGGGCGAAGACACGATTCGCGCCCGCTACGGTAATCTTTTCCAGATGTATGAGAAGATCTCTGGTGAAAATCCCTACCAACGTCCGATGATGATCTATCCGGCCGTGCACTACACCATGGGCGGCCTGTGGGTAGACTACAACTTGCAGTCCAACATTCACGGTCTTCACGTACTCGGCGAAGCCAACTTTTCCGATCACGGAGCCAATCGCCTCGGCGCCTCGGCTCTTATGCAGGGCCTTGCCGACGGTTACTTCGTGATTCCTGCTACCATCGCCAATTACCTCGTGACCCAAAACCCAGGTGCTGTCACCACTGATGCCCCTGAATTCAAGCAAACGGAGGACGAAACCAAGGCTCGCATCCAAAAGATGTTCTCCATTCAAGGCACTCGGACTGTCGACTCCTTCCACCGTGAGCTAGGTCAGATTATTTGGGATGAATGTGGTATGGCGCGCTCCGAGCAGGGCCTACAAAAAGCAATCAAACGCATTCCAGAAATCCGCAATGAGTTCTGGAGCAACGTTCGCATTCCAGGCTCAGCTGAAGGCGTCAATTCCGAGCTTGAAAAAGCCGGTCGTGTTGCCGACTTCCTCGAGTTCGGCGAGGTCATGTGCTACGATGCTTTGGATCGTGAGGAGAGCTGTGGCGGTCATTTTCGTACTGAGCACCAATTTACTGATGCTGACCCCGAAGTTCAGGCCGGCAAGACACAACCAGGAGAAGCCAAACGTCACGACGACAGTTTCTCATACGTCTCATGCTGGGAATACAAGGGCGAGGGCAATGCACCCATCCTCCACAAGGAGGATCTGGTCTACGAGGAGACCAAGGCTTCGATCAGAAGCTACGCATGATGTGTTGTGGCAATTCATGACCCGGAAAGCTCATCCTCGATGAACTCATCCACAAGGTCAGTCAGTTCACTCATTGCCACATAGAGGTCATCTTCGATACTCGCGAGATGCTCTGATTCCGTTTCGCTATAGTCATCACGGCTGTCTGGACGGCTTTGACACCATTTGCTGGCATTAAGCACATCGACCATGGCGCTGGAGCCAACCAAGTCGAAGGAATTGATGATGCGTTGGTGATCTAAACCACTCTGCCAGAATTCATGCAGGCCATCGCCCTCCGGGTCGAGCATGGTCACAGTTTCGATGACATCGAGCAGTGCCCGCTCTTCACGAGATAGACCTTCATCGGCCAATTTTCCATCGAGTTCGTCGGCTAGTACCAACACCTCGTCACTCCACTCAATCGTCTCAACATCAAAACTCATGTCACGGGAGGTTTGCTCCGAAAAAAAACGCCGGTCAAGACTGTTTCGAGAGTATCAAAAAGTTCTCATGAACGCACTTTTTGGATGACTTTCTGGAGCATTTCAGATCGGGCGCAAATAATGCCGCCCGCCAGTCTTCAAGCAACCAACCATGAGCCCACCACTTGCAATTTTCAGGTTCCGCCACCCACTCCTTGAACCATGGTTCCCAGTGGGCTCGGAAGGTTTCGAGTTTCTCTAAATCCTTGGCAAGAGGAAGCGATTGTACACGGCCTATGCGCGACTCAATGGCCTGCAGATGCCATGGTATTTCAAGCAAGCGCTGGAAGCCGGCATGCCAGGCAAAACGACCACGAAACAGCCAAGACAATTGCTCCTCAAGGTCATCAGCCACGACACCCAGATTTCGATCTCCTTGATGCTTGGTGATCCATTCACGAATACTTGGCAACCGTTCCATAATGCCTTCGATGGCTCCTGCAATCTTTTGGGCCGACACATGCCATTCCGAGCGAACCTGTTCACTGAGTTGGCGAAATGAATGTGGTGAATTAGGAAACTTCCCCGCAGAACCCTCTGCTGCCAAGAGTATGAGGTCTTCAATACTCGTGCCACCCACACCCAGATGACTGAGAGACGCATGCGTCATCAACTCCAGAGGAAATTTCTGCTGTAGATACCTCACTTGCTCGGGGTGCATCAGGCAGAGCAAACGTGCACCCCCCGCCCGATGCGACTCAGCAGCGTCGACAGCAGATATGTAGCCACGAATACCCACTGTCTCGCCCTCATCCACCAGAGCTGGATAGACGGCACCACCCGGAGTCTCCACCATCTCCGGCAACGGTTCACCGTCCCATGCGCTCAGACCACTCTGCTCTACGTCCAGATTCGCCACCGCTTCAAATCGCTCCTTCATGTGATCGGCGAGTTCTAGTTTGAGCGCGGCAAGATGAGTTCCCATGACGAGTTCTTCACCCGCATCGTCACAGACCCAAATTTTAGTGATGAGATATTCGGGTAGTTTACTGGGGTCGTAAGCATCCTCCGGAATCAATACCTCGCGTTGCTCGCGAGCATAATCCGAGATAGCCTGGGTGATAGGCACATCCTTAGGTGCGTTCATCCAGCGATTCACAAAGCCCTCGACGAGATTCGCAACCGGTTGGCAGATGCGACGGAAATCCTTGGGCAAGGATCGGATCAAAAACTCAACACGTTCAGGAAGATCACCATCCACACCCCAGCCCGGCAACCAGTCAGGCAACTGTGGCAGTTGATCCACATGCACACCAATGGTCATGCCTTCATCTCGTTCACCCGGTTGCGCGTTATAGTATAGCGTGTATTCGTGGCCATTGTGCCTGAGGACATCAGGATAGAGTTCGGCACCAAGCGCATGGATATCTTCGTGCATGACCTCATCGAGGGTGAACATCAACGTCTCTTCGTGTTCGACTAGCCACTTATGGAAGGCAGCAGCCGTGTTGACCGATTGCGGAATGCGCTCTTCAAGCCATGAAAGAAGCTCCTCTTCATGCCACAGTCCACCGGGGCGGCGAAGCTTCTGCTCAACCTCCGCTACCTCCTCTCGCATGGCTTTAAGGTGGTTCAGGAAATTCGAGCTCTTTCGGATACCGTCGCCAAGCAAACCCTCTCGCAGAAAAACCTGATGCGCCACCTTTTCATCGATCCGTCCGTAGTGCACTCGGCGTCCGGCAATAATGGGCAAGCCTCCACAGACCACCCGCTGCTTGCCGTAAACCGCACCTTGTCTGAAATCCCATCGAGCCTCACCGTAGCTACTTTTGCAGAGATGTGGTGCCACTTCTTCTACCCATTGGGGATCTATGCGGGCTACGCGTCTCGCCCACAGCTTATTGGTTTCAACCAGTTCCATGGCTACTACCCATTCGTGTCGCTTGGGCAGACCAAACAGCCCAGATCCGGGGAATACTGAGAAGAATCCACCAGAGCCTGAGCGATACGCCTTGTTCTCCCTATCCCACAAACCAATCTGGCGCGGCACACCGGCGAGAAGCGAACGATGGATGGCCGCAAAGTTGAAGCTCTTGGAGTTCAGTTTTGGTAACTCGAGTTCCCACTCGCGCTGAATCAGTTCACTGAGTTCCTCCAAGACATTGCCCCACTCCCGCACGCGGCGAAAATTGAGGTAGTGCTGTTTGCAGAACTTACGCAACTGGTTAGTTTTCCATTGCCAGCGACGCCCACGCTTTTCACGCAACGGCAAAAGATCACACCACATGCGCAAGATACCGAGAAAGTCACTGTCGAGATCCTTCCAGCATTCCTGAGACTTATCCGCCTCCGTCGCCTTGTCGGCCGGACGTTCGCGTGGATCGCTGGATTCAAGCGCAGCGATGATGGGAATAATCTCAGACAGGCAATGCTGCCCCTTGGCCTCAATCAGCATACGGCCGAGGCGTGGATCCACCGGAAGGCGCGATAGGGTTCTACCCAGATCTGTAAGCGATTTATCGCGAGTGAGTGCACCAACCTCTCTCAGAGTGCGATAGCCCTCCGAGATCGCCTTGGGTGATGGAGGATCGAGAAAGGGGAAGTCTTCGATATCGGGAAGATTGAGCGATTTCATCCGCAGGATAACGCCCGCTAGTGAACTGCGACGAATTTCAGGATCGGTAAATTCAGAACGCTCTGTCAGATCATCCTCCTCGTAGAGACGAATACAGGTTCCCTCAGCGATGCGACCACAACGCCCCTTGCGCTGTCGAGCACTCGCCTGACTCACCGGTTCGATCAGAAGTCTCTGCACACCACGCCCCGGCGCCCAGCGACTGACCCGAGCCAAGCCCGAATCAATGACGCAGCGGATGCGTGGTATCGTCAGTGAAGTTTCGGCGACGTTAGTCGCAAGAATGACCCGGCGTTGCTTGCCCGGATTGAAAACGCGTTGCTGATCAGAGAGCCCGAGCCTGGCAAAGAGCGGCAAAATCTCCGTATTGCGATACTGCTTACCCCCCAACACATCAGCACACTCGCGAATCTCACGCTCACCCGGCAGGAAGATTAGCACATCGCCATCTGAGCCGGACTGATTCAGTTTATCCATGCCCCGAACCACCGACTGAGGCAGATCTTCATCCTCATTGGGCGGCACGAAGAACTCGTCGACAGGATACATGCGACCCGGAGCCTCGATCACTGGGCAGGGTTTGTCTTCGGTCCCAAAAAAGTTCGCAAAAGAACCAGCGTCCAGAGTCGCCGAGGAAATCACCACCTTCAGATCCTTGCGGTGCTCAAGCAACGTCTTTAGATAACCGAGCAGGAAGTCGATGTTGAGGGAGCGCTCGTGCGCCTCATCAAGTATCAGTGCGGCATATTGTTTGAGCTTGGCATCACCCTGAGTCTCGGCGAGCAGGATACCATCGGTCATGAATTTGATGCGAGTGTCGCGATTGGTCTTATCCTCGAAGCGCACCTGATAGCCGACAAATTCACCCAGCGGCAGATTAAGCTCCTCCGCCACCCGTTTGGCCACGCTCGCAGCGGCAATCCGACGGGGCTGGGTGCAACCGATAAGACCTCCTGTTTTTCCAAGCGCCTCAGCCACCATTTTGGGTAGCTGCGTCGTCTTACCCGAGCCTGTGTCGCTGACCACAACCACAACCTGGTGTTCCTTCAGAGCAGCAAGGATTTCTTCGCGATGCTCGACCACCGGAAGTTCCTTGGGATAGCGCCAGTTGCCGACCACGTCGGACATGAAAGCAGTTTCTTCTCGGACCGGATAGGACGCAACCCTTGAAAAATTTACTTACAGGCGTTGCAGAAAATTAGAATTGAGAATAGAGGGCAATCATGCCATGATGGTCTCCTTGGCACATTCAAAGGGGGCGTTCTGGTTTCGACGAGATGCCTTATTTGATGGCTGCACGTGGAGGTTGATCGGTTGGCCTCCTAAAAAGCCGATCAAAACACATAAATGCAGACTCCAACGAGCTCGCATTGGCTGCTTAATTGACAGTCACGTCCGAATCCTGATGCCTTATAGGGCCTAGGGCGACTACTCATAAGGCTGGATCGAAAACCGGGTCACCGGGTTTCCGATCGAGATTCAACAGGTGTCTAGGATGCGCAACGCCGCGAATGGGCCGAGTCACTCCGAAACTACCAGACCATCCGCTAAACGTGTAGATGTCATCATTGACGGCTTCCCGGACAGGGGTTCGACTCCCCTCGCCTCCACCATATTTATCCATCCTACCGCATTGACGCTGCACCAGCGATTCGGCAATGTCGTGGGCATGAAGCGACTTACGAGTCTCCCCGTCTGTATTCTGGCTTTCGCCTCCACGCTGCTTAGCTCCATCAGCAGCAGTAACGCTCAGAACTACTACTCCAAGGAACCTCAGTTCCACATGCACCCCGATCCGTCGGCGGCGCGTTACAACATCAAGCGCTTTGGGCCAGTGGGTATTGGACTGGAATTGCGCCAGCCCAACTTCACCATGCACATCGCCAATGTGGAGGAAGGCTCCCCTGCCGCCGCCACCGGCAAAATTAAGAAGGGGCAGATCATTGAAAGCGTGAACGGACATGCAATGAAGGATGAAGATCCCCGCGTTCTACTTGGCAACTGGATCACCGAAGCCGAGGCCAAAGGCGGCATTGTCAAGTTGATGGTAAAGGACACGCCAGAAGCCAAAGCCAAGGAGGTCGTGGTCAAGATTCCCGCCCTCGGCGCCTACAGCAAAACCTGGCCAGTGGACTGTAAGAAAACCGACTTCCTGATCCGCCAATGCGCTGACTATCTCGCCGAACACAAGGAAGGCACTGGTATCGGTCTTGATGGATCCGCCCTCTTTCTTCTCTCCACAGGCGAAGAGAAGGATCTCAAAGTGGTCGAGGGCTGGATGAAAAAATTTGTCGATAACTACAAGAAGCCAGAGGAAGGACGTGAAAATTATCCTTGGCATGCTGGCTACGGCGGACCCGCCTTCTGCGAGTATTATCTGCGCACGGGTGACGAATCTGTATTACCCGTCATAAAGGACGTTGCGGACTCGCTTTCTCGCACTATCTACAATGGCTCATGGATGGGCCGTGGTTCTGCCAGCTACAGTTACATGGGTGGTGGTCATCTTAATGCCGCTGGTCTGCATGCTGTCACTTTCCTACTTCTCGCTAAGGAGTGCGGTGTGGATGTCGATGAGCACACACTGCAAAGCTCCCTGTTTCACATCTACCGCTTCGCAGGTCACGGCAACGTGTCCTATGGAGACCACATGCCGGAACGTGGCTTTACCGGCAATGGCAAGACCGAGGGTCTCGCATTTACTATGCAGGCTGCCGCCAATCTCCATCCGGACGGGGAAGAGTCCGTTTACGCCAAAGCTCGCGATATTTGTGCCTACAAGGCATTCTATAATACCTCGTGGCTTTTTCATGGTCACACGGGCGGCGGTATTGGCGAACTTTGGAAGGGCCGCTCCATGGGATTGGTCGCTGAGAAAAGGCCGATCCCGTATCGTTCCTTTATGAATGAACGTCTTTGGATGTATGACCTCGCCCGCACCAAGGAGGGACTCTTTGGTTGGGTAAGCGACTGGAACGTTGGCTATGCCAGCACCGCCTTTGAGAGAGGCAATTGGGGAAGCTTCATTCCCATGATTTACACGGTGCCACGCAAGGCCATCCGCCTTCATGGCGCTCCCCCAACCAAGTTCTCCAAGACCTACAATATTCCAGACCGCCCATGGGGTAACGAGGCAGATGAAATCTTTTTGTCACTCGAACCCGGCGAATACCGCCCCGGTAAGCGCCTTGATGTATCCCGGGAACTTTTACCTACCCATGCCTCCAAACCCATTTTGGCACTGCTTGGTGACCCCAAGGTAACCGATGAAGTCATACTGATGTATGCCCATCACTTTGAGCATGGTATTCGCAGCATAGCTGCCGGCAATATCAACAATCACAAGCGTTACCACCTGATTCCCCAACTCCTGAAAGCGAAGGATCCAAGGGCCCGAATGACCGCTCTCACCTCCATCAATGGAGCCAACAAAAGTGCGAGCTTCCCGGACGATGAACTCAACGATGAAATCTTTGGGCTCATCGGCTCCATGATCGACAATCCCGAAGAATCTTGGTGGGTGACCATGGGAGCGATGCAAGCCATGAAACGTGCCAAGCCAGAGCAGATCGCCCCCCACTTCGACAACATGATGAAATGGCTCGATCACCATGATTGGTGGCTGCGTCAGTCTGCCATGATTGGGTTAACACCCCTTGCTTCGACGGGCGAATTCCATAAGCCCTTGCTCACCAAAGTCGCTGAAGTGCTATCGAAAACCAACCGTATGGGCGATTTCAGCCCTATCAAGGGCATCACCAGGCAGCTTGAGCAAGCCGACCCACGCATTCAGCACTTTGCCAAAGAGACCTTGGGCAAATCCTACCTGACCTATCCAAAGGAAATGGTAGAGCCCGGCGGTCAGGACCTAACCAAAAACATCGATCTCCTATTGGACGGCTTTGCCAATGACCTCTCTCTAGTGCCTGGCGGCTACGACGTGATTTATGCGCTGGCCCGCGAACGCAACCCGAATCAGGCCTTGCCTCACGAAAAACTATTTCTCAATGCAGATCCGTCTAAATTCGGCCCGGGACTCCGTAAGGCGCTGGCCCCCACCATTAAGAATCGACTCATTCCCGAATATATTGAGGCCAATCGCAAAAATCTTGAGCGAGAAATCAGCACTCGCTCACCGGGACGGGCTGTCGATGGCTTGGTGGACCTATACAATAAGCTGGGAGTAACCGCATACAATTGGAGACTTCACGGACCTGCTCGTAACAAGATCGAATGGGACTACATCACATTCGATCCCGGCGACAACAAGCTCTGGGAATCCAATCACCGCTTCCGCGATGTCGCACCACCGAGAGGCTCCGAAAACTGGTTTTCCATGGACTTTAACCCCAAGGCTGCTGGCTGGAAGAAAGGCTTTGCCCCCTTTGCGAACAATGCAGGTAAACTCGCACCCATTGGCACCTGCATGGGAGACCAGCACTTTTGCGGATGCGGCGAACCCCCCAACACCTTCTGGGATAAAGAAGCCCTGCTGATGCGCGCCATGGTAGAGCTTCCCCCCCTGCAGGATGGATACGCTTATCGGCTCCTTGTGGGCGGCCGCTCCCATTACAATGCCGGTGGTGGATCCAATGTCTGGTTTGATGGTGAACTTCAAGCCAACAAGAGAAAAGGCCAAGCAACCATCCCCGGAGGCAGTGGCCGACACTCTAATCGACCATGGGGCATCACCATTACCGACGACCAGCGCAAGTATTTCGAAGACGGAAAAGTGATGCTCGCCACCAACGGATTTCTTCGCTGGGGCCATAGGAGCAAGGAGATCAAATGCTACAAGAGTTTTTGGTTCGAGGTGATGAAGCTTCCTGAATTACCCGAGGCAGCGGCTACGGAAGAATCGTAGTCAACTCGATCAAACGCCATCATGAAACCCATCTGCATGCTCTTCGGCCTGTTTATGGCCGCCTCGCTTAATGCCGCACCTCTCAAGGTTTTCATTCTTGCCGGCCAATCCAATATGCAGGGCCATGCCCGCACCACAACTCTGGACTATATCAGCAAAGATCCGAAAACCAAAGATCTCTACGACCTCATGACCGATCATGAGGGTAAGCCGGTAGCTAGCGAAAAGGTATGGATCAGCTACATATCTGAAGGCAGGGATCAATCTCCAACAATTAAGGAAGGCAAGCTGACCGCTGGCTATGGCGCGTCCAACGATAAAATTGGTCCCGAATTCACTTTCGGCCTGACCATGGAGAAAAGACTCAAAGAGCCCATTCTTATCATAAAGACTGCTTGGGGTGGTAAGAATCTCCATACCCAATTTCGCTCGCCCAGCGCTGGCGAGGCAGGCGAATACTGGACCAAGTTGGTCAGCCACGTGAACAAGGTCCTGGCCGACCCAAAAAAGATTTACCCGAACTACAACGCCAAAAATGGCTACGAGATTTCTGGCTTTGTCTGGTTTCAAGGGTGGAACGACATGGTCGACAGCAAAACCTATCCCCAGCGCGGAAAGCCGGGTGGCTACAAACTCTACACCGAAACTCTACGCCATTTTATTCGTGACGTGCGCAAAGAGTTCAAAACGCCTGAGATGCCTTTTATCATTGGCGTTATGGGCACTGGTGGAGTTCTGGATCTCGACAATCCAGGACGCTATACGCCTATCCACCATAGTTTTCGCATGGCCATGGCCAAACCCGCCAATGACGCCGAGTTTAAGGACAACGTAGTCGCCGTGCGAACTGAGTTAAGTTGGGACCCCCTTCAGGATCAGGCACTTGAGAAACGTAATGCCATCAACAACGATATCAAGAAGATGGAGAAGGAAGGTCAAAAGATGACCAAATCACAGCGCGCTGATTATTACGATAAGCGTTTTGAGAAAGAACTCAGTCAGTCCGAGAAAGATGCCCTTACCGGCATTTCAAATTTCCAATTCCATTACCACGGCAGTGGCAAGGTGATGGGGGGCATCGGTGTTCAATTCGCAGAAGCTCTGTTTCCCTTCCTCAAGTAGTCTTTGATGGCTGACACACAGAAGATTCTCTTTGTCTGCATGGGCAATATTTGCCGCTCACCCGCAGCGGAGATTGTCTTTCGCAAGATGGTGGTTGATGCCGGACAGCAGGACCACTTCACCATCGATTCTGCAGGCACCATCAGCTATCACACTGGCAATCCGCCTGATCCTAGAATGTCGGAAACCCTCATTCGGATTGGATACAAGCCTTATGGCCGTGCTCGTCAGATACAAGCTGAAGATTTGGACCGCTTCGACCTCATCTTAGTAATGGATGAAGACAATCTTGCTGATGTTCGAGCCTTGGATCCCTCCGAGCATCACTTCCACAAGATCCGTGCCTTCGTCGATTATCTCGACAAATTGGAGGCCCCTCGTATTCCCGACCCATACTACGGTGGTCAAAAGGGATTCAGTCAAGTTGTTGAATTACTGGAAGATGGCTGTCAAAATCTGCTGAAACAACTGCAAGATCCCTAAATCTATCATTCTTTCGCTTTTCAACGGTTCCTCCTTGACTTTGCGAGGTTCAACGGGCATTACCCGCGCCCGTTCATTTCGGAACCCACCCCAGATACCAAACATGCGAGGAGTTAATCTCAAAAAAGGCGAGCCCGTCGATCGTGCTCTCAAGCGCTTGAAGTCCAAGCTGGACTCAGAAGGCATTTTAGAAGAAATGCGCCGTCGTCGCGCCTTCGAAACCCCCACCGAGCGCAAGGCTCGCAAGCTTCGCTCAGCATCAAAGCGCAACAAAGTTCGTTGGCGCTACAACAGCTCAGCCCCTGCCGAAGGTACTGAGGATTAATCCTCACACCGATCTCCAAATAATTTTTCAGCGGTCACCATTTCGGTGGCCGCTTTTTTCTTGTTCCCCAAGGACTTGAATTTGCAATCGACTTGGATATTTGTAGAGAAATGGCAGAAGTGACGCTTTTCGAGAAGATTCGAGACGAGAAGATCCCAGCGGATATCGTCCATCGTGACGATCTCTGCATCGCCTTCCGTGACATCGCGCCTCAGGCCCCAGTCCATATTCTGGTTGTGCCCACCAAACCGATTCCTCGGATCGGTGAGTCTACAATTGAAGATGGACCGACTCTTAGCCACCTGCTCATCACCGCCACCAATATAGCCATCAAAGAAGGTATCGCC
>JBMYMN010000085.1:0-11602 GCA_049597355.1 Luteolibacter sp.
TGAGCAGGCGGTTGACCTCGGCGAAGCGCACGCGGAGCAATTCGGCCTTGGCGCCGCGCTTCAGGGTGGCCCGCATCCGCCGCTCCAAGGTGCTGCGCGAGACCCCGAGCTCTGAGCAGATTTCGGCCACCGTGATGCCATCGAAGGCGCGCTCCCGAATCAGCCGCACCGCCCGCAGAACGATGGGGTCCTCGATCACGAACTCGTCGGATGAGCCTCGGATCTCGATACCCATGGGTGGAATGAGAATCTCGGAATCTTTCGGTTTCGCTCCAGCCTTCATCAGCCGATCGAGCAGTTCCGCCGCCTGATAACCCACGGTCTCACCATCAAAACGCACACTCGTCAGCGGAGGAGACGCAAAGTTGCAGAGCGTCGCCTCGTTTTCACAACCCACCACCGCCACGTCCTCCGGCACGGCGATGTCCGCACGCTGGCACGCATCGATCAAGCGCGTGGCCAACTGGTCGTTGGTGGCGAAGATGCCCACTGGCTTTTCCAAGGACTCCAGCCATTCGATGAGCTCCGCCTGATGCACTTCCCAGTCGTCCGGACTCGACTCACCATGCGAAGGGAGGATGGCGCATTCGGCGCCGGCAACCTCTTGCACATGACTGACGAATTTCTGCATGCGTTCGCGGAAAAAAGATTCCGTATCGAGCGTGTAGGCGGCGAAGCGCCGGTAGCCGCGATTGATGAAGTGATCCGCCACCAACTCGCCGACCTTGTCGTTGTCCATGCCGACGAAGGGCGCGTCCTGATTGAAGTTGGAGGAACGCAACTCCACGCAGGGCAGACCCGTGGCCGCAATCGCATCGGCCATCTCCGGACTGTGGGTTCGGGCCAGAATCCCATCCCCCTCCCAATGCTCGAGCCAGGGCGGCGCCGAGGACTCCAGCGCGCGCAACTCGACAAAGGTGGACCAGGGGCCGTAGCGGTGGATGTAGCGGCTCACCCCGGCGAGCAGCTCGCGGGTGTAGGTGCGGGTGGTTTCAACCAAGATGGCCACCCGAGGCACGGAGGATTTTGAAGGTTCGGCGATGTGACGAAAAAGCTGAGGTTTCAAGCACAGTAACTGGATAGGCATCGGAATCAAGGGAGATAGGCTGAGGATTGTCCGAATACTCGGGAAGTCATGTCCTGTCGTCTGCTCCGATCCGCTCTCATCACGCTCCTGGCGATGATGCCGCTGCTCGCTGCCGAAAAACCCAACTTCGTGGTCATCCTCGCCGACGACCTGGGCTACGCCGACCTGGGTTGCTATGGCGCCAAGGACATCAAGACCCCGCACCTGGATGCACTGGCCAAGGACGGCACACGCTTCACCGACTTCTACGTTCCGGCCGGCCAATGCACGCCCACTCGTGCCGCATTCCTCACCGGCAGCTACCCGCAGCGTGTTCACAGCCATCAACTCTTCAATGGCGATCACCTCGGACTCAACCCCGACGAAGTGACCATCGCCGAACTGCTTCGCGATCGTGGTTACCGCACCGGCTGCATCGGCAAGTGGCATCTCGGCAACAAGCCGCCCTTCCATCCCAACAGTCACGGTTTCGATGAGTTCTACGGCTTCCTCAGTCCGAGCTACGACGACAAGGCCAAGCGACTCATCCATCGCAACCGCAAGCTAGTGACCACCGGGCCGGAATCCTCCATCATCACCGACGACCTCACCGAGGAAGCGCTGAAGTTCATCCGCAAGAACAAGGAGCAACCCTTCTTCCTCTATCTGGCTCATGACATGCCCCACGTGCCGCTGGAGCTCCCCGCCAAACGACGCGGTGTTTCCAAGGGTGGCATCTATGGAGATGTGATCGAACACCTCGATGCATCGATCGGCCGGGTGATCGATGAACTGCAGCGACAAGGACTCGAAAAGAACACGGTCGTCATCTTCACCTCGGACAACGGTCCGGCCCTCCACTGGAGTGTGGAAACCGGTTCTGCACTCCCCCTGCGCGGCTCCAAGCACACCACCTGTGAAGGCGGATTCCGGGTGCCGGGCATCGCCTGGGGGCCCGGCATCATCCCGGCCGGCAAGGAATGCTCCGAGCTGCTCACCATCATGGATCTGCTTCCCACCTTCGTGCAGAAGGCCGGTGGCAAGGTGCCCAATGACCGCGTCATCGACGGCAAGGATGTGTGGCCGCTTCTGACTGGCGAGAAGGGAGCCAAATCACCGCACGAAGCCTTCTTCTATTACAAACGCCACACTGCGGGAAAAGTCCGGGAAGGCCGCATCGAGGGCGTGCGGGTCGGCAAATGGAAACTCCGGGTGCCGCTGACCCATTGGCACGATCAAGCCAAGCAGCGCAAAGGCGACTTCAAGTTGGCGCAGCTCAAGATGGAAGCGGATGGAGAACTTCCCCCGTGGAGCAAGCGCAAGAAGAGCGCCATCGCCAACCTCAAGCTCATCCAGCAGCGAGCTGCCGTCGAGAAGATCGGTCTGTACGATCTGTCCAAGGACATCGGTGAGAGCAACAACCTCGCCGGCAAACATCCCGAAAAGGTGAAGGAGCTTCATGCGCTGATGAAGACCTTCGACAAATCCCTGCGCGCCAACAGCCGCCCTTGCGGCAACATCAACAATCCGCAGCCCAAGCCCCAGGCAAAAACGAAGACGAAGACTGAAAGGACGGCCAACTTCATCGTCATCCTCACCGACGACCTCGGCTACGGCGACCTCGGTTGTTACGGCGCAAAGAAGATCAAGACCCGCGAGATCGACCGCATGGCTGCGGAAGGCATGAAATTCACCGACTTCTACGCCACCGCCCCCATCTGCACACCGACCCGTGCCTCCTTGATGACGGGTTGCTATCCCTCACGCGTTGGCCCGGGCAGCCCGCTGCACACTCCGGACAAGACTGGCCTTCACGCTGACGAAATCACCATCGCAGAAATGCTGAAGACAAAGGGCTACGCCACCGCCTACATCGGCAAGTGGCACCTCGGACACCAACCCGAGTTCTATCCCACCCGCCACGGCTTCGACTTCTTTTACGGCACCCCCCTCGGTCACTGCTTTGACACCGAAGGCATGCGCAAAAAGGGCAAGCACTGCGACCTCTTCCTGCGCAACGAGAAGCCCATCCCATTCCCCCCTCATGAGACGCTGACTGAGGTGCTAACGGAAGAGTCAATCAAATGGATCCACAGCAAAAAGGATCAGCCCTTCTTTCTCTTCCTCAGTCATCCCATGCCCCACGGGCCGGTGGCCTGTACTGAAAAGTTCCGCGGCAAGAGCAAGGGCGGCCCCTACGGTGACGCGGTCGAAGCCATCGACTGGAGTACCGGCCGCATCCTCGACACCATCCGCGAACTAAAACTCGATCAAGACACCTTCGTGGTCTTCACCTCCGACAATGGCGCCTGCACCAACAACTGGGGTGTCGATGTCGATTGGCTCGGCACCAACGCCCCCTTCCGCGGCAAGAAACAACAGGGTTGGGAAGGCGGTCTGCGCGTGCCCTTTGTGGTCTGGGGACCGGGCCGGATCCACCCCGGCAGCAGCATCAGTGAAGTCGCCTCCATCATGGACCTACTGCCCACCTTCGCTGTGCTCTCGTATGCAAAACTCCCGCAGGATCGGATCATCGACGGCAAGGACATCAGCCCTCTCTTCTGCATGGAGCCGGATGCCAGATCTCCTCATGAAGCCTTCATCTACCATGCCCGCGGGGGTGAACGCTGCGGCATCCGCATGGGCAAGTGGAAGCTGCTCGTCGACACCGACACGGCCACCTGGAAACACAAGGGCACGGCCCTCTACGACCTCTCAACCGACCCCGGCGAGAAGACCAACCTCGCCGCCAAACATCCGGACAAGGTCAAGGCGCTGAAAGCCAAACTCGCCGCCTTTAACCAACACCTCAGCAAGACCACTCGCCCGGTGGGCCTCGCCAAATAGAATCATGAAAACCCTCTCCCTCGTTCTCCTGTTTCCCACTCTGGCCTTCTCTCAAGCACAGATGCACGAAGTCGCGAAGGTCGCCGAGCGTCCAGCAGGGGCTCCTGCCTACTCTGACGTCTGCTTCCGCTACATGGGGGTGCGCAAATCGAAATTCCCAACGGTGGAGGACGCCAAGCAGGCCATCCGGAGTTTCCACGCCACCCGCATCGACTGGTTTTATCCGGGCCATCACTACTCGGAGACCGGTTCCCTAATCAGACCGGAAGCCAAGGCCTTCATCGAATGGTGTCACTCGCGCGACATGAAGGTTGGTGGTGCGATCAACAACAACACCCGGAACCCTGAGTGGAAATACAAGAAGCACCACCTCGACCGCTTCGTCGGTGAAGTCAAGAATGCCGAGTTCCGCAAGAAGGTGATTGCCTGGGGCGTAGCTCAGATCGACGCCGGGGTCGACACCATCGTCTGCGACGACATCTTCAAATATGACAAGGAGCGTCAGGACTTGTGGAGTAGAGAGGTGCTGACAAAAATCAAGGCCCACAAACCTGGCTTTACGATTGCCGGCAACAGCGGGCACAACATCAGCACCGAATACGTCAAACGCTTCGTCGTCGACTTCCACTACTCCGATAACAACTTCGTCCCTACCCCGAGCGAGTGGTGGAAGGCCTCCAAGGCGCACCGTGCTGAAAAGTCAGCCATCCTGCTGCATCCCAACCGGCCAAGGACGATCAACATCCATCGCGCCATGATCGCGTTCGGCTACGCCAATGGCGCGCATGTGATCGCCCCTTGGGACGAATATATCCACGGCAAGGACCGCCTGTTTGCCGATCCGGCCGACTTCGCCGACCTCTACGGCTTTGCCCGCGCACTGGGAAAAGCCGGTTACCTCAAGTCTCATGAAGATGCCGCCGTCGGTGGCTTTGACCTGAAGGAAGACCGCTATGGCAAACTCACGCCCATCGCCGTCAAGGGTGGCAGCGGCAAGCTGAGTGCCTTTGCCCGCGCCATCCCCGGTGATCCCAAGGCGCCACTGGTGATTCACTTGGTCGACTCTGCAGCGGGCAAGCCGGCAACACTCAAACTCAACAAGTCCGCAGCCCGCCAACTCGCCAGCAGCAAGATCGAATGCCAACTGCTCACCCCACCCGCCTACGACAAAGCCGCTCATGCCAAGGCCTCAAGCACCAAGGACTACTCCACCCTGCTGCGCAGCAGCACCATTGAACCCAAAGTAGAGGGTGACGTGCTCAGCTTCAACATCCCCGCCCTCAAGCCCTGGGCGGTGCTCATCATCACCCCCCAATGAACGCCATGAAAGCCCTCCCCCTTACTCTACTCACCCTTCTGACGGCCACCATCCACGCCGATCAAAAGGCAATGATCCAGGCCGCCAAGGATCAAGATCCACCGGCCTTGCACATCAACAACGGTCATGAAATCCCGTCGGAGGGTTATTGCGATCAACCCTACGTGGTGAAGCTCAAAGACGGCACCTGGCTCTGCGTGATGACCACGGGAGAGGGCAAGGAAGGAGCAAAGGGTCAACATGTGGTCTCCACTCGCAGCAAGGACTTCGGCAAGACCTGGGAGCCACTCACCGACATCGAACCCGCCACCGGCCCCGAGGCCTCTTGGGCCATGCCCTACCTGACCGAGTCGGGTCGGGTCTACGCCTTCTACACTTACAATGCGAAAAACATGCGCACCGTGAAGGGCGCGGGCAAACGGGTCGATACCATTGGCGAATACGCTTTCAAATACACCGACGATGGCGGCAAGACCTGGTCCAAGGACCGCTGGCTCATTCCCATCCGTAAAACCGCGATCGACCGCAACAACCCCTACCAAGGCAAGGTCCGCTTCTTCTGGGGTGTCGGCAAACCCATCCGCCACAAGGGCGCGATGATCCTCGGCTTCTCCAAGATAGGTTCCTACGGTCGCAACTGGTCCATGCACACCGAATCCTGGTTCTTGCGCTGCGCCAACATCGAGACCGAACGCGATCCCGCGCAGCTCAAGTGGGAGTTGCTTCCGGAAAGCGACCTGGGGCTCAAGTCGCCAGAAGGAAGCGTCGCCGAGGAGGTCAATCTCACGGCTCTCTCCGACGGCAGCCTGTTCTGCACCTATCGCACGGTGGCCGGCCATCCTTGCCATGCCTACTCGCGCGACGACGGCAAGAGCTGGACCAAGCCCGCCTTCATGACCACCAAACCCGGCGGCGAATTGCTCAAGCAACCCCGTGCCGCCAACTTCGTGCGCAAGCTCGAAGAAGGCCCCTACAAGGGCCGATTCATCTACTGGTTCCACAACAACTCCAGCAAGAGTTGGGGTGAGCGCAACCCGGCTTACCTGCTGGGCGGTGTGGAGAAAGACAGCCCCGAAGGCAAAGTCATCCACTGGGGCAAACCCGTCGCCATTCTCTACGATGAGAACCCGAAACTGCGCATGAGCTACCCCGATTTCATATGGGACGACGGCAGCCTGCACGTCACCGAAACCCAGAAGCACGTCGCCCGCGTCCACCGCATCCCGGATGAGCTACTCAAGAAGCTGTGGGCAGAGCCTTAAGCCCTGAGCCACCTGACCCAGAAAACGGCACGGATATCGGAGTATACTTGATAAGCGGATGCGGCAATTCCAGTATATGCGGACGCGCATGAAGTTCTCCCGATTCACTCTTCAACTCCTCGCTTTGCTGCTGGCCGGACTTGTCACCGGTTCATGCAAACCCAAGCAGGACGAAAGCTCCTCGGATCAGCCTGCTAAGTCGGATGCAGATCCCCTCGAACTCGTCTCCGCGCCCGCTCCGCTTTCCTTCAACAAGGACATCCGTCCCATCCTCTCCGACCAGTGTTTCGCCTGCCACGGTTTCGATCCAAAGACTCGCGAGGAAGACCTCCGCCTTGATACCCAGGAAGGCGCCACGCGCGACTTGGGGGGGTATGCCGCAATCGTGCCGGGCAACCGCAAGAAGAGTGAAGTGTGGATCCGGATCACCGATGATGTGGATCCCATGCCTCCCCAGAAATATCACGGCCAGGGCTGGCACAAGCGCCTGAGCAAAGAAGAAATCGAACTGATCGGTCGCTGGATTGATGAAGGCGCTTCCTACGAAGACCACTGGGCCTACACACCGATCGTGAAACCCAAAGTCCCAAAGGCCAGTGCGAATCCCATTGATGGCTTCATTCAGGCCAAACTCTCCACGCTGAAGGTCAAACCCTCGCCGCAGGCCGACAAGCGCACCCTGCTGCGCCGCGTGACTTTCGACCTCACCGGCTTACCACCGACTCGTGAACAAGCGGCCGCCTTCATGGAGGATGAGTCATCGAACGCCTACGAGAAATTCGTGGACCAGTTGATGGCGAGCGAAACCTATGGCGAACACCTCGCCGTATGGTGGCTCGATTTGGTGCGCTACGCTGACACTATTGGCATCCACAGCGACAACCCGCGCAACGTGTGGCCCTACCGCGACTGGGTGATCAAGTCACTCAACGAAAACATGCCCTATAACCAATTTAGCATTATGCAGCTTGCGGGTGACCTGATGCAGGAAGAACCAACTCAGGATCAACTGATTGCCAGTGCCTACAATCGCCTCAACCTCGCCACTGAGGAGGGTGGCGCTCAGGCCAAAGAGTATCAGGTGATTTATAACGTCGACCGCGTCACTAACTATGGTGAGGTCTGGTTGGGCTCCTCAACAGGATGTGCGCAATGCCACGACCATAAGTTCGACCCCATCAGCATGGAGGACTTTTATACCCTCGCTGCCTTCTTCGGTAGCTTAAATGGAGCGGCAGTTGGTCAGGAACGCGGTTACCCAAAGCACGAACCACCCTACATCTTCCTACCGAAAAATGATGCCGAGAAAGAGCAGATCGCCGAAGTAGAAAAACGCTACCGTGAGTTCATCGACAAATACCCTGATGCTCCGCTTCTAGATGAATACTTTGGGAGCCGCAGCCAATCCCGCCCCGCTTTGCCCGAGGGTGGCATGCCAGCTTGGGGCAAGGACTTTGAAAAGCTGCTGGGTGAGCGCGCCAAACTTGCAGAGAAGATCGATACCATACCGGTCGCCCGCGATCTCCCCAACCCGCGTATCGTACGCATCCTCGAGCGTGGCAGCTGGCAGGATGAGAGCGGAAAGATTGTCGAGCCTGCAACGCCCGCCTTCCTCAACGGACCACGCTCAACCGAAGACAAACGCCTGACCCGCCTCGATCTGGCCAAGTGGACGGTCTCCAAGGACAACCCGCTTGCCAGTCGCGCCGTAGTCAATCGCTTGTGGGCGCGTTATATGGGCCATCCGCTCTCGAGTAATCCTATCGACCTCGGCAGTCAGGGCACGGCTCCCACCCATCCCGATTTACTCAATTGGATGGCTTCCGAATTTATGGAGGGGGGTTGGGATCTGAAGCGCATAGTGAAGCTGATCGTCACCAGCGACACCTACAAGCAGTCTTCAAATGTGCGCGAAGAACTCGCTGACATCGATCCAGACAACACCGAGCTCTTCGCCCGCCAGTCAGCCGTCCGGCTGAGTGCCGAAAGTATGCGTGATCAGGTCCTCACGGTATCCGGCCTCCTTGAGACCCGGGTTGGCGGGCCCAGTGTTTTCCCCTATCAGCCTGACGGCCATTGGAACTCCTTGAACTTTCCCAAACGCAAATGGCCTACCAGCAAAGGCGAAGATCTTTACCGTCGCGGCATGTATACTTGGGTGCAGCGCAGCTTCCCACACCCGCAAATGGTCACCTTTGATGCACCCTCTCGTGAAAGCTGCACGGGCGAACGTTTTCCCTCCACAACGCCACTACAGGCATTGGCCTCGCTCAACGGCCCGGTTTTCATTGAGTCAGCCCGCGTCATGGCTCAAAGCCTGATCATCGAAAAGCAGGACGATGCCAAACGCCTCGAAGTCCTCTACGACATCGTTCTCTCGCGCGCACCACGTGAAGAAGAGAACAGCATGCTAATGGAACTACTCGGCAAGCAGCGCGAACACTTCTCCGCCAAACCGGAGGATGCCGCCAAATTGGCTGCAGCCGGAACAGCACCACCCGTATCGAACAATCTCAACCCGGTGGAGGTCGCTGCCTGGACCAGCCTATGCCGCGTCGTGCTCAACCTGCACGAAACCGTCACTCGCAACTGAAATTCATAAGCCTCTTTGTTGAGCCTATCGGCAAATCATCTGAACCCCTCACCCGCATGAGCAAACAACCGCACTTCAAACGCGTCTTCATGGAGCATGCACACGCCGAGCAATGCCTTTTAAGCCAAACCCGCCGCAAGTTCCTAACCAGCACTTTTGGTTCGGTCGGTTCTCTCGCGCTCGGTTCAATGATGGGCTCCAAACTGTTAGCGGCCACGGAGCGCGAAGTCTCCGAAGACCTACCCGATGGCATTAAGCCATTTCTCACACACGCTCCCAAAGCGAAACGTGTCATTCATCTCTGCATGGCTGGCGGACCCAGCCACCTCGAAACCTTCGACTACAAACCCGCTCTCAGAAAGCATCACAAACAACCCATGCCCGAGTCTTTGACCAAGGGCCAACCCATTGCCCAGCTCCAAGGCAGGGCACTGACTGCTTTCGAGCCTCAGACCACCTTCTCCAAGTGCGGCAAGGCGGGAATCGAAATTTCCGATATCTTTCCAAATATCCAAAAGCTTGCCGACCAAATCTGTGTGATCAAGTCGATGAAGACCGAGCAGATTAACCACGATCCTGCACACACCTTTTTCAACACCGGCACCATCCGCCCCAACCATCCCAGCATCGGCGCCTGGCTGATGTACGGCCTCGGCTCCCTGAACCAAAATCTGCCTGGCTTCGTAGTGCTCACCTCCGTTGGTGGCGGTCAGGGACAGCCTATATCCGCACGCCAGTGGCACAACGGTTTCCTAGATAGCAAGTATCAGGGTGTGAAGCTCAACTCAGTCGGTGACCCGGTCTATTACGTCGGCTCACCCGATGGAGTCTCCAACCCATGCCAGTCCGAAGTCATCGAGGCCATTAACCAGCTCAATCAAAAGCACTCCAAAGTGGTCGATGATCCCGAGATTGCCAGCCGCATCGCCCAGTACGAGCTGGCCTTTCGTATGCAGATGGCCGTGCCCGAACTTACCGATTTCTCGGATGAAAGTGCAAAGACCATCGAACAATACGGCTGTAAGCCGGGTGACGGGTCATTTGCCAGCAACTGCCTGCTCGCCCGCCGTCTGGCTGAGCGTGGAGTTAGATTTATCCAGCTCTATCACCGCGGCTGGGATCACCACGGCGGCATAAAAAAACGCATTCCCGGTGCCGCGAAGCTGGTCGACCAAAGTACAGCGGCACTCATCAATGATCTCAAGCAACGTGGCATGCTCGATGATACTCTCATCATTTGGGGTGGCGAATTCGGCCGCACCCCGATGGCTCAGGGTGATGGTCGTGACCACCACATTAAGGGCTACTCCATGTTCCTGTGCGGTGGCGGTATCAAGCCTGGCCTCACCTACGGCAACACCGACGACTTCGGTTACAACGCTGAGGAGAACGTTGTTCACGTCCGCGATCTCCATGCCACCATGCTCCATCAACTTGGCATCAACCACGAGAAGATGACCTTCAAGCATCAGGGTCTGGATGCCCGCCTGACTGGCGTCGAGCCCTCCAAGATCCTCAAGGATGTGATCCTGTGAAGATCATCGCCACCTCCCTGGTGTTTGCCTTGGCAGGCACAGTCTGCGCAGAGAAGGTCGTGCTGCGTCAGGGCAAGGCCCAGACCCCGGAGCAGGCCAAGGCCGAACTCGAGGCCTTCAAGAAGACCTATTCCGACCTGGCCGGCTGGGAGGCGCGCAAGAAGACCATCCTCGAGGGCATGCTCAAGGGGATGGAGCTGACCGAGCTGCCAGAGAAGACTCCACTCAAGGCCAAGTTCTACGACAAGCGTACTTACAAAGGTTACACGGTGGAGAACGTGGCCTTCGAAAGCTCGCCGGGCTTCTACGTCACCGGCTCGCTCTTCCGCCCCACCCAACACAAAGGCAAGCTCGCCGCCATCCTCTGCCCTCACGGCCACGGTGGTCGCTTCAAGCCCAGCCGCCAGTATCGATGTGCCGTACTCGCGAAGATGGGCGCCGCGGTTTTCCAGTACGACATGGTCGGCTACGGCGACACCAAGAACGCCGGCTGGAACCACCGGATGAAGGAGGTGTTGCGACTGCAGATGTGGAACAGCATCCGCGCCCTCGACTTCGTCAGCTCGCTTCCCGATGTCGATGCCAGTCGCATTGGCATGACCGGCTGCTCAGGCGGTGGTAGCCAGACCTTCTTTCTCGCCGCGCTCGATCCACGGGTGAAAGTGAGCGTGCCGGTCTGCATGGTGTCCGCCCATTTCTTCGGCGGTTGTGTCTGCGAAAGCGGCATGCCCATCCATCAGAGTGCAACCCACAAGACCAACAACGCGGAGATCGCCGCACTCGCTGCGCCACGCCCGCAACTGTTGATCTCGGTTGGAGGCGACTGGACCTCAAACACACCCAAGGTCGAATACCCCTACCTCAAGCAGGTCTACGAACTTTACGACGCGGCGGACAAAGTCGCGAACGCCCACTTCCCCAAGGAGGACCACGACTATGGCACCTCCAAGCGCATGGCCATGTATCCCTTCATGGCACAAC
>JBMYMN010000086.1:0-11483 GCA_049597355.1 Luteolibacter sp.
AGGAATTCATCGGCGATATCAGCATCTACGAGAAGCGTTTCGAGCGCATTGCAGACGCCCGGTTTCTGGGTCTTGGCGTCCACTGTGAGCTTCAAGGCCATATCAAAATCAGCCTCACGGTCGACTAGGAGATGACAGATACCGTCGTAGTGCTTGATCACTGGCATCCGTGCCAAAGAGACCACGGTTTCGATCAGACCCTTGCCTCCGCGCGGAATGATGAGATCCAACCATTCGTCCATACCAGCCAAGGCCACCACGCTTTCGCGGTCCGTAAAGCTGGATCGCATGCTCGGGAGCACCAGCCGAGTTAAGCACCTCGGCAATGGCGCGATTGGAATGGATGGCTTCGCTACCACCACGCAAGATGGTTGCGTTGCCAGTCTTGAAACAAAGCACGGCAGCATCGGCCGTCACGTTGGGGCGACTTTCGTAAATGATGCCAATACTACCGATGGGCACGCGAACCTGTTGGATTCGGATGCCGTTGGGTTGCTCCCATGCATCCATCACGTCACCCACAGGATCGGGCAAATCGGCGACTTGCTCAATGCCTGCAGCGATGGCTTCAATGCGCGACTCATCAAGGCGCAGCCGGTCAAGTAAAGCACCGGACAGACCCTTCTCTTCTGCGGAGGAAATGTCCTTGGCATTGGCATCCAGCAGGGAGAAGACCGCCATGCGCAACTTGGCTGCCATTTCACGCAGAATATCATCCTTTTCCTCCGTACTGAGTTGATGAAGTCGGTAGGCGGCCCGGCGAGCCTGCCTGCCCATCTGGTGAATGGTGTCTTGAATATCCATGATCTATTTGGCGTGAAACCGTGTGGAAATACCCTTGCCCTCAACGATCTCTGCAAGACGCTCGGGATGACGGCCGTGGGCAATGTGGGTCTCGATGCCGGCCTCGACCGCAAATTTGACGGCAGCTAATTTGGAGGCCATGCCACCAATGGAAAAGCGGCCCTTTTCGTCGAGCACGTGACTGAAAGCCACATCAATCTGGTGCACATCAGAGATCAACTGCTTGTTTTCCATATCGATAAGTCCGTCTACCGTAGTCAGCAAAATGACCCGCTCGGCCCCAACCATTTTGGCGACCTGAACCGACAGCATGTCGTTGTCACCAAACTTGAGTTCTTCCACGGCCACGGAATCATTCTCATTGATGATGGGCAGTATGCGTGGCTCTTCAAGCAGCCGTCTGATGGTGTTTTGAATGCAGTGCGCGCGCTCGGGTGTGGATAGATCATCGGCACTCAGCAATACCTGAGCGGCAGTAATATCGAAGTTGGCGAACAAGCCACTGTAGGTCTGCATTAACCGTGCCTGCCCCACTGCCGCACAAGCCTGGCGGGTTGCGGTATCATCGGGATATTCATGCAATCCGAAAAAAGAGACACCTGAGCCCACCGCACCGGAGGAGACAAACAGGCAATGGTGTCCATGGTTGATGAGGTCAGCAATGGCCGAGACCAGATGAACAAGAGCACCACGGTCCAGGCTACCGTCGTCCGACTTGGTCAGGACACCGGTCCCTGCTTTAATTACGGTGAGTGGCTTGGACATGATTTTATGGAGAGCTACTTAACCGGATTGAATACTTTTGCCAAAGCATTTGCAGGGGGATGCCTTTTACGAAGGACTGCTGAAAAAAATCGGCATTACTCTTAGCAGGCTAGATTTCAACGATTGCTCTGGAATCCATCTGCAGGTCACTTAAGTTCGCTGTCATGAAATCGCTGTTTTTCACCATTCTTTTTCCAGCCATCCTGCTGCTCGCTTCCTGCAATAACGCTTCAGAAGAAGCCGCTCGTGATGGAGATTGTTCCGAATGCGAAATCTGCAACCACAAGGCGCAGGGAGTGAAGGTGATTGAGCTTTTCAATGGTGAAAATCTCGATGGCTGGTCTCCGGTTCTGTGGTCCGAGGACGGTTCTGCCAAGGAGCTCAAAATGGAAGATGTCTGGAGTGCTAAAGATGGTATTCTGATCTGTAAGGGCAAACCCCTCGGCTATCTTGAGACTACCGCTCACTATCAAGACTTTGTTCTCAACCTTGAATGGCGCTGGGCTGCAGAGCCCACCAATTGCGGAGTGCTGATTCGCATTCAGGATAAACCGGATACCTTTCTCCCCAAATGTGTCGAAGCCCAACTCGAACACGGAAATGCAGGTGACCTGTATGCCTTCTTTGGTGCATCGCTTACTGGCGATCCAAATCGCTACAAGCTCATTGAAACCACCAAAATCGGCAACTTTCACGCAGTAAAAAAAATGAAAAACCTGGAAAAACCCGCCGGCGATTGGAACCACTATCGCATCGAGGTAAAGGGCGACACCGTGAAGGCCTTTATCAACGGCGAGCTGGCAAACGAGGGCAGTGGTATTGATGTGCTGGCCGGTCCAATCGGCTTACAGACAGAAGGTAGTGAGATTCACTTCAAAAACGTGCGCCTCGAACCGCTCAAGGCAGAGTGAGGCTTCAAAGTGAACTGTCGGTCCACGCCAGGAATTCAGGGGGAATGGGCGCTTCAAATACTACCCTCTGTCTGCTGGCGGGATGCAGAAAGGCCAGCCTCCACGCGTGCAACATCAAACGTTCAGGCAAGCCCGGTTCCTTCGAGGGCCTGCCATAGATCGAATCGCCTACGATGGGTGCACCCTTGTGATGCAAGTGAACGCGAATCTGATGCGTGCGGCCGGTGTGCAGGTGACAGAGCACCAGTGAGGTTTTTGTCGAGGGGTCGCGACCCTTCACCTTGTAATCGGTGATGGCTGGCTTACCGCTGGGTGGGTTGAGTACTGCCATCTTTTGACGATTGATCGGGTGGCGTCCGATGTGGGTGAAAATAGTGTCTTTCTCCGGCTTGGGTTCACCACGGGTCACGGCCAAATACAGTTTCTCCATCGTCTCGCGTTCGGCGAACTGTTTCACCAAGGCTTGATGTGCTATATCCGACTTTGCCACCACCAAGCAGCCAGACGTATCCTTATCGAGACGATGAACGATCCCGGGTCGCTCTACACCGCCAATACCTGAGAGCTTACCGCGACAATAGTGGAGTAAGGCATTCACCACGGTTCCATCAGGATTGCCAGCCGCCGGATGCACCACCATGCCGGAGGCCTTGTTGATTACGATCATGTCATCATCTTCATACAGCACGCTAATGGGAAGGTCCTGTGGGGTATGCTCCAGCGGAACTGCCTCCGGTATGACTACTTGGATCAGATCTCCCTGCTTCACGGAATCCCGTGGTTTCGCAGGATTACCATTTAGAGTAATGTATTGTTCGCGGATTAGCGTCTGGATACGGGAACGCGAAAGGTCATCCAGCCGGACAGCCAGATAGGTATCCAGCCGTCCGTCGCATTCTCCATAACTAGCATCCACACAAATTTCCATCGGAACGATCATCCCGAGCATCTGAAAACCCTACAAGTTTCAAGTTTGCACAAACCCTCGGCTTTACCTTAGTCTATAGGTGATGCCCAATGATGTGGAAACCATTGCCGCTTGCGAAGCCTGTGACTCGCCCATGGACATCTCGGCAGTAGCTCCGTTTTCCAACGTGGTCTGCCCGAGTTGTGGACATCAATCGCGTGTTAAAACCCAGTTTGGGCCCTACACTCTGACCCATCGCTACGCGGTCGGTGGCATGAGTATGGTATTCTCCGCCACAGACAATACCCTAAACCGCGAGGTCGCGGTCAAAATCCTCAGCGAGGACTACTCTCAAGATCAGAAACGAATCGATGCATTCGAGGAAGAAGCTCGGATCACCGCCTCATTCAGTCACCCCAACGTGGTAAGCGTGCTACGCACAGGCTACGCCTTCGGCCGTTATTACATTGCCATGGAATTGGTATCGGGCGGACATTTCGAACATCACATTCGCGAACGCCAACGTATCCCGGAGGGGGACTTATTGCCCATCGCAATGGAGGTTACCCATGGCCTCAAGGCTGCAAAAGCCGCTGGCTTGATTCACCGCGACGTAAAACCCGGCAATATCCTTCTGGATAATGAAGGACACGCCAAGTTGGTAGACTTCGGCCTATCGCTGGTGACCCACGGTGGCACCGCGAAAGCCGAGGAGCTTTGGGCTACACCTTTCTATGTCCCACCGGAAACTGTCGAAGGACGTGAGGAGGATTTTCGTTCAGATATGTATGCTCTGGGGTCCACTCTCTATCATGCCCTCGCTGGCATTCCCCCATGTAATGAGGACTCCATGTCCACCGACGTCTTACTGGCAGCCAAACAGCAAATTGTGCCTCTCAAGCAAGTTGCACCGGATGTCTCAGATAAAACCTGCGCCGTTATTGACCAAGCCATGGCCTATGATCCCGGTGACCGGTTCGTGTCCTACGACGACATGATTCATGAGCTACGCAAATCCGAGAAGGATCTCCGTCAGAGCAAAAACCAGCATCACCTCCGGGTTACGCAAGGCCATATGCTACCCCCGCTACAAGGCACGTCACCCAAACCGTACTGGGCGATGATTTCAATTGCTGCGGCCATCGTCGTAGCCGTCGCCTTAATGATTCCAAGGCTCAAATCCGCAGGTCCTAATACAACCACTGGAAATAACCCCGTATCTGGCGACAACACAAACAGCCAAAATCAAACCGGAAACGGTAGTGAAGATTCCATCAACCAACACTACCGCAGGGCACGTACCGCCCTGCGTGAGGGTGAATACGAAAATGCTTCCGACCTTTTTGCCAAACTGCATACCAACACAAACCTGCAGGAACCCACTCGATCTTGGGCCGGCATTGAGTCGGTGATCTGTTCCTTGCTAGACGCAAACAGCCGTCAGGCTCGCAGATATGCCAAGGATACCCATGATCATCTTCGCATAGTTGAAGATGAAGTCATTGACACTATCGGTGATGAGATTCCCTACCTGCTCGTACAACTCGATAGTTTTCCACCGTTGATCAGCAATTCGAGGGAATCGGCCACTGAAACTGTCATAGCAGGCATGCTCGCTGGGCTGAAGAATTGGCAACAAGGCATGCTGGATGCAGCCGCAGAATGTTTTCGCAGTGTAGCATCCGCCAAGCTCTCTGCTAACGACCAATGGGTGGCACCTTATCAACTGCTAGCCTCGGATTATCTGTCCGATTACGGTATTCTGACTGGGCCACTTTTTCGCTCTATACCGGTTGACCTAGCACGTTGTGAAAAGCTGATTGGAGATCTTGATGAGACAGTGGATCGTCTCAAAACTAAAGGTAGAGCCCGCTATAACCTTCGCGCTTGGCAACTAGATCTGGCTCGCCAGGCCAAGCAACTGCGAGATGCGGAATCTCAATAAGTATATTCTACTCCTGATCGTCTGGATCATATCCGCCCACACACTTCATACACACCCCGCCACTTACAACTGATCGAAATTGTAGATGGAACTGATCAAGGGGTAGCTATCATTGATTTTTTGGCCAGCTGCAAGTATCTGATGAAGATCCAGTGGCACCGCAGTATATGGAGCCAATGATCGCCACCCATCGCAAGATTAGGATGTCATTGGCTGGATTCGGCGAGTCGAGAAATTGAATGGGCAATTGGGCCGCATGCATCTCGATACTCGGCAGGACTGTATCGAAGGTATGGTCGAACCGAGTGGAATTACCTGCACATACACTGTTACCAAAGCGGTCAACACCCACCTTGAAATCAAACCAAGCCAACCCATTACCGGATTGGCCGCAGAAATGCTGGTGGGACGAAACCCTCAGTCTGTGGGCTGATCCTCAGAATCTTCCGCAGGCTTATCCTCAGAATCTTCCGCAGGCTGATCCTCAGAACCTTCCGCGGGCTTATCCTCAGAACCTTCCGCGGGCTTATCCTCAGAATCTTCCGCAGGCTTATCCTCAGAACCTTCCGCAGGCTTATCCTCAGAACCTTCCTCGGACTTGTCCAACTCATCCAATAGAGACGATGGAAGATCACCTTCAGCAGGCTTGTCGATGGCTTGACCCGCCATGGGTTCAGCCTCTTCGACAGTGGGATTTTCTTCCTTGAGCAGTTCAGAATCCTTGTTTTGGTGACCGATTAAAATAGCCAGAACTAGCGCCAATCCGAAAAACAGGCTACCACAGTATATGGTACCCTTCTGTAGGACGTTAGTTGTACGCGCGCCGAAAACCTGATCCGTCACTCCGCCACCGAAGGCTGCACCCAGGCCCTCCTGTTTGGGACGCTGCATCAAAATCAACAAGGTCATCAAAAGGCAGACGATCACAAAGATCACCAGCAGGAGGTTGATGCTGATGGAAAGCCAGTCAATTGCTGCAAAAATCATGGGCGCGGGACTATGGGTGCCGATTTCCACCTTGTAAAGCGGGGAAATTTCAAGATTTTGCAGAATTTCAGGCAGGATTGAGCCCAATGGAACAAATCCATTCGACATGCGGATTCCATTGAAATCGGTATTGATCAAGCCTCTTCGGGCACATCTACCGAGGCATATTCACCGTCCTTGCGACGGTAAATGATACTGAGGCAGTCGCGACGGGCACTTTTGTAGAGCACGAAGGGTCGGTCGGTCAGTTCGAGTTCCATGATGGCATCCTCCTTGTACAGAGTGCGCACAGGATACTTGTCTTTGTGCACGATGTAAGGTTCCGGATCGACCTCAGCATCTTCAGGATGATCCAATGCCAGTTCGTCGAAGTAGCGCTCATCGAGGTGACGGATCGATTCGTTGCGATGTGGACGCTTCTTTTTCATCAGGCGCGTCTTGTGCTTGCGCATGCGTCGGGCAATTTTGTCAGCGGTTGCATCCAGTGCAACATACATGTCCTTGCCCTCGGTATGCGCTTCAATGGTAATATGATTGGCACAAAAAAGGATAATTTCAGCAATGTGCCGATTCTTCTGCACATCCAATATCGCCTTTGCCTCGATGATTCTTGGATAGTCCAAATGAAGTCCCTCGATCTTGCTATGGGCGTGTTCTCGGAGCGCCTCGGTGACAGACTCATGTCTCACAGTGACAGTGACGGGCAAATTCACGTTTGCAGATTGCATATTTTATAAGGGGTTGTGTGTTAATTGGGAAGTCGCCGTTGCGACTCATTCCACCCAGTATCCTGCAACAGTTTTTCAAAATATACCATACAGATCTGACAAAAAAGTGATAGTTTCACCCGCTTGTTTGACTCACAATCCCACCAAAGCAACAGCGCTTGAAGAAACCCAATTCAACGAGGACGAGTCAATTCTTCGAAGCTGGAGCCTCCGGATGGCAAACCATTGCTCTCAGGCTGTGACGCATCACTCAATTCTATCCGAGCATTCTCGTAGAGTGTCACAAAATTATCAGTGGGAGCCTCAGGGGTTCCGGAGAAGGCGAGCTCTATCCAGCGGAACCCCCCACTTTGGTTGCTAAACATGGTGTTCAGCACCTTATCACCCGTAGCTTGAATGATCCCAGGGGCAATTCCCACTTTGAGATTACCACTCAAAAGACCACGCTCCAAAGCCAACTTTCCTCGAATGGCTAGGCGATCACGTCGGTTGAATTCGATGTTGCTGATTGTGATACGGCTTCCGTTGTTAAGCAGCAGACCGCCAGCAACATCCCAAAAATCTGGCCGTGAGTACCAATCGTCTCCCAGCAACTGTGAAAGCGAATATAAAAATGGAAGGTTCTGAATGACTAGGGACTCACCCGAACTTACCTGATAGAGCATGGAAAGCCTAACCTCATTTGGCTCACCAAAATTGATCTTGAGCTGACAGTCTGCAGAGTCGGGCACAGTGTCTATCGTGCCTTCAATGATACGACCCAACTGTTCACCCGCCAAACCACTGAATGGGAAAGATTTTGCCTCTACAGAAAGTACACAAGGAACGTTCGTAGTGTAGGGCTTGATGACACCCGACAACTTGAGTTGACCTTCCTCATCATTGGCATAACGCAAATTTGCACCCACTATATTGGCCTGCTGGTCATTGAACTCGATATAGGCTCGATCCAAACTAAGCATGGGCCAACCCCGCATTCTGAGGTTCCCATTGGAGAGCCTTAATAAGGTAGGTCGGTCTTTCTGGGCTGGCATGAAGGTAGCCTCGGAGCCAGTCAACCGGAAGGTGCCGGGCATCCGTCCATCGATATGAATTTCAAAGTCCGTGATGTTGCACTGCGCGAATTGAACAGGAGGCTTACCCTTGTGTTTTGGCCTTAATCGTGTGGGCTCGCTCACATCGGGTTTTCGCAACGTCAGCTTGGCAGTCCCGGCAGTCAACTCATGTCCAGTGAGCCTGCCGGTTAAAACATTTGTCAGCCAGACATCCGCGCTGACCAGACGAACCGAAATACTGTCTAGGACGTTGCCGTCAGGCCAATCAAAGTCAACCCCGTGGACATTGAGTCCAATCGGGTTCATTCGAAACTGTTGCAGTTTGACGTCGGCTCCAGTGGCCACACTCAATTTGTCGGCAACCTGCTGACGGAAAAAAGCAGTATTGACGTAGATCATGATGAGGCCCACCGCGAGAACTGTCAGAATAATCGCCACGAATGCCACGGTTACTTTAAACATGCGAAAACCGCGCTGTTTTTCCTTCTTGGGTTGTTGACTGCGGCGTTTGCGACGCCGCACCTTGACCGTCTTGCTGCCATCCTCTCGGATTACCGTTTCACTCTGCTCGGCGGACTTACCCTGAGATTGCCGCCTGAGACGTTCCATCATCTCATCGAGACTGTATCGATTTGGCTCGTCAGACATGAGAGTGGGATAGAATATGCAGATCAGGGGTTTCCAAGCTCACGATAAGTACGCCCAGTCGCATCCATCAGGTCGACCTTCACCAGAAAGATGACGGCCGTGGCAATAGACATGTGACTGCTGGAGCTAAACATACGGCCGAGTATGGGAATATCGCCAAGCACAGGTACTTTGTCATCAACGGCTTGAATGCTCTGCGAGAGAAGGCCTCCGAAGGCGACCGTGGCGCCGTCAGCCACGGTGAGCTGCGTCACTGCTCTTTTCGAGCTGAACACCGGCATGAGAATCTGGTTTTCCGTCAAATTCACACGCGAGAAACCACCGAGTGGATCCTCCACGGGAACCGTGATCGGGCTGCCGTAGTTGACGAAACCATCGAATTCAACAATTTCGGGATTCAGTGTTACACTGATAAACTGTTTATTTTCGTCAGCCACAGGAAGCACTTCAAGGCTGATGCCAACTTCTCTGGTTTCAAAAGCGGTTGGATTCGCGGGGACCACCGGAAAAGATGTACCTGTGTTGATGTTGCCTCCACCCTGTTGAAGCTCCGGTGGATCGTACTCGGTGGGATATATAAATTCGCGAGCGAGAGTAATTTTGGCCGATTCACCATTGCGGGTGACCACAGATGGTCTGGCCATGGTGTCAATGCCAGTGCCCTGACTGAGGCCACGCATGATAACCTGGGCAGCACCGTCACTGAACACTCCGGACATCGCAAGAATGCCGGGTGAGACCCGCGAGGTCTGCGCGGATCGTGTGGGATTGTTGATGATAGAGTCGAGATTGTTGGCGAGGAAGGCCCGATCTCCGGAGCGCAGTCCGTTGGTGATCACATTGTTAGCCGTGACATTCGAGCCGCCAGCCGTGGGAAACGTGGCAGAAAAGTCACCCCAGGTACGGCCGAGGGTGTTCCCCACAGTGCCTCCAGTCAAAGCAACCGTGTCTCCGCCATTGAGAGAATAGGGACTGAGCAGCCAATCAAAGCCGAGTTCCTCAAGATTTTCCTGCTGAGCTTTGATCATGGTCACTTGCACCGACACCACGACAGGATCTGCATCCTTGATGAGGTCGATGATCTGCTGCACCAAGCTGTGGTTGTCTGCGGTATTTACCAGAATCAATTGATTGGTGGCCGCGCTGAAAGTAGCCATCGCGTCTTCACCAAAGCTGACACCCTTGCGGATGAGAAGCTCCCGAACAGGTAAGCGGGCCTGAATCAGACCCTGTGTGGGCTCAGCAACTGCGAAGGGGTCCACTTCACCTACTCCACCACCCGAATCCTCACTGAGGGCACTGATAAAGTCCGCAGGGACCGAGTAGCTGCGCATGAAGACCTCGTCGCTGATCTGACCGCGGGGGATGATCGTGACGGCATAAGAATCCACTTTGTAGGCGGTTCCTGTTAGTTCAGTAATGTACTTGAGCACCTGTGCCACTGGCACATCTTGAAGCTTCAAATCGAAACGCTTACTAACGACATCCTGCACGATGGGCGAGTCGTCAGGACCGAGATTGATCGTAAAATTGATACCTCGCTGATTTTGGTCAGCATTGGAAAAATCTAGACTGGCCGTTTCCACACGCAAAAAGTCGATTGCGTCACGCAAGCTCGCATCAGTGAGCATTACACGTGGAATCACCATGCGATTCAGCTTTGCTTCGATCGTAATGTCTATGATTTCATCCTCTAGAGGTATGCGAATTGGCTGCCCCGGTTGCTCGTTTTGAGCCATTGCAGAAAGCTCCCAAGCCTGATCGACCTCCATCAAGAGTTCCGCGCGCGTCTGATCATAAGCGGCGATTTTGGACTCACCCTTGAGGTGAAGAACCTGAATCAAACCACGGCGCGCAAACACATTGTGGCGATCAATTCGCAAAATATCCTCGTAACATTCAACGGCGCGGTCAAAGCGACCCAGAGCAGTGGCCCCATTGGCCAGTTCAATAAGGCGCAGCACTTCTTTCACGTCCTTAACATGCTGCGGAGATTGCGCCGGATTAACCCGTAGCGGGTTCTCGAGCATCTCTTTCATCTTCAACGCCGATGCATGGCCTTGCGCGGCACCCTCTTTGAGGATTCGATCGACCAGAGCCCTCGCCTCTGCGATGTCACCGCGGTTCGCAAGGGCCGCAGCTTGCCCCAGCGCAGTGACGACATAGCGGTCAGTCACCGCTTCACGGATTTCTTTAAGTGCAGGCACGTCAGGCAGTAATTCGCGGGCTCCGGCATACGCATCGAAGGCTTGGCTCAGACGGTCCTCCCGCAGCGCCTGATCACCCTGAGCAACCAGCAACTCGGCTTCATCAAGCATGGCCTTGCGCTTAGCCAACTCGATGGTCTGTGTGTCCTCCCGTGCCACAATCAACCCAGAGAGCAGGCTGATTCCGGACACAAAAAGAGCGGCAAGCTTGAATGCATTGCCGAATAGACGGGAAAGGGTTTTGAAGGGAGGCATAAGCTGGATGCTGAAAGCTTTATAGGGCCAAGTACAAGCAGCGTAAGCTCAAAAACCATAAATTTAAAGACTCATCGAGAAAAGATACTACCAAATTGGCCGTGACATTGGCCTTGAATAGCAAGACGCACATGTAAACCACGGAAACGTCCAATAAGCTGGATGGCCGTATAATTGTATGTCTGTTGTGCAGCAGTTGGCAAAAGCAACTGACTAATTCTTACGCCCGTGGCTCTTACCCCCCCGTGACCCCAAAATTCATGAATACCCA
>JBMYMN010000087.1:0-11365 GCA_049597355.1 Luteolibacter sp.
GCGCCGAAAACGACCCCATCGACTCCATCATGCAACGCGGCCCCCTCGGCCGTTTCTGCGGCTATGCCAAAATGACCGGCCCCGGCTGGATTCAGGCGGCCGTGACCCTCGGCGGGGGATCATTGGTGGGCGCTCTCTACCTCGGCGTGATCGGTGGCTACCAGTTCATGTGGCTTCAACCGCTGGCCATGCTCTGCGGCGTGATCATGCTCTCCGCCATCTCATATGTCACCCTATCTTCAGCCGAGCGCCCCTTTGTTTCGGTCAAAAAGAACGTTTCGCCAGCCCTCGCCTGGGGCTGGCTGATCGCCACGGTGGTGGCCAACGTCGTATTCTGCTCGGCTCAGTTCTCATTGGGCACCGATGCCGCTCAGGGCAACCTCAATATCCTGCCCACTAGCCCCTACGCCATCACCGCTATCTTCGCGGTGGTGGGACTCAGCCTGCTATGGCTCTCGCGTCAGGACGGCAAAGCCGGTAAGCTCATCGACCACTTCCTCAAGCTCTTAGTCGCCATTGTAGTCCTCGCTTTCATGGGTGTGGTCGTGGTCCTGGCAACAAAAGGCGGTGTCGAATGGGGTGCGCTGTTCAAGGGTCTCATCCCTGACGTCACCGCTCTCTTCAAGCCCGCCTCCACCTACAGCGGGGCGATCGCTGCTTCGGAACACTCTGGCTTCTGGGAGGGCTATATCTCCACCCAGCAACGTAATATCATCATTGGTGCCTTCGGTTCCGCAGTGGGCATCAACATGACCTTCCTGCTACCTTATACTCTTAAGAAGCGCGGATGGGCAAAGAAACACCGCGAGCTCTCCCGCTACGACCTGATGCTAGGTCTGTTCGTCCCCTTCATCCTTGCTACCTCCTTCCTCGTGATCGCCACCTCTTCGCAGTTCCACGCCAAAAAGGACGGTGTCGTCAGCGAAGGCAGCTACAATGCGGTAATCGACAAGGTGGTCGGTTACACCACTCCCGCACACAAACAAGACCTCGGCACCCAAAAGCGGCTGAGTGGTGAATTGAAAACTGCTGCGGGCACTCCGGCAGAAGCGGACATCAAGGCAAATCTGGCAAACGTCAGTGAACTGATCCAGAAGCGTCGCGATTCCGCCGCCCAAGCCGACAAGGATCTCAGCGTGATGCTGGCCAAGCGCAACGCCTCTGACCTCGCCACATCGCTCGAACCCTTCCTCGGAAAAAATGCCCAACTGATCTTTGGCATCGGCGTTCTGGCCATGGCGATCTCAACGATGATTGTGCACATGATGATGAACGGCTACGCCATCTCCGAAGCCTTTGGCAAACCCGGCGTCACCGGACTGTTCATGTTCGGCGCGGCCATGCCCGCCATCACCGGCCTGCTCTCTCCCATCCTCTGGACTGGCGGCGCCAAGACGGCACTGGTGGTTCCGGCCGCGGTGATCGCCACCACCCTGCTGCCCATCGCCTACATCATCTTCCTGCTGCTGATGAACTCGAAGCAGACCCTCGGCGCCGAACTTCCGGTGAAGCGCACGCTGATCAACGTCCTGATGGTCGTCGCCACCGGTATCGCCACCTTCGCCTCGATGTGGAACCTCTATGGCAAGTTCAAGAGCCCCGATCCCTACCCCCACTACTTCGGTCTGGTCGGCATGATCGTTCTGCCTCTTCTCTTCCTGCTCGGCGTCATGTCGTTCATGAAGAAACAGAAGGTCCTGTAATCCCTCAATAACAACCAGAGGCACCCTCCCTCCCACCAAATGGAGTTTCACCCTCCCACCCATAATCCCTCACCATGAAATTCGGAATTATTGGGGCCGGCATGATCGGCCAATTCCATGCTAAGGCCATCACCGCGATGGAAGGCGGCGAACTGCATTCGGTATTCGACCTGCGCCAAGAAAGCGCGGACAAGCTCGCCGAAGAATACGATGCCGAGGGCTACTCGGACATCGAGAGTTTCCTTGCCGATCCTGAACTTGAGATCGTCACCGTTGGCACGCCCAGTGGCGCCCACCTCGAGCCCTCTCTCGCCGCCCTCAACGCCGGCAAACACGTGATCTGCGAGAAGCCCTTGGAAATCACCACCGAGCGCATTGATCAACTCATCGAGGCCGCAGAGAAAAACGGCAAGACTCTCGCCGCCGTGCTCAACCGCCGTTTCCACCCCGGCATGGATGCATTCAAGAAGGCTGCTGATCAAGGTCGCTTCGGCCTGCTCACCAACGCCTCGGCCTACGTGAAGTGGTATCGCGATCAAGCCTACTACGACTCCGCCGGTTGGCGCGGCACCTGGGCCCTCGATGGCGGTGGTGCGCTGATGAACCAATCTATTCACACAGTGGACGCCCTACTCTACCTTGCCGGTCCGGTGAAGTCGGTGCAGGCCAATACGGCTTGTCTGGCCCACGAGCGCATCGAGGTGGAGGATATCGTAGTTGCCATTGTAGAATTTGAGAGTGGTGCACGCGGTGTGATCGAATGCTCCACCTGCACCTGGTCCAAGGATGGACACCCTGCCCGCGTTCAACTCTCAGGTACCGAAGGTTCGGTCTTCCTCGCCGACGAGGCTTTTGAGATCTGGGACTTCATGGAAGAGAAGCCAGAGGACGCAGAGATCCAATCCAAGTTCATGAAGGGCCAAGAAGCCGGTCTCGGTGCCAACGACCCCAAAGCCATCAACTTTTACCAACACCAGCGCAACTTCGAGGAAGTGGTCAAAGCCATCGCCGAAGGACGCGAGCCCAGCACCAGCTCTGCCGAAGCCCGCAAGAGTGTCGCCCTCATCGAGGCCATCTACGAATCGGCCCAAAACGATGGCAAGAAGATCGAACTCTAATCTATTCTGTCATGATTCTCTCTGGTTTCACCGACGAAGCGGGCCAACCGCTCGAAACCCAAATCAAGGCCACCCAAGATCTTGGTTGGTCGCACCTCTCCGCCCGCAGTATAGGTGGCACCAACCTGCACGAGCTGCCCGAAGATGAGTTCGAGCGCGTGGCGGATCGCTTGGATGAGGCTGGCATCAAGGTGCTCGAGTTTGGTTCGCTCATCGGCAACTGGGCCAAGAGCATCGACACCGACTTTGACATCACGTTCGGTGAAATCGAGCGCGCCATCCCGCGCATGCAGCGCCTAGGCACCCAGCTCATCCGCATCATGTCCTACGCTCAGGAACCTTGGGGCGAGGACCAGAAGGAAACCGAGCGCTTCCACCGTCTGCGCGAGATTACCCAGCGCTTTTCCGATGCCGGCCTCCAAGCCCTACACGAAAACTGCATGAACTGGGGTGGCTTCTCGGCCCAGCACAGCCTGCGTCTAGTGGAGGAAGTCCCCGGCCTGAAGCTGATCTTTGATACCGGCAACCCGGTCTTCCAGCGCGACCGATCCAAGCCCGAGCCCTACCCCTGGCAGGACGCCCTCGAGTTCTACGAAACCGTCAAAGAGCACGTCGCACACGTCCACATCAAGGACTGCACCAATCCGCCCGAAGGCGAAACCGAGCCCGCCCAATACACCCTTCCAGGTGAAGGCCAGGCCCGCCTGCCCGAGTTCTTCTCCACCCTCAAGCGTGAGGGTTACAAAGGCGGCATCGCCATCGAGCCCCACGTCGCCACCGTCTTCCATGCAAAGGAAGGCGAGCAGGTCGACGAGCAGCAATGCTATAACAGCTACGTTCAATACGGCCGCGCACTCGAAGCACTCATCGCTAGGTCTTGATTATTTTTCTGACTTCGACCACTCGGCCCAAAGTTTGTTGGCTTCTTCCGCCATGAAGGCGCGGTCGACCATGATCAGGCGATATCTTCGGTGGCTGACAGCCTTGTTTTCATCGTTGAGCTTGAAGGATTCCTTCACCACCGGGTTGAAGTTCACAAAGGGATTGCCGTGGTGTTGCTTGGCGCCCCACACCCGCAGCATCTCGGGTTTTTTGGCCGCGCTGAGGATGAGCATGGTGGCTTTACCGGTGGGCGTCTTGCCATGAACCATGCACCACTTGGCGGGCTGGTGGTTGGCGTTGTCGCGATGATGACCCTCGCTGGTGAGCATGGTGCTGGTCTCGGCGGTCCACTTTGGGGTGCCACGCCAGCAAAAACCGCTGTAGCGATACTTGAGGATGTTCACCTCCTTGCTCTCCGCGGGCGTGTGGTGGAGGTGAATATCGAGTTGGTAGCCGTCCTTGCCGTGACGCGCGAAGAGCAGTGATGCCGCGCCATTGATGACGGGCGTGTAGGTTTCGCCGTCCTTACTGATCTCGGTAACGTTATTGCCGGTGATGAGCACCTTGTCGTCTTCTGCGCTCACAATCTTTGCATTCACTGCGCGATGACGACCCTGCTTCCTCTGCATTTCCCAAGTGATGAACTTGCTGCCATCCACTTCAACCAACTTCCACGGCCACCATACACCGAGGTGGTGAAGGTGGTCACCGGGCTGTATATCGTTGAGTTCAAAACCCGAGGGCGTGGCCAAGGTGTGGACAAAGGCACTGGCGGCAAAGATCTCACCGCCCTTGGGATTCTGAAGCGGTCCATACTGGTAGCTAAATACCACCTTGTCGCCATCACGAATTTCAATGCGACCATCCTTGTCCGTCGTCTTGAACTCAGCGGCGGCTGGAAAGATGAGCAGAACAGAGAACAGGAGGGCTTTCACAGCAAAGAAATACGCAGGGAAATGTCCTCTGTCGATCTCTACCAACCCGTCACATCGGCAATATTATTGAAGCCATATCGGCCCACATAATCATGGGTTCCGGGGACTCTCAACTGCAGCCAGAGGTGATTGCCATTGACTGCAGGGTCGGCCGATTCGGGGGTGATGCTGTCGCCAGGCTCAAAATCGATGAGCCCCGCCATGACCTGAATGTCCACTGGAAACTGCATGAACTCCTCGAGATCCTTGCGAGTGAAGCCGTCTCCCTCATTGAGCTGCTTCATGTTCTGGTTGCCACGCATGGCCTGCTGGCAGTTGCGGATGTTCATGATGGTGGTGTCTCGCGCATTGCCCCGTTTCCATTCTAGGGAGCTAATGAATATGCCACCGATGGCTGAGCCTATGCAACCGACGACGATCGTAGCTTCGGAGAGCAACATGCCGGGCTTGAGCAGGCGGGAGGATCGTTTGCGTGCAATCATCTCTGTGGCATCCTTCGCGAATGCCGAAGGCTGTGCAACTCACTTCTCCGCTTGCTTCTTCATCTCCTTAATTTCATCACGCAGCGCCTCTGATTCGTCGAGCTCGGGCGTGCGCAGGCTCATGCCACCAGCAGAGGCGAGCTGACTGGCAACCACGGCTTCGGCATCCACCAGAGCTTTATTCCAATCCTTGAGAGCCACGTAGTATTGGCAGCGGGCCCGCAGATGAGGAAGGCTGTATTTGGGCTTGGGCAGACTGCGCCCGCGCTCATCTTTTGCTTCTGGGTCGTATGGTGGCACGTGCTTCATAATCAGCGCTTCAGCCGCTTTCATATCCTTCTTGTTCAGAGCCGCCATAATGGCTGCCTCGTCGAGAATGTGCACGGTATCGGGTATGATCGAATAATTGCTGCCGAGAGCATCTTTGGAGAGCGCGTCGAGGATGCGACCCTGTTTGTTGAGCAGCACCATGCCTCCCTTATGGTCCAATAGACCCAAACGATGCACCAGCGGATCATGGATACCACCAGGAATCTTCAGAATAGTGCCGCTCCAAGGCTCTTTGGCATTGCGTGGCTTCATGTGTTCACGAATGGCGGCTTCATCCATCTCGCCCAGCATCGCGATCATCAGCTCCACATCCTCACGCCCATCAACGTAGGAGGGTAGGTTGCGCAACACACTTGCGGGTGAGGGCGGCTTGGGGTCTTCGCGGTCGCGGCCTTTCCAAGGCTGAGGCTGAGCAAGAAGGATGGCCGTGTATTTCGCCGTGAGGTCTTCAGGAATACGCATGGTCTTGCCATCCATAGTGGGCAACTGGCACTTGAGGTAGCGTTCTGCTTGTTCCACACCTCCCCTTCTCATTTCGTAGCTGAAGCGGCGACCAAAAGACCAACCCGCGGTGAAGGGCACCTGAAACATCCAATAGTCGTGATATCGGCTGAGCAAGAAAGACGAGTACAACCACATCATGGGATACTCAGTGTGATTGCTGATGATAAGGTCACGGCATGTCTGGTAACGCGCCTCATCGGCTACATCCAAGGCCAATAGAGAAGCCGTGGCAAAGACCGGGCCACTTGCAGAGTCACCACCCTGATCGGCAATGTAGGCATCAATGATCTCAGGCCACTTGGCTCCGGATTCGCGCAGGGCCTGGCGGGCGAGAGTGAAGCGGGCAATAACATCGCAGCCCTTGGGATAACCGGCAGCGATAGCAGTATTGGATTCCACCACCGCAGCTTCAAACTGCTTGGGGTCGAAGTCGGTCTTCCACAGGCCAAGATGCGAGATGATCAGGCGATTGCGCACAATCCAAAGGTCAGGAGCATTGGGATATTCGGATATGGCCTTCTTGCAGAGCGTCTGCATCTTGCGATAGCTGGCACGGATCTCGGATGAATGGATGTGGTAGCGCCTCGGCGCGGGAATGAGGCAGTCCTGAATGGCCTCGAGGGTTTCAGTAGGCACTGATGCATCCGTCCGACTGAGCGGCACGACCTTGCCGCCCTTGAATGTCGCCTCCAATTCGGGCGGAACAGCAGCATCGAAACCGTTGGGATCAAAGAGAAGAAAATCTCCACTCATCAATGCGGAAAGGTGCAGGGCATAGTCGTCACGGCTCCATCCACGAATCAGCGTGCGGCGGAAAGACTCTGTATGCATCTTGAGGGCCTCAGCATCCGGAGGCTTGATGCCCTCCAGTTCCAACTTGAGTTCATCGGGCTTCTTGACAACCGGCTTGCGAGTGGTGCCCGCCATGACCATTGCCGTCTGACCGGTTGGGGCGACATGAAGGGTGCGTGGATCGTTGCGCACGTAGGCAATATATCTGGGATTATCGCGGCCACCCGGAAAATGAAGGCAGGGCCAGTCAGCGCCGATGCTACGGATCATGGACTCGCCCGCATCAGGCAGATCATCAAGGTTTGCGCTGACGATGTGCAGGCGGCCATCAATTCGGTCTTTATCGAATTTGTAGGCGGTCGCCATATTACTGAGATATTGAAGAATATTCTCACTGTCCTTGGACCAAAAGATAATCCGGGTGGTATGACCAAGACCATCCATGGGAAATACCATGGTCCTACCGTCCGACCGTTTGAAGTTACCAACGAAAGGCACGCCAAATACCTGTCCGCCAAGTTTGTCACGCAAGAAGGTGATCATCTCCAAATCGCTGGAATGATACTCGGCTGCAATTTTACGCAGCTTGTTCACCAAGCGGGTATCCCCCATCTCCAGTCCCATGACGATGGCTGTTTGCAACGCCTTGGGTCCCGCGGGCGTCCCTACGTAGCGCTTAACGAAAGCAAGCAGTGACTCACCGCGATTGGATTTCTCACCTTTGCGTGCCTGTTCCACCTGAGAAAGCAACAAGTCAGCTTCCAGCTTATGAACGGAATACTCCTTGGGCGCCTTGACCAATTCACGGCCAATTTCTAACAGCAACTGTCGATGCTTACCATCCTCATCCATTGCAACGAGGCGCTGCTGGGCCTTGAATTGAAACTCAAGAATGGCCCAGCGCTCGGATTTGGCACCAGCCTCCTTCAAGGCATTCTCTGCGTCACGAATCAGGCGACGAACCGACAGTCGCTGGCGAGCGGGAGATGCATTCGGGTCGATCGCATCAAAGGCCTCCAGCAACGTAGTCACCGAACTCTTTGCCTGCTGTGCTACCGCCATAGGAAAGGCAACAAGCAGGGCTGTCAGGATAAAGCTCGCTGAAAGCTGGGATAAAAAAGATGAAATCATGAGTGATTGAAGCAGATCACCTAGTTACTTATCCAGCTTCGCCTTCATTTCATCCCGGAAGACCTGATCCCTGCCTAGTTGACTACTGAGCCTGCTCATGTCGGCATCCATTCTGGCGCGGCGTTGACAAATGAGCTCCGCATCGGCATGGGCTTTTCCCCAATCCTTCATGGCTGCATGAACACGGGCGCGGGCCCGTAAGTGCGACATGGCCTGGGTGGGATATTTGATACTACGGCCCTTGTCATCTACGGCATCAGGGTCTTGGTGCGGCGCGAGAGTCAGGATCAGCTTTTTGGCTGCTTCGACTTCTCCTTTCTCGATCATGGCAAGGACCTTGAGTTCATCACGGCGCGACATGACCCTGCGTACCGTATTTTCCATGATGCCACCGATGCGCATGGAGGTCGGGGACAGGCCGGATACCACTTTTAGAATGCGGCCGTCCTTGGCGAGGATCACGCCACCAAGACCCTGATCTAGAGCGGTCGCACCAAGACGATGCACTACGGAATTATGATCCCCACCCGGCACGGCGAGCATGGTGCAGGACAACTCATGCTTGGCGAGGCCCGTGAAAGATTCACCATACGCTTTGTCATCGATAAAGGCTACACAGACCTGCAGGTCCTGTTTGGGTCTTTCCTGCGCTAGGGACAATAGAGTCTGCAATGTACGTTCGGGCGAAGGCGGCAAGCCGTCATCGCGCTTGGTGCTCCAAGGTGGCGCTGATGCAAACACGATGACTGTCGTATCAGTCGTTAGATCCTGAGGAATTTGAAATGGCTTGCCATTCGCACCACGCAACTCAGCGCTGAGCATTCGCCGGGATGGCTCACTATTGCCGTCAGTGATGAAGTGGCCTTCACGGCGGTCGTAGATCCAGCCGAAGGTATAGGGCACCTGATGCATCCAATAGCTATGGTGTCTATCCAGCAGAAAGGAGGCGATCAGCCACATTTCGGGTTCCTCGGTATGCTGTTTGAGAATGAGGTCACGGGCCTGCTCAAAACGCAAACGGTCAGCAATATCCAGCGCGAGGAAGCAGGCAGCTGCGAGGGCCGGGCCACTGGCACTACTCTCGGTGATGAAGTTGTCGATAATGACTCCGCCGTCCGCCTGTGGATTGCGCAGGGCCTGCCGCGCCAAACAGAAGCGGGCAATCAAATCTGCACCGCTCGGATAGCCCGCATTCATGGCGGCTTCGGCTTCAACAAAGGAAGCCTCGAGGTGAGCGAGGTCACCTTCAGTCTTCCATAGCCCCATCAAGGCCACGATCAATCGGTCGCGTATCCTCCATAGATCACCATCATTAGAACCTGTAACGATCGCCTTACGGCAAAGGTCGACCGCCTTGCGATAATTCGCGACCTGATCCTGATGTGAAAGTTGATGGCGCATGGGGGGTGCAACGAAGCATGCCTGTATGGGCTGGATGGAGGCAGGCAAAGCCGAGTCGCCATTGAGCGGATCGAAGATTAGAAACTCACCTGCACTCAGAGCGCGTAGCTGGGAGGAATACACTGGCTTGGTCCATTTCCGCGCCATGTAGGAGTTGAGGGTATTCTCATAATTGGCACTGCCATCTTCTCTATTACGGCGCACACCACCCATGAAAATAGCAGCCTGAGCAGTGGCACTGAGCCGGAGCAAGAAGGGGTCGTTGCCACCGTAGACCTTGAATATGTGGTTCTCGCGACCACCAGGCAGATGCAGACATGGCCAGTTCATGCCAAGTCCACGGACAATGGATTCACCGGCATCCTCGAGGTCATCCAGATTGCAACTCAATATGTTCAGCCGCCCATCCATGTCACCCCTCAACACAGATGCCGCAGCCAGACGCTGAAGTTGCTGCAGCCCCTCGCCCTCCTTGGACCAAAAGAGCACAAAAGAAGAGGTTCCGAAAGCATCCATTGGAAAGCGCATCAGCTTGCCATCCGAGCGCTTGATCAAGCCCGCGAAGGGGGCTGCGAAAACCTCACCGGGAAACTGCTCTTTTTGATAGTGAATCATCTCATGATCAGCAGCGTAATGGACCTGAATGATCTGACGCAGATCAGCAATCAGCGCGCTGTCACCAAACTCGCGTGCCATGGGAATCGCCGTTTTGATGGCTTCGGGGCCGGCAGCCGTGCCGATGTAGCGATCGACAAAGAGCCGCAACGCTTTGGCGCGCTGACTCAGGTTGTTGCCCTTCTTTGCCTGTTCAATCTGGGATAATAACAGGTCGGACTTGAGTCGTAGCATGGCGAAATCATCAGGCGCATTCACCAACTCACGACAAGTATCGAGAATGTCGGCGCGATGCTTAGGGTCCTCGTCGATCTTAACGAGTTTTTGCTGGGCCCGAAATTGCAACTCCAGCAGTGGCCAACGCTCTGGCTGATCAGTCGCCACCTCGATGGCCTTTTGAACTTCACGAATCACCTTGCGTAACATGAGTCGCTGACGCGCAGAAGACGATATGGGGTCGATGGCCTTGAGGGCCTCTTCGAGCTTGGGCAAATCCTGCGCGGGGAGAGTCGGCAGCAATAATACAAAAGCAAGCGCCGTCACCAGCATGTCTCGGACAAAACGATCTGACATCACTTGTTTTGTTCGATGCGTTTTTGGATTTTAGCCCGCAGGGCCTCAGCCTCATCCAGCTCCTCAGTGCGCATACTCATGCTGCCGGACTGATTGAAGGTGGCGAGGTAAACCTTCTGAGCATCTTCCAGAGCTTTATCCAACTCGCCCAGCTCGAAATAGACCCTGGCTCGAGCTCTTAGTTGGTTCACTGTGTAATTCGGTTTGCGCAACTTGCGCCCCTTTTCATCCACTGCTTCCGGGTCGTAGTGCGGTACCAACTCAAGCACCTTCTTCAAGGCCTCCTCCTTTTTGCCGGACTTTGCCAAGGCAACAACGCTGTTTTCGTCCTGCATGCGAATGGTGCTGATCAAGGCGTTGCCCTTGCTGCTCTCAAGACCGGAGAGCACGTAAGCAATGCGGCCGTCCCTACGAACAAGAACCGTATTGAGCTTGCTCTCAACCGACAGGAGCCCCAAGCGCTGAACCATCGAGTTATTGGTCCCTCCGGGTATAGTAACTACATTGCAAGTGACGGGATAACGATCGGAGCCCAGTGCTTCTATGGTGGCTTTGGAATTTCCACCAAAGGTGGCGAGCATGACATCGACATCCTTCTCTGGACGCGAATCGGCGAAGTCAACCAAGCCACGAAGGCTGCCCAGCGGCGAGGGAGGCAGACCATCATCCCGCTTTGAACTCCAGGGTGTAGGCTGCGAAAAAGTAATGAGGGTCCATTCCTTTTCCAGATCCTCGGGGATGCGCATAACCTTGCCATTCGCGGTTTGGAGTTCACCTTTGAGCATGCGCTCAACGGGTTCCATCCCGCCACGGCCCATGTAGTACGATTGGCGACGGCCATAGGACCATCCCGCGGTGAAGGGCACCTGGAACATCCAATAGGTGTGATGACGATTGAG
>JBMYMN010000088.1:0-11339 GCA_049597355.1 Luteolibacter sp.
GTGGCCAGTGATAGCGCCCAATCAGAGCAGTTTCTTTGGGAGGTTTTATCTGCGATCAAGTCGAATGCTGATTCCGTTGTCGATGAGAAGTTGATTGAAGGCGAACGGTTTTCATTGCAGGTCAACTCTTCGGTCGAAGAGAAGTTGTCGGCACGTTCTCCGAAGCAATCCATTTCGGTAGCAGCTGGTGATAGTTCCATTCTGGATCCCCAAGCGGTTTCGCCCAACCGCAAGCTTGGCGAGGAAGCTCCTGATGAAATTGGGATGGCTACAATTCAGCCTTCGTCGGCGGAGGTAATGACTAAACAAGAAGTCGTGTTTCGCAATAACTTGTCAGGCGGCGAGGAACTCGATGAGATGGATGATCGTCTCGGAGGTGCCAAACTGAGGCGATTCAACAGAAACAGTGTAAGCGGTGTTGATGCAGCCAAGGTGAAGGTGGATAGTGCTAGCACAGATTTAGATGATCGAGATGGGCGCTACACCGAGAAGTCACACAATCGAACAAACGATTTTGGTAGCATAGCTGAAAATGGTCCCTTGCAAGGTGGCAAATTTACTGCTGCGGCTAATGCTCTTGAACCGTTCGCTGCTGGTGGGGGTGGTGCGAGTAATGACATGGCTCCAGTCCCCGCGTCGGCCTCAGACTTTGGGTCAGCATCGCCTGCCAGTTGGTCTGATAGAGGTAGAGAAACAACTGGAGGTGTTGATGGTTTGACAGGTCTAGATGAGCCAGCCATTCGCAGGGAATTACGACTGGGCAGGATAGGGTCTAACATGAATAGGGATCTCGGCGCGAAGCTGACACCCTACTTAGCAAACCAACTTGCTGCCGATGGTCTTGAGAACTCCAAGGGATTGGCTCAAGTGAATTCATCAAGCGACGAGTTTGTCTGGCGCGCGTCTGATGCGAATCTCTCCCTGTCTGATGCTGAAGCTGAGATTACACTTGACGAAGGTAAGCGTATGCTCACGCAACCTACATTGGTCGAGTCCAGTGAAATCGATCTTGCGTCACGGATCAAGCAGCTAGCCAAGTCCGATTACATGCGGTCCGCATACGACCATACTCGATCCGAAGCGCTCACGCAGGTCGAATTGGCCTCAGAAATCGCTGTGCCTGAAGAGGGGGATCTGAAGAAAATGCTTGTTGAGGAATTGGATGAAGACCAACTGAGAGATGCTGTGCGCCAACAGGAAAATAAGGTTGAGGAACGCCGCAAGGCGCTCGCGCAAATCGTTCGCACCAAAGAAAACATCTTCCGTGGTAATGAAGCCTTCTTCAACTCTCGTCCCACAGATGAGGACCGCGGTGCCCGCTATGCTTTGGAAGCCTATCACACGATCGAGCAGGAAAAGCTCCAGCTTGAGAGTCAGATCGCCAGCTTGTTGAAATACGATAGTGACCAGCTCATGGTTTACGCCGCTGGACTCGATTTGCCTGATAATACAATTCGTATGCTTTATCCAGAATATCTGAAGGAACAGCGAAATATCGAAAGCTTATTGAGCGATGGCCATGACAAAAATCATCCAACAGTGGTCGCTGCCACCGATCGTCTCAGCAAGTTGAAGGAACAACTAGACGGCGGAGTGGTCGCACTCCGTGCTACTCTTCAGGCGCAAAACGAATTTGTTAGTGAACGGCTCAAGAAATTGGAGGCGGTTAAGGATGCATCCAAGCAAGAGGCCATCAAGCGTGGTCTCGACGCTCAGGACTACGTGGATGCCAAGCGAGAATTTGAAACTGAGCAGGAACGGCTGCAGTTGCTCAAACTGAGACTGATTGCTGAAACGATCTCGCGCAAAACCGAAGATAAGCACAAGGAGCGTAAGCGTCCCATACCCACCGGAGATGAGATGATTGCTGCTGAGGAGCCTTATTCGACTTTCTCACTTAACATCAGCGATGCCTCCTACCGCGTGGCTCAAGCTGCTCTCGCCAAGGGTGAAATGCCCGATCCCGAGGGCATTAAGATTGAGCAGTTCTACAACGCCGTAGATTATGGTGATCCCGCTCCTGCCCAAGGTCAGCCGGTCACCGGCACCATTGAGCAGACAGCGCACCCCGTGATTCCCGGTCGTAATCTGGTGCGTGTCGCCATTAAGACGGCTTCTGAAGGTCGCAATCAGGGTCAGCCGCTGCGCCTGACACTCCTCATCGATCAGAGCGGCTCTATGGCTCGTGAAGATCGCCGCCAGGCCATGATCGATGCGCTTGAAGGTCTTCGTGGCCTACTCAACGAAAATGACCAGGTGAACGTGATCGGTTTCTCCCGCACCGCGCGCCTGTTAGCCGAGGCCGTCAGCGGCAAGGAGGGTCAACTCGCCAAGCTGCTCAACATCGAAGCCAATGAAGGTGGTACCAACCTTGAGGAAGCCCTCAAGTTGGGTGAGCAACTCGCCGAACGCCACCAACTCGAAGGTGCGCAAAACCGCATGGTCTTATTCACTGACGGAGCCGCCAATCTTGGGGATGCCGATCCCATCTCGCTCTCCAACAAGATCAAGGAGTTGCGCCAGAAAGGAATCGCTTTCGATATTGCCGGCATCGTCGCGGACGGCCTCAACGACGAACTCCTCGGTGAGATGGCCCGCCACGGCAACGGTCGCTACTACGTGGTTGGCAAGGGTGAGAAGAATCGTTTCGCTGAGCAACTCGCTGGCGCCTTCCGTCCTGCTGCCGAGAACGTTAAGGTGCAGGTGCACTTTAATTCCGAGCGCGTCGGCCGCTACAAGCTGATCGGGTTTGAGAAGGACCGCCTCAACAAGGAAGACTTCCACGATGACACCGTCGATGCTGCTGAAATGGCAGCTGAAGAAGCCGGTATCGCCATTTACCAGATCGAAACTCTGCCCGAAGGCAAGGGTGAGATTGGTGAGGTTCGTGTGCGCTTTCGCGATGTTGCCAGTGGGAGAATGATCGAGCGCAGCTGGACCATTGCCAACGAGATCTCCACTGCCGCCCTTGATCAGGCTCGCCCCTCCATGCAACTTGCTACGCTGGCCATGATGGCCGGTGAGAAACTGCGCGGGGGGCCACTGGCCGATGCCATCAACTTCAATGATCTGGGTGAGGTCATCGCCAAGGTCAACCAGCACTACAAGGGTGATCCTAAGGCTGCCGAGATGTTGGAGATGATCGATCAACTGAAGTAATCAATCTCCACACTGCAATTTCCGAGCATCCAGATCATATCTGTTAGATTAGTCATTCACCAACCATCTGCCCCTATCTGACCACGTTCTGATGGCCAGCTAAAAGAATCCGCAAGTACTCATCGCCCCACACCCCCATGAACACCACCCAAAATCCTTACCCCATGCCCAGTCTGTTTGCCTGGCAGTGCCTTACTCGTATCTTCACGCTAATCATGGCGAGCCTCCTTCTGCTCGGCTCGGCATCTGCTCAGGAAGCAGATTCGGAAGTCGGGAAGATGGATCCTGACCGCATGGTCGTCTTTCCATGGTATCGTCCTCACAAGGAGGTTCCGGTCTTTTATTCGGTAAAGGTGGATGCCACCACGACACTCAAGAATCGCAGCGCCATTTCTATCCAGCGGGTGAAGTTTCGCGTGCACCAAGGCAAGGCGGAGACGCTCTCGGTAGCTCTGATTGGCGAAGGCAAGGTGACGGCGGTGACCGCGGGCCAACAGGTTGATGCCTTCAGTGGGGAAGTGGATCTCCTCAACGAGTTCGCATACAAGGGCTGGGCAATTCGCACCGAACCAGACGGTAAGCGCTTCCTCGATATTCATGTTGAGGGTAAGGCGCGCAATCGCTCCTTTGACTTTGAAGTGGTGGTCACCACGAATTTTGAGTGGAAGGATAAGGAGGACAAGGATACCAATCTGCTGCTCATCGGTCCCGCGGATGCTACCGGCTACAGCATGGATCTGAAGCTGGTCCACGATGGAGCGGTCGATCTGAAACTGCTCTCTATTCAGGGCCTGATGGAGCTAGAGACTAAAGATACTTTGGTCAGCAAGACGCGGCGCTTCGTTGGTAGTGACAGTCCCATGCTCAAGATTGAAGTCATGCCCTCGGGTCTCCGAGTCGATGGCCTCGAAATGCAGAGTAGTCGTCTGTATGCCGCGCTCGAGAAGGACGGCAAGAGTGTCAGCTACCGCCTGGAGGGAATGCTGCGTTCAGAAAAAGCCGAATCCCGGCTTCAACTGCTGGCAGGCAATGTGGCCATAATGGAACAAACTTCGGGTGATGGCTGGCGTATTGGCCTCAGAAAACTGGAGGACGGAGATTGGGTGCACGAACTCATTGCTACTCGTGCTGGGGACTTTCCCATTCGACTGGGTTTTGCCGTTCCGGTGACCACCAGTGGCGACTGGAGGCAGGTGGATTTTACCATGCTGAGTGGCATCGTGGTGCCAGTTCGTTTGAACGGCTTTGATAAGGAGGCCGAGTTCTCTTCCCAGCATCCCCTGGTGCCACGCTTACGCCGTGGTCAGTTGATCGGATACCTGCCGCCAACTGGCAAGGCCGCCATGGCTTGGCAGAAGGTCGAGGAGGTCAAAGACGGCTCGCTTTTCTTTTCCAGCACCGAGTCGACAGATGTCCGCGTGGGGAGTGGCCTGATGCGTCAGCGCTCAACTGTCGATCTGCGCGTGCTTCAGGGTAAACTGACCAAGCTAGTCTTTGATTTAGCAGGCAAAGGTGAGATTCTGTCAGTACACGGTGACTCGACCGTGGTGGGCTGGAAGGTCACTGATAACGGCGGCAAGCGCCAATTGGAGGTTAGTCTCAGCCGTCCTGTAGAGAAATCGAAACAGATCATCATCGAAGCTCAGGTTGGAATGGAAGGTAAGCCGCTGAAAGCACAAGCTATTCGTCTGTCTCCGGTGGGTGCGCTTCGCCACAGTGGTTTCCTGCGTGTGGCCAATCAGGGTTCCGTACGGGTCGAGGTCATGGATACCAGTGGTCTCATTCAGCTCGCTCCAGATCAATTCCCCGGTGGTCTCGACAAGTCGCTGCGCCAGGCAGTGGTCTATCGCTTCCCCTCCGCGGAATTCGATTACACCGTAAATGCCGCGCAGGTGCTGCCCGAAATTTCAGTCAATGAGGTCACGATCTACGAACTGGGCGAGTCTGATCGTCGCATCTATGCTGATCTCGAACTCGACATCCGTGAGGCTCCCATTCGAGAGTGGGAATTGAGCATCCCTGCTGATTATGCGGTATCCTCCGTGTCCGGTGCCCAAGTGGTCGACTACGCGGTGGGCAGCGAGGTGGAGAAAGGTATGCGCACCCTCACCGTGCTCTTTAAGGGGCCCATCATGAATCGCCAATTGGTGCGGGTGTTGATGGCTCGTAACGAGGCCCCGAAGGCTGGGCTCTGGAAGATCCAGCCGCTGGGCTTTGCTGAGGTGAAGTCGCGCAGGGGTTACATTGGTGCAGTCGCCGCTCCAGGCTATCGTCTTGAAGCTGGCAAGAGTGTAGGCCTCGCGGAAATTCCTGTCAGCTTCTTCCCCAAGCGCTCCAATGGCCTGCAACAGGCTTTCCGCCTGCGAGAGAAGAATTGGTCGCTCGATCTCACGGTCGAGGCGCTCGGTCAGAGTGTTCAGGCCGATGTTTTCCATCTTTACTCTCTGAAATCCGGGGTCACCTACGGTAGTGTGCTGATCAATTACTTCGTGGTTGGTGCTCCCGCTACTGAATGGAAGATTGAGGTGCCTGAGGGCATCGGTAACATCGACGTCACTGGTCAGAACGTGGGCCGCGACTGGCGTCGGACCGGGAACACGGTGGTGGTGCCCCTGTCCCGGCCGGTGCTCGGTGCCGGCACTGTGCTGCTCACATTCGAGGAACCGATGAGCACTCAGGGTGGCACTATCGTTCCGGGTGCGGTGCGCCCACTCGAAGTGCAAGGCGAACGTGGCATCATCCAGGTAGTCAGTCCGCAGCAGGTGAACCACAACTCCACTCGGAAGGGATCACTTCTTGAAATTGACCCCAGTGAGATTCCCACCGAGTTCCAACTGCTCAGCACCGCACCGACTCTCAAAGCCTGGCAATACACCGCCCGTGACTTTGAGATCGGGATGGAGGTTGAGTGGTTTCAACCCGGCGAGACCATCAGCCAGGTGGTCGACTTCCAGAAACTCAACACCCACATCTCTCGTGATGGCCAATGGGTGACGGATTCGCAGATTTTCGTGAAATCCAAGGGCCGAAGTGTGCTACGCATGAAACTGCCCGAAGGCTCCAAGTTATGGGAGGCACGAGTCAATGGAGAGGCGGTCAATGCCCGCTCCGACATGGGTGATATTCTGGTGCCATTGGTTTCTGAGATCGACCCCAACCAATCCTTGGAGATTGCCATTCGCTACGGTGCGAAGGCGGCCAAGGCCAGCCAACCATTGGTGGCGGCTCCCCAGTTTGAGGTGCCGGTGGTCATCGGTGAATGGCTGGTGGAAGGGGATGAAGGTCAACGCCTCAGTCCGAAGGGAGGCACAGCCAATCTCGTCGCCCCCGTCGAGATGCAAAGCGGTTGGGAATGGCTTGGCTCAAACACTCTGATCATGATCATTCTGATGGTGCTCGTCATCACCTCTCGGGTTCTCTTTCAGGGTAAAGCTGGAGGTGTGACCGCCGGCATCGGTTTGGTGATCGCCCTCTTTGCCGTGCTCTTCACGCTGGCCGCCAGCATGCATGCCCTGCAGACCACCGATCCCGGTAGCGAGATTCTCGAATACGCGGCTCCGGTGGTCGGTGCCAACCAAGCCATCACCATAGAGCTTGCCAACCAGAGTCAGTTTGCCTCGAGCTTCGGATTTACGGTGGTGCTCGGCCTGTTGATTGGTATGGGTCTTGCCGTGCGCGGTTGCATGGGCAGTGACCGCCTGTGGCTTGCCGGCGGTCTTGCCGTGGTTCTCGCTAGCTTGCTTGCCATTCATGGAGGTGCGTTTTTGGCTCTCCTTATCGTTGCTGCCTCACTCGGTGTGTGGTGGGTAATACAACTCACTCGCGAAATATCAGCATGGAGTAAGCGACGCAGGGATAGCATAGCGGCCAAGGCCAAATCAGCTGCCTCAGCCGCCGCGGCCTCCATGCTCGCCATTTTGGCGTGGATGCTGCCAACCGCTGCCGATGCCGAGGCTCCCAAGGATACGATCATGGCTGCGGAATCAGTTCAGCACGACTGGGATATTCGCGATGGCCGACTATACGGTAGCGTGGAGTTCACCCTTAGTGGTGAAGCCGGGGATCGTTATCTCCTACTCGAGCATCCTGCCGTCCTCAATGAGTTCAAGGGTAACGGTCTAAAGGTTGTCAATGGGGTGCACAATAAGCAGCGCGCCTACTGGTTGGTCGCGACCGAAGAAGGTCGACTGACCGGCACCGCCGAATTCGAGATGCCCGTCAATCCGGCCAATGGTTGGAGAATGCCCACCGGTCCCGCTGCCATGCAGAAGGTCAAGGTGCAGTGGGACGAGTCCGGCTGGGAGTTCAGCAGTCCTGCCGCCGTAAAGGTGGAGCCCGTGCCGGGTGCCGCCAAGGATGTGAGTGCAGCGATGATGTCGCTAAGCCCCATGAAGCAGGTGGTGATTCGCGCGCAGGCCCGTCAGCGCGATGTCTCTACCGAGGCTACCCGCTTTTACTGCGAGGTCTCCAATTTATTCCTGCCTGGGCCTGGTGTGGTCAATGGTCGCCATCAAGTAAAAATCCGCCCGGCTCAAGGACAGGTTCGCCAACTCAGTCTCAAGGTACCCGAAGGCTATACCGTCAGTGACGTGATCAACGGACCGATTGGTAATTGGCGCTTTGATCCCGATTCACGCCAGCTGCGTGTCATTGTTCAGCCCGCCCAGAGCCGGCCTTTCAGCTTTGTGGTGGAAACTCAACGCAGTGCCGGAGACTTGCCAGTAGAGCTTGGCGTCGCTCCCTTGCGCGTGAATGGTGCAGCAGGAGAAGTAGGACTCATTGGCATGGCCTTTGGAGCCGAGGTGCAGCCGGAGGGACTCAAGACGGAGGGTTTGTCCAAGGTGAATCCCAGCGATTTCAACTCCACGCTCATTCCCGTGAATGCTCAAAATCAACCCGCGGCGCTGTTACTTCATGCCTTCCGCTACGGTGCTGCCGAAGCAGCTCTTACACTACGAGTTAATCCTGTGGCCCCGGAACTGCGTTCTAACATCTGGCAGTTGGTATCGCTGGGTGAGGACCGTTTGACAGTGGTGGCTGATATTGATGTGATGATCACGCGTGCTGGCGTCTTCCGCTTGCAACTGGAGGTACCCAACAGTCTTGAGGTGGAAAGTGCCACTGGGGAAGGTCTAAGCCACTGGACTCAGATGGAGAGTAAGGATGGAAAGAACGGCATCCGTACGGTGACCCTCCACCTCGCGGGTAAGACCATCGGTCAGCGCAGTTTCAACTTGCAGATGGTTGGGCGCCCGGTCAGTGATCGTAATGATTGGGTAGTGCCCAAGGTGCAACTGCAGGAAGCCTCACGAGAAACTGGTGTGCTCACCGTTGTGCCAGAGCGTGGTCTGCGTGTGCGTGCCATCAAACGACAGAACATTACCCAGCTCGACCCGCGCCAGCTCGCCGGCCAAAAGAACGCCGTATCGCGGGCTGCGGTTCGTCCAGACGCTTTATCGTATCGATTGCTGCAAAGCGATTGGCAATTAGGTCTGTCCATCCGCCGTCTCGATCCATGGGTCACCGCTCGCGTCTTCCATGATTCCACCATTCGAGAAGGCCAAGTGCTGACCCGTCTCAACATCAACTATCGCATCGACAACGCGGCAGTGAAGTCCCGCAGGGTGAAGATCAGCGGCCTCGACGAAAAGGCTGCCGCCACGCTGCGCGCCACCGGTGCGGCTGTTGCCGACTTTGTGCCTGTGGAAGGTGAGGATGACCTGTGGGAGATTCGCTTCCGTCGAGGAATTGCGGGTCAGGCTGAGGTCACCATCGAATATCAGCGCCCAAGTGTGGATGATGGCTCCGAGTCCATTACACCCATCGAACTGGTGGACGTGCGCCAGACGAACACCATCGTTGCTCTACGAGCCGGTGGTCGTCTGGAGCTCGAAGCTGAAAGTCTGCCGCGCGGCTGGCAATCCACCGATTGGGCGGCGGTTCAGAATCAGATTGGCAGTAGCTCCGGTATTGAGGCGCCTCATCTCACCTTCAAGGTGGCGGACTCAGAGGGTCCACTGAAGGTCATTATGAAACGTCACGATCTCGCCAACCTGCGCAAGATCCGCGTTTCTGAAGGATCACTCACCTCGCTACTTTCACCAGGTGGCAACGTGCTGACCACGGCCACCATGCGATTGGAAGTGGTTGCCAAGAGCACTATGCGCCTCAAGCTTCCCAAGGAAGCTGAGCTCTTCAATGTCTTTGTCAACGGGGAGGGGGCTCCACTGGTTCGCGAAGATGATGAATGGTTATTTTACGTCTTCCCACGCCCGGACGGCCAAAGTTCAGAGCTGCGTTTCACCTATGCTGATAGCATGAAGGGACCTAAACAGCTACAGGGGCCGGTGCTGGACGTGCCGATGGAGAATCTAACATGGCGTTTGTTGGTGCCTGAGGGCTGGAGGGTTGCTGACTATGACGGCGATTTTGATCTTAAGCGGTCCGAAGAAGGGACTTGGCTTGAGATGGAGAGTTATCAGGATATTATTAGCAGCAAGAGTAAGGTGCTCAAGAGTAGTGCTGTGCAACTGCTTGATAAAGGCAACCAATGGGCCGCCGAAGGTGATCAGAAGAAGGCCATCATGGCATATAGTAACGTCCTCAACAGCGGCAATTTGGATGATGCTTCCAACGAGGATGCCCGCGTGCAACTACGCAAATTAAAAACGCAACAGGCCGTGCTTGGTCTTAACTCCCGCCGCCAGCGCCTAATCATCGATAACCGCGCCGCCGATACTCAACAGGAACCGAATGCTCAGATTGATCAGGCCGCAGCAGTCAATCCCGTGCTCCAGGGTAAATACAACTTTGATCCCAACCAGTTGGAGCGCTTCCTCGACGGCAACAGTGCCGACGAAAACGCTGCAATCAAGGCCATCGCCAATCGGGTGGTGGCTCAGCAGCTCGCTGCCGAACCGGCTCCCGCCGCACTCGACATCACTCTACCTGAACGCGGCACCGTGATGAGCTTTGGTCGTAGCGTGCAGGTTGGCAGTGACGAGGCCATGACACTCGATATCAAGCTTGAGCGTGCCAGTGGCAGCTTCTCATTGCTGGCGGTTCTGTTCTGTCTCACGATTTCGGCAGTGGTTTTCCTCAAGCCAAAGTCCTCTTTTGGTCGGAGTTGATGGTTGGTCGGATTTCATAAGGTGCTGCTTGTGCCGATGCTTCAGAGTGAGTAGAGATTTTGTTATGAAGAATTTTTTACTGACACTGCACGCGGCTGTGGTGGCCCTGATTTCGGTCAGCACCCTCCATGCTGCCGAGAAAATTGAGGTTCTCGTTTGTGACGGCCCTCAGAAGGCCCACAAATACATGGAAACGACTCCTCTATTGATTCAGATCCTAAAGGAGAGTGGTCGCTTCGAAGTAGATCATAGCCGCTCTTCCAAGAAAAGTTGTGAAGACGGTAGCTACAGGCCCGACTTCAGTAAATACGACGTAGTGGTGATGAATGAGGGCTTCGGCGGTGCTGCATGGCCGAAAGCCACCATGGCGGCCTATGAGCAATTCATGAAAAAGGGTGGTGGCATGGTCTCCATTCATGCCGCCAACAACTGTTGGCCCCAATGGACGGAATACAACAAGATGACCGCTATCGGCGGCTGGGCTGGCCGTAACGAGAAGAGCGGCCCCTATCTTTACCTCAACGACCAAGGTGAAGTAGTGCGTGACAAATCTCCCGGTCGTGGTGGTGCTCACGGCAAGCAGCATGTGATCGAGATCGTAAACCGCGCCAAGGATCACCCCATCATGAAGGGGCTTCCTGAGAGCTTCAAACACGGTCCTGAAGAGCTCTACGACCGCCTGCGTGGACCTGCCGAGAACGTGACCATTCTAGCCAGTGCTTTTGCCTCCAAAGAAAGTGGGGGTTCGGGCCGTCACGAGCCGACTCTGATGGCCATCGACTACCACGAGGGCCGCATCTTCCACACCGTTCTTGGTCACGCCACCGCGCAGATCCGGGAGGGTAGCTTCGTGACCACCTTCCTGCGTGGCACTGAATGGGCGGCCACGAAAAAAGTGACTATTCCTGTGCCGGAGAACTTTCCAAATAATGATTTGAAGTAGAGGGGGGCTTTAGGTCTGACGGCTTTTTCTTTACCGCAGAGGCAGAGAGGACACTGAGTTCACAGAGATTGGATTTGGTTGTGATGTAACTCATTGATTGTCAGTTC
>JBMYMN010000089.1:0-11211 GCA_049597355.1 Luteolibacter sp.
CAGGTGCCTTTTTCGCAGCTTTCTTGGCAGGTGCCTTTTTCGCAGCTTTCTTGGCAGGTGCCTTTTTCGCAGCTTTCTTGGCGGCCTTTTTCGCCGGAGCGGCAGCGACATTCTTCTTCACGGATGGCTTCTTGACGATGCCTTCTAACTTTGCCTTCTCCTTTTGGCGCTTATTGTAAAGGGCACGGCGACGGCGTTTGATGACTTTTCTGTGTTGTTGACCCATAATGGTAGGCCCTTTGGCTAGTGTTTCAGCACCTGAGGTTCAAGAGGAAATCCACATGGGATTGAAATCAGCTCATCAAACCGCACTTTCTCGGTCGACAAATCTTACGAGTCCAAGCAGATTGCCCGCCCATGGCAGGTCTGGTCATACAACCTCGTGCGCGCATCTTTCATGGCCACGAATGGGTCTACAGCTCTGAGGTCAAAAAGACCTTCGGTAATCCTGTGCCAGGCGATGTCGTCACTCTCAAGGACTTCCGTGACCGTCCGCTGGGATCTGCCATCTACAATCCTCAATCCCAGATTCTAGCCAGACGCTTTTCACGCCGAAAACAAGATTTAGACCGAGATTTCTTCGTCAGGCGTATTCGTCAAGCCATAGATTATCGCCGCGAAATCGGCATCTCCCCCACCCTCGCACGACTCGTCTGGAGTGAATCTGATGGTTTGCCTGGCCTTATCATCGACGCTTACGGTGACAATCTGGTGATGCAGACACTGACTCTCGCCATGGATCAGCGCCGTGAAATCATTCGCGATGCTCTAATGGAGACTCTCAAACCCACCTCCATTGTCCTGCGTAATGACTCGCCTTTCCGCAAAGCAGAAGGGCTAGAATCCAACATCGAAATGCTTCTGGGTGATAACCCAGGGCCATTCACTGTGACCGCAAATGGCATCGAATACGAAGTCGACCTCCTCGATGGTCAAAAAACAGGACTCTACCTTGACCAACTCCAATCTCATGCTGAGGTCGCACGCATGGCTAAGGGTAGACGCGTGCTTGATTGCTTCGCCAACCAAGGCGGCTTCGCCCTTACCTGCTCAACCGCCGGTGCCACTGGCGTTACCGCCGTCGATATCTCGCCGACAGCCTGTGAAGCAGCCCGCAATAACGCACGCCACAATGGTGTCGATATTGAGGTCATCGAGAGTAACGTGTTTGATTTTCTGAAACATACCGAGCCTGATTACGATCTTATCATCCTCGATCCTCCAAGCTTCACCCGCAACAAGAAGACCCTGAATGATGCCATGAGAGGATACAAAGAGATCCACTTACGGGCCCTCAAACTCTTAAGCAAGGGTGGCATTCTCAGCACATTTTGCTGTTCTCATCACGCCAGTCGGGAGCTATTTCTTGAAAATCTGGCCAGTGCATCCGTTGATGCAAAAAGAACACTGCGCATGATCGCCGAACATGGACAACGTGCCGACCATCCCGTCATGGTAAATCTCCCGGAAACAAGTTATCTCAAGGGCTTCACTGTTGAAGTCATTCCCAGTCGCTAGATCAACCATCATGAACCCCGAAACCATTAGTGACTGGCTACAGCAACTCAAGCTTGATGCCAATCTGGCCGACCTTCTCGGTGTCGGCACTTCAATGATCATTGTGATCATTCTGGCGTTCATCGCCAACCTTGCGGCCAAAGTCATGATTCGCCGCTTGATACATCCTATCATCAGAAAGACTTCCACTCAACTTGATGACAAACTAGTGGAACACGGCATGATCATCCGCGCCTCACATTTGGTGCCAGCATTGGTCATACACTCGCTGACTCTCATCCTTTTTGAGAACCACAACACTGTGAAGCAGATCTCTGCCCTGACAGTGAATGTCTACCTCATCATCTGTGTGCTGATGGTCATCGATGCGGCGATCAACTTCGCCCGTGCCACCTGGGAAGCCAGTAAACTCGGTATCCGCTTCCCAGCAAAAAGCTTTAGCCAGGCAGCCAAACTCGTGATCAACCTGATTGGTCTAATCTTCATCCTAGCCAATATTCTAGGCAAATCCCCACTGGTGCTGTTCTCAGGACTAGGTGCGGTTACAGCAATCCTGTTATTGGTGTTCAAAGATGCCATCCTAGGCCTTGTCGCCGGCTTTCAATTGTCGCTGAACAACATGGTTTGCGTTGGTGACTGGATCGAAATGCCAGGCCGTGGCGCCGATGGCGACGTCCTTGATGTTTCACTGACCACGGTCAAGGTTCAGAACTGGGATAAAACCATCACCACCATTCCGACCTATGCCCTGATCAGCGACTCTTTCAAAAACTGGCGGGGCATGAGCGAGTCGGGTGGTCGGCGCATCAAACGTTCGATTCACATCGATATGCGCACCATTCGCTTTGCCGATGATGAGATGCTCAAGACTTTCAAAGGCATCCGTATCCTCAAGTCCTATCTACAATCCAAGCTCGAAGACATCCGCGGATACAACGAGGACATTCCCGACGATATCAGTGAACTGATTAATGGTCGTCGCCTCACCAACATCGGCACCTTCCGAGCTTACTGCGTGGCATACCTTAAGAACCACACCAAGATTCACCAGAATATGACGCTCTTGGTGCGTCAGTTGGCCCCAACTCCACACGGCCTACCCATCGAAATCTACGTCTTCTCAAACGATACGGCTTGGGTTAACTACGAAGACGTTCAGGGAGATATTTTCGATCACTTCTTGTCAGTATTGCCTGAATTCGGTCTCTCCACGTATCAAGTACCAAGTGGCGCTGATATCGAAAAAGCCGGTCTGAAGATTGGATAAGCCCATACGATTGCCCACCCACGCCAATGACTCGAGAAGACCTCGCTGAAGCACTCGATCAAATCGCACTCTTGCTCGAGCTCAAGGGAGAAAACCCTTTCAAGATACGGGCCTACCGCAATGGCTCGGACATCGTGAGAGAGCTAGAAGACAACATTGTTCAACTTGCTAAGGACAACGAATTGAAGGGCATTAAGGGCATTGGTGAGGCTCTTCAGGATAAGCTACATATACTGGCTTCAACTGGAAGCCTGCCATTCTTGGATGATCTGCGCGCGGAATTCCCCGAAGGACTTTTTGATCTCTTCGAACTGCAGGGTCTCGGCCCCAAAAAAATCAAAGCTCTTTATGAAGAGCTAAAAATCACCTCCATCCCCGAACTTCAAGCTGCCTGCGACGAGGACAAAGTCGCTGGCCTCAAAGGCTTTGGCAAAAAGACTCAGGAGAAAATCTTGGCCTCCATCTCAGTCAAGGAAACCTATGCCGACCGCTATCTGTTGGGAGCGGTCATTCCAGTGGCTGAGGAGATCCTGGAATTGCTTCGAATGCACCCAGAAGTCAGTCGCGTGGCCATTGCCGGGTCCTATCGCAGGGCCAAAGAGACCGTGCACGACCTCGACTTTCTGGTGGAAACCAAAGAAGGCAAACTGGTTTGCGAGGACTTCACGACCATACCGAATGTGGAGGAGGTCATTGCCTGCGGCGACACCAAGGCTTCCGTTCGATTGGCAAGCGGTTTGCAATGCGATCTGCGTGCGGTGTCACGCAAGCAGTTCCCTTTCGCGCTGATGTATTTCACCGGCTCCAAGGAACACAACGTGGCCATTCGTTCGCTCGCACTACAACAAGGGCTTTCGCTCAATGAATATGGCTTCAGTCAGGCCAAAGATGACAAACCAGCTGAAATCCCATCAGACCTCTACGAAGAGCGCGACATCTATGCTCACCTGGGCTTGGCTTATGTGGATCCAGAGTTACGAGAAAACAAAGGTGAGGTCGAAGCAGCAGAATCTGGCCCCTTGGACAAACTCATCCAACTTGAGAATCTCCGCGGCACTTTCCACAACCACACCACTGAGTCGGACGGCAAGCACACGCTCGAAGAAATGGCCGAAGAAGCTCAGGAACTTGGCCTCGCCTACTTGGGTATTGCAGATCACTCCAAGCTTCTCGCCTTTGCCAATGGACTCGATGAAGAGCGCCTGGCCAGACAAGGCGAAGCGATTCGCAGTCTCAATAGCATCAATGATCATTTTCGACTCTTTCACGGCAGTGAAGTCGATATCCTCAAAGATGGATCACTGGATTTTTGCGATCAGACCCTTGCAACTCTCGATTATGTTGTAGCCTCGGTCCATACGTCTCTTCAATTGGATGAGCAAACGATGACTCAACGCATCTGCAAAGCCATGGAAAACGAACACGTAACGATGCTCGGTCACATGACTGGCCGCCTGTTGCTAAAGCGTGCTCCATACGCGATTGATCATCATAAGATCATCGACTGCGCAGCCGAAACTCGCACCATCATTGAACTCAATTGCACTCCCTCACGTCTCGATATGGATTGGCGATGGTGGCGCAAAGCGCGAGACAAAGGGGTATTATGCTCCATCAATCCGGATGCCCACTCTACCGATGGACTCCACCGTCTTGGTCTGGGTGTGCGCTGTGCACGCAAAGGCTGGTTACGCAAACAGGACGTATTCAATACCCGCAAGCTTGAAGAAGTATTGAAGTTTTTCGAAACACCCAAAGCGAATCGATAACATTACTGTCTTCATGGTTTAATGCGCCCAGCGCTCCACCCTGCGAACGGAATCCGATGACCTCGTGTTAATGGCAATCTTCGTCTGGGGTGCATGATGTTGAACCAGATTGATCACCTTCTCAAAGAGCACAAGGTGGTCAGGATCGGTCCTTACTCCGGCACCAATTAGCACCACATCAGGCTGGTGTGCGCTGAGCGCCTTTGTGACAACTTGCTCTGCAGCATCTCCAGTATCCGTGAGGCACCAGACAGGATCATGACCGGCATCCTTCAAGTCCGAAGATACCTGATCAAAAGCCGCCTCAAGCTTTTCAATTGAAAAGTCAGACCAGTTTGAGAAGTCAACGGCGTCGGTTCGCAAACCGAACATGACAATTTTAAGTAAGTTCATAATGCTAATACCTAATTTACTGCGGCTGACCGATTGACATGTTTGGGTTAAGTTCTTCGCTGGTAAACCCGAGTTGAGTCATAGCTTTATACGCAAAGCGTTCACCCAAAATGGCGGCAGCATTCCGCCCGTACCGGATGCCGTCGCCATCACGACCCATGCGAATTAAATCATCGGTATCAATCCATGCTCCGTCATCATCGCCATCGGCGGCTGAGACTTGTGACTCACGAACCATCTTCACATAAGGCCCGTTGGAGTCTGACATGCCGGTATCACTAATTCTGCCAACCACAAATTTGAGCTCAGGCGCTTTCAGGTCGGTTCGCAGACGGTCAACAAATGCGAGAAAGTTCTCCTTGTAGGACCTAGCCGAAGGGCTTCGGGCATCACTTTCGCCATGCATCCAGATTAGACTAACTGTTTCGTAAGAATTACCGACAAGTCCATTACCGATGTCTTCCATGAGTTTGCCATAGCCTTCATCCCATTCAGCCATCTTTGCTTCTTCATTGACGCTTCGCACCGAGGTCACTTTGTCTTTGCCAATGGTTTTCCGCACCGCTTGAGCAAAGTGGTTGTAAAGATTCGCGGACATATTGAACTGACCAGCCAGCACGAAAAGGTGTTTGGGCTCCTGAATTTCAGGCTCAGCAACCACAACCAGATTGGGCTTTGTGGCCGGCTGAACCATCTGACTATTGCCATTAATTGAACCTTTGCTGGCACTGGCATCCTGATTGTCGCAGGAGATCGCTGCGGCGAAAACAAAGAGTAGAGCAAGGGATTTAGGCACATTCATGCAAACTCCTTTCTCGCGAAATGATGAGTTATGAGTGGTAATGGGATGAGTAGGGATAATATACCATCTATGCCAATATAAGACTCAATGGCAATGTATTTCTGTGATTCGCATGACGAACGAAACCATCTTCTGATTGATTTTCGTGGCAATGCATCATCACAAATCCACTATCCCCTTGAATTAACTGCCCTCTTAAGCTTTCCCTTGCCCGCCATGAGCGAACGCAAGACCATTGATGAACGTCAACAGATGACTGACTTAGAGCGCCTACGCCACTCCTGCGCACACGTGATGGCTACCGCCATCCTTCGCATCTGGCCCGATGCCCAGTTTGCTTATGGTCCTCCCATTGACAGCGGCTTCTATTACGACTTCGATATGAAGCACCGCATCACGCCGGATGATTTCGAGAAGATTGAGGCGGAGATGAAAAAAGTCGCCAAGGAGAACCAAAAGTTCGAGTGCAAAGTCATCACACGTGAGGAAGCCAAAGAAATGGCTCTGAGCGGTCGCCTTGGAGGCCTTTGTGACCGTCCTGGTAATCCCTCTAATTTCAAGCTCGATCTCATCAATAAAATACCTGACGAGGAAGAAATCTCATGCTTCCAAAATGGTGAATTCATCGATCTTTGCGCGGGACCCCACGTCGGCTACACCTCCAAATGTAAAAACGTGAAACTGATGAGTGTCTCTTCATCCTTCTACATGGGTGACAAAGAAAAGGGACAGCTTCAGCGCGTTTATGGAACTGCGTTCTCCAAGAAAGAAGAACTGATGGATCATCTGGAGAAGCTGGAGGAGGCCAAAAAGCGTGACCACCGTAAATTAGGCCGTGAATTGGGTATTTTTGCCATCGATGAGGCCGTCGGCCAAGGGCTGGTTCTATGGAAACCCAAAGGCGGCCTCATCCGACGCGCCCTCCAAGACTTTATCACTGCCGAGCTCGACAAACAGGGCTACATGCAAGTGTTTACACCTCACATCGGCAAACTGGATCTGTATCGCACATCTGGGCACTTCCCCTACTATCAGGAGAGCCAATATCCCGCAATTCCTGAGCGCGATACTCTCGAAGAGCTCTCTGACAACGACGCCTCCTGCACCAGTCTGATTGAGGGCCTGGAATCCGGCGAGCATGAGGGCTTTTTGTTGGCACCCATGAATTGTCCACACCACATCAAGATTTTTGATAGCGATCACCACTCCTATCGTGATTTACCTGTCCGTCTGGCGGAGTTCGGCACCGTCTATCGTTGGGAGCAGTCCGGTGAGCTTGGTGGCATGACCCGTGTCCGCGGCTTCACCCAGGATGACGCCCACATATTCTGCACCCCAGATCAACTTCCCGAAGAAATCGATGGTTGCTTGAATCTCGTTAAAAAAGTATTTAACTCGTTGGGAATGAGTGACTATCGAGTTCGGCTTTCTCTCCGCGATCCCGATAGCGACAAGTATGTCGGCAATGCCGAAGATTGGGACAAATCCGAGGCTGCATTGCGTAAGGCTGTGCAGGATCTAGGTGTGGAATATACCGAGGAATTGGGTGAGGCCGCCTTCTACGGCCCCAAGATTGACTTCGTGGTCAAGGACGTGATCGGACGCGATTGGCAGTTGGGCACCGTCCAAGTGGACTACAGCCTACCCGCACGCTTCAACCTATCCTACATCGGACCTGATAATCAGCCTCATGTGCCCGTGATGATCCATCGTGCTCCCTTCGGTTCTATCGAACGTTTCACTGGCCTCCTAATTGAGCACTTTGAGGGCAAGTTTCCTACATGGCTGGCTCCAGAACAGGTGCGCGTATTGCCCATTTCCGAAAAGACCCTCGAATACGCTGAAAATGCAGCCGCAAAGCTGTCTGAGGCCGGCGTTCGCCTTAGCGTTGATCGCAGTTCAGACAAGATTGGCGCCAAAATACGCAACACTCGACTGGATCGCGTGCCCTATATGCTCGTCATCGGCCAGCGTGAGGTGGAGGAAGGAACCGTTGCAGTCCGGCACCGGGATAAAGAAGACATGGGCACCATGCCAATCGAGGAGTTCGTGGTAATGATCAAGAAGGAGATCACCGAGAGACACCTCTGATCATACAATCTTCAAACGAGCAAGATCCTGAGTATCCACCAAGCCAACGGGACGACCGTCACTGTCGAGCACGACTAGATCATCGATGCGCTTTGTGCCAAGAGTTCTGAGCACTTCAACTGCGAGGTCATCTGGGGCCACGGAAATAGGATTTTTGGTCATTAGTTCGGCAACCAACTTATCTCCCAGCATGGGATCCTTACGATAGCTGCGGGCGAAGTCACCGTGGGTAAAAATACCTGCCAACTTACCGGCATCATCAAGAATCAGGCATGCGCCAGCACGGACCTCATTCATCGCGTCAATCGCCTCAATTACATTCGCGCGCTCGCCCACAATGGGCAGCTGTTGATCGCTACGCATGATATCGCTCACCTTTGTGAGGAGAGCCTTGCCAAGTGAACCACCAGGATGGAAACGAGCGAAATCCTCTTCACTAAAGCCCCGTGCCTCAAGCAGCACCATGGCAAGTGCATCTCCCATGACAAGCATGGCGGTGGAGGAGGAGGTTGGTGCAAGGTTGAGTGGGCAGGCTTCCCTCTCAACCGAGGTGTCGAGCGTGGTATTGGCGAGTTGACCCAGTGTAGACTCAGGCTTACCTGTCACGGCCACAAGCTTCACATCAAAGCGCATGATGAATGGAATGAGGTTGATAAGCTCCTTGGTTTCACCCGAATAAGACAGAGCCAGAACCACATCACCGTCTGAGATGAGGCCCAGATCGCCATGCAGAGCATTCTGTGAGTTGAGCACCACAGCAGTGGCTCCGGTAGAATTGAGCGTTGCTGCAATTTTTAAGCCAATATTTTCGGACTTACCCACTCCCACAACCACAATCTTGCAGCCGCGTTGGAGCGTATCGCGGATAATCTCAACGGCATGGACGAAGCTTTCATCCAAGCCATCTGAGAGACGAGCCAGCCCCTCTCTCTCGATTTCCACAACTCGGCGGGCGCGTTCGAGCAAATCCATTACCCATGCAAAGCTTCAAAGCCCCTCTTGGCAAGACCGTTCGGCCCGGCATTTAACTGGTGTTTTCCAATACCATTGAGCATGATACCTCAATGAAAGCTCAGCTTTTGGCCATTCTTACCGTCGTATTGAGTAGCTTAACCGCAATGTCGACCACCATCATGGTCACCCCCGTTTTTGAACCCCTAAGTCTCCACGATACCGATGGTGATGAGGCCATTTCTCAGAGCGGCGAGGCCCTGCAGGCATGTGTGATGTCGCGCCCTCATGCCATCACGGGTGCCGTGCCTGAGGATCTTGTGCATGCCATACGCAGCAGCCATAAGATCCCTACCAATAATAAAAACTATCAGGTACAAGAGGCAAACCTGATGATATTGACGGGCGTCACCATCCTCGCCCACATGCAAGATCATACGCTTCATATTCGCCTCAATGTTGCTAATATGAACATTCCTACCGAGGTTGACCTCACTTCTCGACAAGTCCTCAATCTCACCATTCTAGCGATTCGCAAGACTCTCGAGATTTATCAACTCCAACAGGGATCTCCATTGCCGGTAAACTTGGCCATCGAGGGTACCAATGAGCTCAATGCAGGCTTGGTGGATCTGAACTCGAAATTCACAATCAATGGATGACAACGCCAAACATCTTTAGGCGTTGCAAGGGTTGTAGAATCAGGTTTTGATCAATCAGATTGATGTCCAACAGCAGCAAAGACCCCCGCCCTTTCAAACGCGCCATTCTGAAGCTTAGCGGAGAGGCACTTCGAGGTGTCGATTCCCGCGACAATATCTCACCCGAAATCGTTGAGCGCATTGCTCTGGAGATCAAAGAGGCCGTCGATTCCGGACTCGAACTAGGCATCGTTGTTGGCGGCGGCAACTTCTGGCGTGGGGCCAGCGCATCGGCCCGGGGTATGGACCGCGCCACCGCAGACTACGTCGGCATGCTGGCCACCGTCATGAACGCTCTCGCCTTGGAAGGTGCGCTCAGCCACATCGGCGTGAAATGCGTGGTGCAGTCGGCCATTGAAATGAAGAACGTGGCCGAAACCTTCATCCGCCGCCGCGCCGAAAGCCAACTATCCGAAGGCAAGGTCGTCATCTTTGGTGCCGGTACTGGCAACCCCTTCTTCTCCACCGACACCACTTCCGCCCTGCGCGCCAGCGAGATGGGTGCGGACGTCATCCTCAAGGCCACACAGGTGGACGGCGTGTATGACTCCGATCCTCGAAAGAATCCCGAGGCTAAGCGCTACGACAAGGTCACCTTCCACGAATGCATCTCCCAGCGCCTCAACGTGATGGACACCACGGCCTTCAGCCTGTGCATGGACAACGACATCCCCATCATCGTCTTTGATCTGGGTGTCGAAGGAAACCTCTCCCACGCTCTGCAGGGCAAGCCCATCGGCACCCTCGTTCACGGCGAATGATTCACCTCAGAAACCCCAAAGATCATGGAACCCAGCCAAGTCCTTTCCGAAGTCAAAGACGCGATGACCAAAAGCGTCGATCATCTCGCTCACGAATTCACCGCCGTGCGCACCGGCAAGGCCACTCCTGCCCTGATCGAAAACATCGATGTCACGGTTCAAGCCTACGGCAGCACCGGCAAACTGAAGACGCTCGCAGTCATCGGCTCCCCCGAGCCTCGCATGTTGATGGTGAAGCCCTTCGACCCTTCCACCACCCCCGACATCGAACGCGCCATTCGTGAATCCAAGCTGAGCCTCAACCCAGTGGCCACCGATGGTTCACTTCGCGTGCCCATCCCCGAACTCTCCGAGGAACGCCGCCTTGAAATGGTCAAGCTGATCAAGCAGCTAGCCGAGGAAGCCAAAGTGGGCATCCGCACCGCGCGCAAAAACGGCATGGATTCCGCCAAGAAGATGAAGGCCGAAAATGTCCTCACCGAGGATAGCCAAAAGGACTTCGAAAGCGATGTCCAGAACCTCACCAACGAGTTTACAAAAAAAGTCGAGGACCTGGCGACTGCCAAGGAAGCCGACCTGATGAAAGTATAGGTGCCGCAAGATCGATATTTTGCGACTCTCAGCATTCAGTCGGAGAACTATACCACTCAACCTCCCATTGCATTTGCTACGAATGGTCTATCTGAGTATTTACATGAGACTGGCACATCGCTTCAGAAGTTAGGTAATATTTCGATGCGATAGAATTTTTTCGCCGCACTCATGGGGACTGTGAATGTGAGACTTTCTCCCGTACCCGCAAGAGTGGAAGTATTCATCTCAGCGGTCCAGTCATCAAGTGTCCCACTTGATTGAAGCAGGTAATTGAATCGAACGTGGCTGGGAAAAGTCAGAGTGATCTGACTGGTATCTGGGCTTACATCGAGTTCTAGCTGTGTGCTTTGAAGCTGTCCTGCAG
>JBMYMN010000090.1:0-11104 GCA_049597355.1 Luteolibacter sp.
GAGCTGCTGAAGCCATGAGAAATCGCAGATCCATCACCGGAGAGAACCGTAGGGAAAAATTTCCAATCAACGAGATTCTCACTCCACTGCGTGAAGTAGGTGTGACCGGCAACTCCTTGCCAATCCAAGTTCCACGTGGATTGCCCACCTTTGGACAAAGTAAGCTTGGGCTGATCTCCTCCTGAGGCGGTGGATAACGCCAGCAGTGAGAGGCTGGCCAGTGAAATCTTCAGAACACGCTTCATGGCTGCCCTCCGACTGTGGGGTGCGCGTAAGTTGGAATAGTAAGGGATTTGTTGCATAGCGTAGAGGGATAAAACTCCAGTTTAGTCAGTAGTTGACAATAATAACAATGCACTAGTAAAATATATATGTAATATCATAGATATAGCAATACAAAAAATGCCCAATCAAACCACTCTCAGACAATGCTTTCGGGCTCGTTCTTATGTTTTGCAAACCGTCGGTCGAATCACTCTGGAACACCATGTCGTTCGCCTGCGCGAGGAGCGCGGTGGTAGCGGATCTCGCTGCGGTAATCACTGGTAGAGGGTCTCTTCATCACGACGTTACATACAAAGTGGAACTCCACATCGGGGTTCTGATTTTTGCGAGGGATGGTCGGAGTAGCGGGATTGAGGCAAAATGAAGACTCTATTCACCCTGGGATGGACGCACGATTGCAATGGCTTTACTCTCCACCAATGCTTCAGCGCATTCATTCAGGCGGGCAAACGGGTGCGGACATCGCCGCGCTCGAAATTGCTCTGGAAAAAGGCTTCCCTCATGGTGGATGGTGCCCCAAGGGGCGACGCAGCCTGGCAGGACCCATCCCCAATTGCTACGCACTGCATGAGACTCCGTCTGAAGACTATCTCCAACGCACCGAATGGAATGCCCGTGACTCGGACGGCACGGTGGTCTTTACCATCGCCGCCAAGGCCAGTGGTGGCTCACTGAGGACTATCGACTTCGCCCGCAAGCACCGTAAACCATGGCTACACCTGAGCCGAGAAAACCCCGGCCACAAGGGTTTTTCCTGCCGCTTAGTCCACTTCATTGAGGAGCACGGCATCAAAACTCTCAACATTGCGGGTTCGCGGGAGAGCAAGGAGCCCGGCATTCACCATTGGGTGCGGGAGGTGTTGGGGCAGGTGATCTAAGTCAGGAGTTCACTGGCAATTTCCATCCACTCGGCATCCAAGTCGTAGCCTCGGGACTTGGCCGACTTTCCAGCGTTCCGATACCAGTAACAGGCGTTGCCGTAGTCACCCTCCTGACGATGCAGCCAAGCATGAATCCAGTCTCCAGCCTGAGTATCATCGAGTGTTTGGCAATCATCGTGCGCTCGATCCCAATGCCCGGCCTTGGCCAGCCACAGCGTTGTGGCGATTGGATCGAGATCCATGGGTTGAGGATCTCCGCTGGTGGCAGATCTGGCAAGTTCCTCGGCTGTCATCCACCAATGGTAACAGTACCCTTTCCAAAGGCAAAGGCACTTCCACACTTGCCGCCGCTTCCGACATTTTCAATGGTCACCATATGTCCGATGCCACCGCAGCCCTGAAGAAAATTTTGCTCGATAAATCCGTCCGCACCGGTGAGTTCACTCTCGCCTCCGGCAAGACCAGCGACCTCTACATCGACTGCCGCATGACCGCACTCGACCCCGATGGTGCCAAACTCATCGGCGATATCGGCTGGCAGGCTGTACGCTCCTATATCCATTCCCACAAACTCGGCATCAATGCCATTGGTGGTATGACGCTGGGTGCCGATCCAATTTCACTTGCCGTGGGCATGATCTCAGGCATGCAGCACCCCGAGGAGAAACTTCAAGTTTTCACCGTGCGCAAAGAGCCAAAAGGCCATGGTAAGGGCAAGCAGATCGAGGGGAACTTTGAAAGTGGCAACACCGTGATTGTAGTTGACGATGTCATCACCACCGGCGGTTCCACCCTCAAAGCCGTTGATGCCATTGAGCGCGAGGGCGGTAAGGTCGCTTTCTGTCTAGTGCTGGTAGACCGAGAGGAAGGCGGCAAACAGGCGATTGAAGAGCGCGGTATTCCCGTCATTGCGTTGTTCAGCCGTAAAACACTGCTCGATGAATAAGATTTCCTCCGGGGTTGCGCCTCTGTAACATCGTTGCGTGGCACAGAATTCGTCCGACTCTCGTTGGCAGATCGACGGAAAATTCTTCCGTTGTGGTAATGCGCGCATTCACCCGCGGATGGTGACATACGGACCCTTTCCAGGTGGCTGGCCGAATTGCTTTCGTAAGGATTTCAAGCACATTGCAGAGACAGGATTTGATGCCATTCGTACCTTTGAACTCCCGGGCCACCGCATGCTCGAAAGCGCTCAGGAGGCTGGACTGAAAGTCTTCGCCGGATTGGCTTGGCAGCAGCATTCGGACTTCATCAGCCATGGAGGTCGCCTCACGGCAGCCAAGATCGAATTGGCGGATTGGCTAACCCGCCATGGCGATCACCCCGCGGTCGCCGGTGTTTACGTGGGTAACGAGGTGCCCCTCGATCTGGTGCGCTGGATGGGTCCAGATAGGGTGCGGGTTGCTCTCGAAGAACTGATTGCCTTGGGAAAGCAAATCATACCTGAATTGCTATACGCCTATGCCAACTTTCCCAGTACTGAATATCTGGAGCCGGGCAATGCCGACTTCTCTGCTTTCAATCTATATCTGGAGAAAGAGGAAAAACTGGAGTCTTACATCAGACGACTGCATCACGTGGCTGGCGATCGTCCTTTGGTCATTTCGGAGTTTGGCTTGGATACCCAGCGCAACCCAGTGGAGCGACAGGCGCAATTGCTTTGTAGTGCGGCGAACCTTACGCGGGCGCAAGCCGTGGCCGGATTCACTGTCTTTGCTTGGAGCGACCGCTGGCTGAGTGGTGGAATTGAAGTGGAAGATTGGGATTTCGGCATCACCGATCGCAATGGAAATGACAAGCCGGCTGTCGCTGCACTCAGGGGCCTTGATCGCGTGCCCACCACCCAGAGCAATCCAAAGACGCATGCCCTCACGGTCATCGTCTGCACTCGCAATGGCCGGAATCGTATCGGCGGCTGCCTACAAGCACTGGAGCAATGCGATTTTCAGCACGGTATTGAGACGATGGTCATCGACGATGGCTCCACCGATGGCACTGCGGATTATGTCGCAGCGCAATTTCCTGATGTCGAACTGGTACGGGTGCAAGCCTTTGGCCTGAGTGCGGCGCGCAATACCGGTGCTCAACTCGCAAAATCTGACATCCTCGCTTACACCGACGATGACTGCGAACCCGACCGCGACTGGTTGCATCGCGTTTATGATTTTCTCCAAGAGCACCCCGATTACGCGGCAGTTGGCGGACCCAATCTACCCCAGATCCCAAAGCACCACCGTGAAGCTGTAGTCTGTGCCGCCCCGGGCGCACCCAGCCACGTCATGCTAGATGATATGACCGCTGAGCATCTTCCAGGCTGCAATCTGGTGGTGCGCAAATCAGCTCTGGTTGGGGTAGGAGGGTTTGATGCACGCTTCCACACCGCTGGTGATGACGTCGATTTTTGCTGGCGACTGCAAGATGCGGGTTGGAAACTCGGTTTTGATCCGGGTGCATTTGTCTGGCATTGGCGAAGGCCGTCCATTCGGAACTACCTGCGCCAACAGATTGGATATGGCAAGGCGGAGCGCATGCTCATTGCCAAACATTCTCAACGCTTCAACCAACAAGGCTCTGCCCTGTGGAAGGGCTGCATCTACAGTGGCGCCCCGGTGCGTGTGACCCGCGAGGCAGTCATCTATCATGGCACAGTCGAGAAAGGCACCTACCACCCTTCCTTGGGAACGGTTCAAACTCAACGCAACCTTTATTCGGACTTTGATGACTGGAAAGGACGCTTTGGCTTGATGCTCTGTCGCTGGCTGGCTCCTGCCGTGCGTGGCTGGTATCGCAACGGTAGCCTGAGAGCTTTCCTGCCAACATTGCCCAGTATCCCCCAATCCGCCCTCCACAATAAAACCGAGCAGTGGAGCATCTCGGGCACGGATCGCGACCAACTGATCGGCACTTTGCTTGAAGCAGGTTGGAAAGCCTGCGACAGCCATGATCTCTGGGATCTTGAGAAGGATGGCAACCGGGTCATTGTGGCCACCGAAACAGGCTACAAAGGTGCCAAACGCAGCTTGGTTCGCGTGGATGGTATCGACTCAAGTGTCCGATCCCTCCTTGGTTGATCCTTCGTCGCCAGCGCAGCAAGAGCCTGCGATATGAAGACAGCTAGCGCACCAATGAATTCCATCTATCTCTCCATCGGCCTCGGCACCACATTGGTGACAAATTTCCATGTCCCAGATAAAGCTCCCGATACCAGAACCGCACAATGTCCAAATTTGTGTTTTCAGCGGGAACTTTAGGCTTATATTGCCCGCCCCAGAGCTGGCAGGCCGCTTTCTATCTGCCAAGAAACCAGCCCAACCCTCCCAACCAAGGAACCAGCCCAACCCTCACACATGAGCATCCAAGGACAAGAATTGGCTCTCGCCTGTGCCGAAGCCGCAGACGACACCAAAGCCGAAAACATCACTGTCAAAGATCTACGGGGGCTCTCGAGTCTGACGGATTTCATGGTGATTTGTACCGGCAACTCCATGCCGCAGATGCGCGCCATCCTACGCGATGTCACCAAAACGATCGACGAGGATCATGGGGTGAAGCCCACCTACAAGGAAGGCAAGGCGGATGCCCGCTGGGTCATACTCGATTACGTCGATGTGATGGTCCATATCATGGATGAGGACATGCGTGATTTTTATGGCTTGGAGGAGCTCTGGAAGGACGCCAAGCATGTGGCGTGGGAGCCCACAAATGCCGCATCCTCGCCAAAATCGGCTACTTGAAATTTCCGGGAATAAATTCCCTCATCCTGACTCCTACTCACTCTTTTACCGCGTGGCGTAGCTGCAACCCATTACGATGGAAACTTGAGCCTCCAGTCTAAGGAGACTCACCCCTACCTCCCAATACTCATGAGTGAGTTTGAAGATCTCGTCGATGCCCATTACCAAGCGCTCTATCGCTTTGGTATGTCGCTGGCACGCGATCCGGACATCGCCTCGGACCTCGTGCAGGAAACCTTCTGTATCTGGGCCGCCAAAGGCCACCAACTCAAAGACCGCAGCAAGGCAAAAACCTGGCTATTCACCACGCTGCATCGCGAGTTCCTCGCCCATCGCCGCAAAAGCTCACGCTTTTCTGACAATCCCATCGAAGAAACCACTGCCGCCAATGTCGCGGTTGAGGAGGATACAGCGGACCGCCAGATGGATGCCGAGCGGGCCGTCCAACTACTGGGTGAACTCGATGAAACCCACCGCGCCCCAATCGCTCTCTTCTTCCTCCAGCAACACAGCTACAAGGAAATTGCTGAGATTTTGGATGTGCCGATTGGCACCGTGATGTCTCGTCTCTCTCGCGGCAAAGAGTTGCTGCGAAAGCGTATGGCCGATGCTCCGGCAAGCGCCCCAAAAAACGTGCTCAAACTCAACCCAGAACTTCGCAAGTCCAGTCATGGATAAGGAACAAGCCAAATTCATTTTGCGCAACTTTCGCACCGGAGATGACACTGATGGCAATGCCAACAGTCGGGATCTTGCCGAAGCTCTTGCCCTCGCAACTGCGAATCGTGAACTGGGCGAATGGCTGGCTGAAGAACATGCCATGGATGAAGTCTTCACTAGGGCATTGGGCACGATCGAGCTTCCCGACTCCCTGCGTGATGACATCCTTGGCTGCCTAGGAGGCGAAGGTCGTGACTATCCCAGTGCAGAGGGTTCGGACGATGCCGCAATGATCGGCGCTTTCGCCTCAATACCCGTGCCCTCCCATCTTCGTGGCGACATTCTTAACGCGATGGAGCGTAGTGTGCCCCAAGCAATCACATCAAGTTCGCATGCCGTCGACATCGGCAAAGACCCACTTGAGATCGAGAGCGTGGACGCCACCGTATCTCTGTGGAGGCGCCTTTCCATTCCATTGGCTGCTGCTGCCGGCATCATGCTGGCTCTCATCGTCACCCAAAATTTTGGTGTTCACGACCACCCACTGGTGAATGTGGACCCAGTGCCGATCGAAGCTGTGCCAGTTTCCTTTATTCAAACCTACGAGTCCCCTGACTTCAGTCTCGATATCAAAGATCGGGATCATGAGGATCTCATGGTGGTGCTGCAATCGAAGTCCTTGCCCTGCCCCGAATGCCTACCACCCGGATTGGACAAAAGCCGAACCATCGGCTGCCGTGAACTCATAATCAACGGCAAACAGGGTTCGCTCGTCTGCTTCGTATCGGGCAGCATGGGTGTGGTTCATCTCATCATCTTCAACAACAAGGATGTCGATGGTTCATGCACCAATACGATCGCCGACCCATGTATATTAAAGGAAGGTGAGTGGTCCATCGCTCGCTGGCAAAGTGAGAAGAGTGTCCTTTTTCTCATCGGCAAAGGCGAAGAGGAACAAATTAGGCAGCTCTTCTGATTTCAGCTCAGGCGAGGATATCCCTGATGATGTGGCCATGCACATCCGTCAGACGGAAGCGACGACCCTGAAAGCGGTAGGTCAGTCGGGTATGATCAATGCCGAGCAGATGAAGAATGGTCGCGTGGAAGTCATGGACATGCATCTTCTTGTCCTCGGAGACGATGTTGTATGAGAAGTCGTCGGTTTCACCAAATACAGTGCCACCCTTAATGCCGCCACCGGCAAACCAAGTCGGGAAACATCGGGGATGGTGATCGCGACCGTAGGTAGATGCAGTCATCTTGCCCTGACTGTAGGCGGTGCGGCCAAACTCTCCACCCCATATCACGAGAGTATCCTCAAGTAGACCTCGTTGCTTAAGATCCATCACCAGAGCCGCCGACGCCTGATCGGTTTCCCGACATTGATTCTTCACACCACCGGGACAACTGCTGTGTTGATCCCAGCCCTGGTGGTACAGCTGTATGCATTTCACACCCCGTTCCACCAGACGGCGGGCCAGCAGGCAATTGTTGGCAAAGGTGCCGGGTTTGGTCACATCCTTGCCGTAGAGGTCGAGTGTCTCTTGCGTTTCCGTTTCCAAGGACACCGCTTCAGGCACTGATCCTTGCATGCGGTATGCCATTTCATACTGCGACAAGCGCGAGTCAATCTCGGGATCGTGCACCCGCGACTTCTGCACCTGCTCCAACTTGCGGATTTGATCGAGCACTCCGCGGCGGGCCTCGTCGGCAATGCCACCGGGCGTATTGAGAAAGAGTACGGGGTCGTTCTCGGGTCGGAACATCACTCCTTGATACTCACTGGGCAGGAAACCGTTACCCCACAATCGCGCAAAGAGCGGCTGACCACCCTTGCCCTTGGTGCGCATGACCACGAAGGGCGGCAGGTCGGGGTTGTCGCTGCCAAGACCGTAATCAAGCCAAGCGCCAATGGAAGGGCGGCCGGCAATCTGTGAACCGGTCTGCATGAACGTGTTGGCCGGACCATGATTAATGGCCTCGGTATACATCGTCTTAACCAGCGCGATGTCATCCACGATCTTCGACGTGTAGGGCAGCAGTTCACTTACCTCCATGCCACATTCGCCATGCCTGGAAAAGGCGTAGGGATTGGAGGCCACTGGCAAGGAGGACTGAAAGCCGGACATGCCCGTCAAACGCTGACCCTTGATCACGGAACCCGGCAGCTCCTTGCCATGCATGGCCTTCATCATCGGCTTGTGATCGAAGGTCTCGAACTGCGAGGGACCACCCGCCATATACAGGTAGATAATGCGCTTGGCCTTTGGCGCGTGATGGGTGCCGCCGAGAATACCACCAAAATCACTTGCTGGTGTTTCCTGTGCCCGAAGGCTAAAGGCGTGAGCACCTGCAAAGCCGGCACCAATTTCGAGGAAGTGTCTTCGGTTCATCGCACCATATAGAAGGAATCGAGGTTCATCACCGCATTGGCCACCACGGTCCAGGCAGCCAGCTCGGGGTCTTTTCCACCTCCACTTACTTTGAGGAAGCTTGCAGTGACTCCAGAATCATCGGTGAAATACCTGCGTTGTTGTTGGAGCAGTTCCTGCAGCAGGCTCTGCTCATCCTTGGAAATCGTTTTGGCGGTCAGCCGCTGGAAGAGATCGGCCAGTTTGGCTTCATCGTTACTCTTCGTCTTGGGATCTGCCATCACCTTCTGCGCCAGCGATCGCGAGGCCTTCACGAACTGCGGGCTGTTCATCAACACCAGCGGTTGCAGCGGCGTGGAGGTCTTCTCGCGCTTCACCGAACAAACCAAACGGCGCGGCGTACCGAAGATCAGCATTTCAGGCGCGGGCTGACTGCGTTTCCAATGAACGTAAACCCCGCGGCGGTTGGTATTGGCATTCACTCCCGGCCCACCGAAGCGGGTGTCGAGAGATCCACTCGCCAACAAGGCGCTGTCACGGATCATCTCGGCCGTCATGTGATGGGCAGGGCCACGCGCCAGCCAGACATTCTTGGGATCGCGTTCGAGCAAGTCCGCAGTCAGCGAGGAGTCTTGGCGGAAGGTGTGCGACATCACCATGGTCTTAAGGAGCGCGCGCAAATCCCAACCGGAGTCGATGAAGGAGCGCGAGAGATGGTCGAGAAGTTCGGGATCAGTCGGCAGCGCTCCTTGAAAGCCGAAGTCGTTGGTGGTTTCTACGATGCCGGTGCCAAAGATCATTTGCCAGTAACGGTTGACGGTGACACGCGCGGTCAGCGGGTGATCGGGATGGAGCAGCCACCGCGCAAAGCCAAGGCGGTCGCGGGAGTATTCCTCGCCGAAGGGAAAGATCTCCTTGGGCGGCGCCGGCTGCACTTCGCGGTTCTTGTTAGGTGCGCTGTACAGGCCGCGATCGAGCACGTAGGTTTTGCGACGCTCGGGCATCTCTTTCATCACCATCAAGTGGAAACTCTTGTCGAGGAGGTCATTGTAGGCCTTGCGGGCAGCCTCCAGCTTCGCCAGCGCCTCCTGATAAGGCTTGGATGCCGCCGCGAGATAATTACCAAAAAACGCCTCAGCACTGCAGGCCTTTGGATTGTGATGCGCCATGACTTCGCCGGCACTCAACTCACGCGCCCAGATGGACAACTCATCGAGCTTGGAATTCTTGAAGCCCATGTCGCGCATGCGCTGGGAGAGGGTGATGCCCATTTTGCCACCGTAGTGAATGTTCTTGGTCAAGTGGTCACTCAACACCTCCACTTCCGCGGGCTGACCATCGAGGTAGACGCCCATGCCTCCGGCTTTGGATGAGCCATCGTAGGTGACCGTGACGCGGGTCCAGGTGTCGATGGCCACTTTCGATTTGGTGCGAACACGGATCTCATTGCCCGGTGAGAAGTGCACAAGGGCAAACTCGATGCAACCCTCTCTAACCATCAACTCGTAGCCCTTACTGGCGGCATCAGTCCATGCCCGGCTGCGATGCAGAATGATTGCGCGCTCGTGTTCCACAGGCGTATTGATGGCAACACTCATACTGAAGGGTGAATGGCGGGCGAAGGGGCCAAGCTTGCCAAGACGGGTTCCTGTATCACCGTCATAGAGCATGCCTTTGCCTTTGAGGCCACCATCGACATTCTCCGCGCCCGCCGTGCTTTTGAGGACTTGTTTGGGATCGTCCGCGTTGGCCATACCGCCATCGGCGTCGAAACTAAAATAGGCCACACGCCCCGGGATCTTGGGCACATCTTTCCATTGATGCTTCGCGGCTTTGTAAGCACCTTTTTCGTTTTCCCTAACCTGCGTCAGATGCTTTTCCGCCGCTTCAACTGCCTTCTTCAGCTCGGCGAGTTTCTGGCGCTGGCTACTGTCGACCACGGGCAAGCTCGGGCTAGGCACCGCGTTGGTGAAATAGGAGTCCAGTCCGGCTTCGTCGATGTTGTTGAAGAGCGCGAAGGTCGAATAATAGTCCTCCATGCTGATGGGGTCGTACTTGTGATCGTGGCAGCGCGCGCACTCCATGGTCAGGCCGAGGAAGGCGGTGGCCGCGGTCTGGGCGCGGTCAGCGACATACTCGGTGCGAAATTCCTCTGGCACCGATCCCCCCTCCACCTTCATCCCGTGGAGTCGATTGAAGGCAGTGGCGATCTTCATCTGATCGTCGCTGTTCTCCATCAGGTCACCAGCGAGCTGTTGCTTGATGAACTCGTCGTAGGTCATGTTCTCGCGGAAGGCCTTCAATACCCAGTCACGCCAAGGCCAGACCTGACGATTGTTATCGCGTTGATAGCCGAAGGAATCGGCGTAGCGCGAGACGTCCAGCCAGTCGACAGTCAGGTGCTCGGCGAAGGCCTGGGATTGAAGCAGGCGGTCGACGGCATTCTCGTATGCCCTGCCGCTGGTATCAGCTTTGAACGCGAAAATTTGCTCAGGGGTCGGCACCAATCCGGTCAGGGCCAAATGCACACGGCGCAGCAACACTTCTGAATCCGCTTCCATGGCGACGGGCAGCTTTTTCTTGGCCAGCTGACGTTGTATGAACGGGTCGATGGCATTTCGGACCCGCCCTGCTGATGTTATGGGTACCGCCACTGTCTTGGGTAGCGGCTGAAAGGACCACAGGCCCTCATACTCGGCACCCTGCTCAATCCATGCCTTGATGAGTTTCTGCTCCTCGGCCGGTACCCTCATGTGGCTCCTGGGTGGAGGCATGACATCGTCCGGATTGGCAGAGGTGATGCGCTCCCAAAGTAAGCTGTCCTCAACCTTACCCGGCACAATGGCAGGTGCGTCACCATCCCGATCGGAGGTGGCATGTTCATAGGTGTGAAGCTGGAGATTGCCTTTGATCTCGGCCTTGTCAGGACCGTGACAGAAGTAACATTTCTCCGAAAGGATGGGCCGGATCTGCATGTTGAAGTTCACTTCCTGCGCCGGAAGCGGAGTAGCAAGAATGACCAAACCGAACACAGCTGCCGGAATGGATGGAGTTGGATTCAACATACAGGGCCGAAATTACTGATGCATCCCTTGGGGGAAAGGGCAAAAGAGTCAAACAAGCTAATACAAACCACAAAAATCTCAACTTTTTCATGGTTATAGTAATG
>JBMYMN010000091.1:0-11012 GCA_049597355.1 Luteolibacter sp.
CCTCCAGGGGATTACCGGTTTTTTTTGTGTACGGATACCATCATTAAACACAGCTGTGGCAACGACGACTCTGCCCATGTTTTTCAGAGCTATCTTTGCTCACCCAGTATAACTATCCAGAGAGTTATCTAGTCAGAGCGCTTTGTTTGAGCCCGGATATTCGGTAAGCAGTACAACATCAGCCGTGGCTGGATCCGATTTCAAAAAGAGATAAACGCTCTTCAACTCTCAGACAGACACGATATGCCAATCATAGCGCTGCTGATTTCCATTAAAGCTATTTCTCAAGCGATGTCAGCAATAGATAGTAAGTGAACACATACTCCAACTGATGCGACAGACCAACTAGGAAGGTTGTGTTCTCAACCAGATCGACGATATCGCTGTATGCCTTCAGCGATACCGCGAGCAACTGCCTCTCGAAAGTAGGCCGATTTCATACGATTTCGCTCTTTGCTGTGACTGATGAATCCTCCTTCGACGAGAATGGAGGTCGCTCGGGTATTTCGAATCACATAATATCGTCCGTATTTCGCTCCACGATTTTCGGCACGTGTGTATCTGAGCATGCCATGCTGAACGTAATCAGCGAGTTTTTTGCCGGATTTGCTATGATAGAAAGTCTCCAGTCCACTGACATGACGTTTCCACGTAGAATTGTAGTGAACGCTGACGAAAATTGAATTGCTGTAGCGGTTGGCGATTTTACAGCGTTGAGGGAGAGAAACGAAGACATCGCTACGGCGAGTCATGATGGTCTTAAAGCCCATGGCACGTAAGTTTTTCTCCAATCGATATGCCGTATCGAGTGCAAGATGCTTCTCGTAGACTTTGCTGTAGTGGCCGCCTTTATCACGGCCGCCGTGGCCTGGATCAATAACCACGGTGCTGAATCTAGCAGCATTGGCCAGAGATGCGTACGAGCAAACACAGATACATGCGATTAGAAACGCAGGCAGCTTTCGTGTGGATAAGAGGGAAACTAAATACACAAAGATTGTTAACTAAACTTAGGTTTTTTGGAAATATGTAAAGATCAAACTATCAAAAGATTAAAATTATTTGCGCTCTTTTGCTATGGACGGTCGGTGATTTTGCGGATCATCGCCCGTTGCTTGGCGGCTAGCTCTGGATCGTGGTAGATGCTGTTGGTGACAATCACAGCCCCGTTCTGCATCATCGTGAGCTTGGGGTCGCCGGTGGCTGCTCTAAGGTGCATGTCGCGGACAACGATTTCTCCGTCCGGTGCGATGCAATAGTGGAGATAGGTGCTGGGGTTTGTGAGAAAAAGTAGGTTTAGGTTTCGGTCACCATCGACTGTAATACTTGGTTTTCTGAGCAAGAGAATGTTGCCGAGAGGGGCAGTTCGCAAAATTTGACCACTGGCATCATCATGAATCTGAATATAGAGTTGCGTGGCCTTATCGCTACGGAACTGGACAAGCCGGTATTCCCGGTTGGACTCGGTTGGACCAACGCCTCCGACTTTTTGGCTCCAATAGATGCGTCCCGCACTCATCTCAAATTGAGTGCGTTGAGTTGTTGTTCCAACGAGCTTATTGTTTTGGGGGCGGATAACCGCTGAGACAGTGTAGTTGCCCACCTCATTGAGCTGAAATTGCCTACTCAGATTGAAATCTCTTGCCAATGTCTGACCAGGTGCGATCAGGACTGGCTTGGGTGCAGTTGCTTGACGGGAAATGATTGGGTTGCCGTTGCTGGTTTTCAGTAAGAAACTGATCCATGGCATGCGCTGACCTTGGAGGATTTGTTCTTTTCCGGTGTAATTGGTGATGGTGACCCGCACCATGACTGGCTCACCAACCAAGTGATTTCGTTTCAGAGTCTTGATGCTGCTGGTGAATTGCGCCTGCAAACCGGCGCAGGTGAAGAGCATGAAGAGAAAACAAGCAAGGAATCTACACATCATGTATCATCCTACTAAAGCAGGATTGAGGCCAAGGTCAATCAATGGAGTGATCCATCCCTCCGCATTTTCATGGAGTCAAAAGCTTTTCAGCTCAGTGACAATATAGCCGTAGCAGGATCTGTTTCGGCCTCATAGTCCACTCCTTCGAAGCCGAAGCCGAAGAGTTTGAGGAAACTGCTTTGATAACCCTCGAAATCACCACAATCCTTTAGGTTGTCACTATCAACCTGATCCCATGCATGAGCAACGGCAGACTGCACGGGTTCAGCCATCTCCCAATCATCGATTCGAATGCGGCCCGCCTCATCGGGCTGGGGATTGGTATAGCGCTCACGAAAGAGACGATCCATTTGCTCGATGCAGTCCTCGTGGGTGCCATTTGCCTTCATTACCTTGTAGAGTAGTGAAATGTATAGGGGGACCACGGGAATAGCGGAGCTTGCTTGGGTTACCAGAGCTTTGTTGACGGAGACCCATGCTTTGCCGTCAAGGTCGGCGAGTTTAGCAGTGATGGCTTTGGCGGCACGCTCGACGTCTTCCTTGGCCTTGCCAATGGTGCCATTTTTGTAGATTGGCCAAGTTAGTTCTGGGCCGATGTAGGAGTAGGCGTAGGTAGTGGCACCTTGGGCGATCAGATTCTCAACAAGCAGGGCATCGATCCACATCTCCCAGTCTTCGCCACCCATCACCGCAACGGTCTCTTCTATGTCATTGCCTTCGGCCGGTTCTAGCGTGACACTATTGACCTCACCGGTGCCGGTATTGAGATTCTTTTGGGTGTAGCTTTCGCCGATAGGCTTGAGGACGGATTTGTGCGTCGCCCCGGTCTTGGGATGGGTTCGACGTGGGGATGCGAGGCTGTAGACGATGCAATCCACCTGACCAAGATCCTCTTTAATGGCCTTGACCACTTCTGTCTTCATCTCGTCAGAGAATGCATCGCCATTGAAGGACTTCGCGTAAAGGCCAGCGGCTTGGGCTTCCTGTTCAAAAGCGGCAGAATTGTACCAACCTGCTGTGCCACAGCGTCGCTCGTTACCGGGCTTCTCGAAGAAAACACCGATGGTGGCCGCATTGGATCCGAAGGCAGTGGCGATGCGTGAGGCGAGGCCGTAACCAGTGGATGAACCGATTACGAGGACTTTCTTGGGTCCGCACTCAATCAGGCCGCGGTTTCTGACAACAGCGATTTGTTCGGCAATGTGGGCAGCGCAGCCATCGGGATGGGCGGTAGTGCAGATGAAACCTCGGATTTTAGGAACGACGATCATGATGATGCAGATTGTTACGCTCTCACACTACTGGCAATACTGTTTTGGCTTTGAAGTTGTCGAAACGGAGTAAGTCTGCCAAATCAGAAGCACATGGAATGGTTCTTTATCGAAGATGGAAAACAGGTTGGCCCAATTCGTCAGGATGAGTTGATACGCAAGATCTCAGTAGGAAAAATCAGTAGTAATCAGCTTGCTTGGAATGAGGGAGTTTCTGATTGGCAGCCGATCTCAAGTTTTCCAGAACTTCAGATCACTTCTGTGGTGACGCCAACTGAGACTTCTGCAACTCAGTCAGAACCAACGCTTGAGCAAGGTGAAGCTGATACAGTCCAGTCCGTGCCCACAGGCTCTACAGTGAGTCAGCCACCGAGGAAATCAGGTCTTGCCATCGCGAGCATCTGTTTGGCGGCAGGCTCAATGATTCTGTGCGGCATATTCATGGCGGTGCCCGCAATCATTTGCGGTCACATGGCACTAGGCGAAATCAAGCGATCCAAAGAACCCATTGAAGGCAAAACTTTAGCCATTATTGGGTTGGTGCTTGGTTATTTGATTACTTTTGTAAGCCTAGTTATAATCGTATTTTGGATTTTCTTTAGTAGTTGGATGACAATCGAAATTCAGGAGGAGTTTTCCGACCCGGGCACAATCTTGAATGAAGATGAGGAGAACCCGGGCTTGCTTCTAAATGAGCCTTGGCTGGGCGAGTAGATGGAATGCATGCATGTCTTGCCCGATCCAGTGGCTGATGCGATCCATGGGTTTTCACTTGTGGTAGTCGGGTAAGTCGTCCTTGCGATAGAGCATGGCACGGGCTATGCGAAGACATGTCGATGCTGCTTGGAGTCAATATTGATCATGTCGCGACCCTCAGACAGGCTCGCTATGCTCAGGATCTCAGAAGTCATAATGCTGAACCCTGCCCGGTGGACGCTGGCCAAGCTGCCAAGGATGGAGGTGCGGATTCATTGACCATTCACGTTCGTGGTGACCGCCGTCACATGCAGGATGCCGATGCTTTCAGAATTCGTGAAGATGTCGCACTCCCGCTTAATCTGGAAATGGGCGTTACCGAAGAAATGATAGGCCTGGCATTGGAAGTAAAGCCGGACTTTGTCTGTCTCGTTCCCGAAAACCGTGAGGAGGTGACGACCGAAGGGGGGCTCGATGTATGCGGTCGCATGGATGAGGTGAAGGCCTGTGTCGGTAAATTGCGCGATGCTGGCATGAAAGTGAGCCTCTTCATTGATCCTAATGAAGACCAGGTGGGTGCCAGTGCTTACTGTGAGGCTGAGATGATCGAACTGCACACCGGTTGTTTTGCCAATGCCATGGCAAAGGATGTGAATTCCGAGATCAAGCGACTCATCGAAGCTGCCGAGCAGGGCCGGACTCTGGGAGTTCAGGTCAACGCTGGGCACGGCATCAACTACAAGAATATCGATCGTATTCTTGAGGTTCCACATCTGACGGAGCTCAACATTGGGCACAGCATCGTCTCGCGTGCGATGACAGTAGGCATGGAAAGTGCAGTTCGAGAAATGAAGGCGAAGATGCAACCCTACAAACTGATTTGATGAGTATTTACGGTATCGGCATCGATCTGGTGGAAGTCGAGCGCGTTACTGCCGCACTCGAGAAGCACGGCGACGTGTGGGTTCAAAAGATCTTCACCGAGCGCGAGCGTATCTATTGCGACGCTCAGCACGCGCCCGCCATTCATTACGCTGCTCGATTTGCAGCCAAAGAGGCCGCTGCCAAGGCACTAGGCACTGGTATTGGCAAAGATGCGGCTCTTCAAGACCTCGAGGTGGTGAATGAGGAAAATGGATCTCCCAAGCTGATTCTGCATGGTGACGCCAAAGACTTTGCAAAAGGGCAGGGGATTGCTCATGTTCTCATCAGTCTGACCCACACGAAAGATCACGCAGTCGCCAATGCGGTGGCTGAAACGTCATTATGATCCGTCCCCGTCGCAACCGTCGTAGCCCCGCCATCCGTGCCTTGGTGCGCGAAACGCAGTTACATGCCAACGATCTCATCTTGCCCATGTTCTTGCATGAAGATGCTGAGGATGTGCCCATTGAAGCTATGCCTGGAGTGACCCGTTGGTCCATCGATAGTCTGGTGCGTGAAGCCGGTGAAGCACATGCTCTCGGAATTCCCGCGGTAGTGCTCTTTCCCAAGATCGAGGATTCGCTCAAGTCTTCGGATGCAGCTGAATGCTGTAATGCGAACGGACTCATTCCACGTGCAATTGCCGCGCTTAAGGCTGCACATCCCATGCTTTGCGTGATCACAGACATTGCTCTAGATCCCTACAGTATTGATGGCCACGACGGCTTAGTGCAGCGCGATGAAAGTGGTGAATTCAAAGTGCTTAACGATGAGACTGTGGAAGTGCTCTGCCAACAAGCTCTCTGCCATGCTCGTGCTGGCGCAGATATCGTTGGCCCATCCGATATGATGGACGGCCGAGTGGGGGAGATTCGCAACGCGCTCGATATTGAAGGCTATAGCGAGGTCTCCATCATGAGCTACACAGCCAAGTATGCGTCTGCACTGTATGGTCCCTTTCGCGGTGCTCTCGATTCTGCCCCCAAGGGTGGTGACAAGAAGTCTTATCAGATGGATCCCGCCAATTCCGTGGAGGCTCTTCGTGAAACCTTCCTCGATGAAGCGGAAGGTGCGGATGTGTTGATGGTGAAGCCTGCCAGTTACTACCTCGATGTGATTGCCAAAGTGAAGGAACACACGGCCTTGCCCGTGGCAGCTTATCAAGTTAGCGGTGAGTATTTGATGATCAAGTCGGCGGCTGAAGCAGGTTGGTTGGATGAAAAGTCGGTGATCATGGAATCTTTGACCTCCATCAAGCGAGCTGGAGCGTCAATGATTCTAACCTATTTCGCCAAGGATGTGGCGGAATGGCTGAGGCCTTGATTGGTTTCGCGCTGATGAAACAGGCAGACAGGAGATTTCGTAAGAGGATCATGCGCATTTTGGCCCCGATACTTTCTGCCCTGATTCTTACCGGTTTTGCTGCCGCAAACCAGAAGAAGCCCAACATCCTCTTTCTCTTCGCTGATGACCTCGGCCGCTACGCCTCGGCCTACGCAGACTCCAAGGTTCCCTCTGTGAATGACATCATCAAGACGCCGGTCTTTGATCGGATTGCTGGGGAGGGCGCTCTCTTTACTAATGCCTTCGTGTCGGCTCCTTCCTGCACGCCATGCCGGGGTTCGGTATACTCCGGTCGCCATTTCTTCCGCAATGGGTCCTCCGCTCAGTTACACATGCCTTGGGATTACACCACGGGTATTCCTGATCCCTTTGAGAAAGTCGTTGGTATGCCGATGGTGCTCAAAGGGAACGGCTATCACATCGGTTACAGCTACAAGTGGCACACCAAGTCCTCACTCATTGGGGCTAAGGAGAACGCCTACATGAAACGCGGCCGTAAAATGAACAGCTATTCCTTTGAGGTGGGACGTGCCAATGACAAGAAAGCCAAACATAGAGAGCTGATGGCTGAGGTGCGCGGAAATTTTCAAGACTTCCTCGACAAACGCAAAGAAGGTCAGCCTTTCTTCTATTCATTCAATCCCACCAACCCGCACCGCAAATGGCTCAAGGGATCGGGTAAAGATATCTGGGGTCTCAACCCGAATGACCTAAAAGGCAAGATGCCCCCTTTCTTGCCAGACGTGCATATCGTGCGCGAAGACTTCGCCGACTACCTAGGTGAGGCCATGGCTTTCGATGCCGCCTGCGGCGAGATCCTCAAGATGCTTGAAGACATGGGTGAGTTGGACAATACTTTCATTTGTGTCAGTGGCGATCACGGTATTCCCGGATATCCACGCGGCAAATGCAACGTGAACGACTTTGGAGCACGGGTCTTGCTGGCCATGCGATATCCCAAGTCCATCAAGGCTAAGCAAACTGTGGTTGCTCCTGTGTCTCTGGTCGACCTAGTGCCTACTTTTCTCGGTCTAGCTGATCTGGTGTCTCCCGATGATACCAATGGTCAGGACCTTATTGCAGCCATGGCTGGTAAGGTGGAACTTCGCAACTGGGCGCTGATTGGTAAGGAGCGTCATGTTCATGTGGGCCAAGAGAATTGGATGCCTTATCCCATCCGTGCCTTGCGCACTCCGGATCACCTCTATGTGATCAACTTTAAGCCAGATCGCTGGCCTGCCGGACAACCCAACAAAATCACCGACGAATACGTGGCGGACTTCGATAAACTCGCCAATAGCACCTATGAAGGTTTCGCCGACATCGATGCAGGACCGACCAAGGCATGGCTGATCGAGAACCGCAAGAAGCCAGAATATGCCGAGGCAGTTCGTTTTGCTTGGGAGAAGCGTCCGATGTATGAGCTCTACGACCTCAAGAAGGACCGTCACCAGCTTAACAATCTGGCCGCCAACAAGGATTACGAGGCCATCCGAAAGCAACTCCATAAGCAATTGCTGGCCGAAATGAAGAAATACGAGGATCCACGTCTCGACGACGCCTTCGACCGTCCGCCCTATTTGGTCGACGGCAGGGGGCCCAAGCGAGCCAAGAAGAGGTAATTTCACGCATCGGAAGCCTTTACTGCATGTGCATCAAGTCCCTTTCCGCTTGCTCTAATCTCGCGCTTGGATCAATTTGCCCGCCCATCAAGGCGGCTTGGCGGAATTGGTAGACGCGCTCGACTCAAAATCGAGTTCTTCGGAGTGTGGGTTCGAGTCCCACAGCCGCTATTTTCCCTCCTCATCTCATGAGTGAACCCCGAACTATCGGCATCATCGCAGGCAAAGGGGTCTACCCGCGCACCTTTATGGCCGCTGCACGAGCTCAAGATCCCACGATTCGCCTTGTGGTTGTGGCTTTTCATGATGAGACCGACGCGGAAACGGCTGAGATGGCTGATGAGGTGATCTGGCTGCGCGTGGGTCAGCTTTCCAAGCTCTGCAAGTTCTTCATTGAGCAGAACGCAAAGGAAGCGGTGATGATGGGTCAGATTTCGCCCAGCAACCTATTTCAGCTCCGCCCTGATTTCCGCATTTTGATCATGCTGGCTAAAGTCAAGGAGCGTAACGCTGAGACATTGTTTGGGGCGATCTCCGATGAAATGGCCAAGGATGGCATTACTGTTCTTCCTGCTACTACTTTCCTCGATGAATTGCTGCCCTCTGTAGGGCATGTATGCGGCCCCAAGTTCAAGAAGCGCCAACTCGCGGATGCTGAATTTGGCTTCAGGCTAGTGAAGCAAACCAGCGCCATGGATATCGGGCAGAGTATAGTGGTGCGTCACGGCACGGTGCTGGCACAGGAGGCTTTTGAGGGTACAAACGCCTGCATTCGGCGTGGCGGTGAACTCGGACATCGCAAGGACGTGATGTTAGTGAAAGTTTCTAAGCCCAACCAGGACATGCGCTTCGACGTGCCCGTGATTGGCCCGCAGACTATTGAGGTCTGTGCCGAAGCAGGTGTTAGTAGCATTGCCATCGAGGCAGACAAGACGCTACTTCTGGAAAAGAAGTTGATCGAAGCCTTGTGTCAAAAACACGGTATTAGTGTGCACGCTGTGACTTGAACGACTGTAATCATGACCATTCACCATCTTGTCTGCTTCTCTGATAGATTTTGGAGCGAAGGACCTCGGTTTGGTAGTGATCACCATAGAAGAAGTGGTCGCGCTGGTCCTGTGGCCGCTTGATCATATGAAATAGTGAGGGGGCAAATGAGGTAGGGGCCTATCGTGCTCCTTCCATTTGTGCTTTCAGTCCACCTCATCACGCAGCCACTGAAGGAAGGTGGAGCTGTCGGTATCGAGGGGGGTGGCGACTTTTTGTTTGTCGGCAAGCACCGCAAGGCGTTCGGGAATATCCACACTACCCACACCGAGTTCCTCCTCCATCACATCGAGAAACTTGGCCGGATGAGCGGTCTCGAGAGTAATAGTAGTGCTCTCCGGCTTGGCTTGGCGCCAGAAATTTGCTGCAAGCCAACCGACGGCACCGTGAGGATCAACGGTGTATCCAGTCATTTCCTTGACCTCACGGATGGCAGCTCGAGTTTCTTTGTCATCGAAGGCGAGACCGCTGATGTGGTTGCGCAGTTCTTCGAAGGAGTCGCCGAAAAGTTCCTTCAGGCGTACGAAATTCGAAGGTGCGCCTACGTCCATGGCATTGGAGATGGTGGCGACACTTGGGCGAGGCTCGTAGTTGCCGCTTTCGAGATAGGCGGGTATTACATCGTTGACGTTGGTGGCAGCGACGAACTGCTCAACGGGTAGACCGAGTTTTATCGCGAGCAGGCCGGCAGTCAGGTTGCCAAAGTTGCCGGACGGAACGACGAAGGTAGGAAGGGTGCCTTCATCTAACTGACGTGCGGCGTGGATGTAGTAGAAACTCTGGGGAACCAGGCGTGAAAGATTGATGGAGTTGGCCGATGTCAGGTTTAGTTGCTCGGAGAGCTCCCTATCGAGGAAGGCGGACTTCACCAGAGTCTGGCAGTCGTCGAAGGAGCCATCTACTTCCAAAGCCGTGATGTTGCCGCCAAGCGTCGTGAGTTGCTTTTCCTGGAGACCACTGACCTTGCCTCTGGGGTAAAGGATGACCACACGAGTACCAGCTACATTGTGGAAGGCCGACGCAACAGCACCGCCGGTGTCACCGGAAGTAGCGACCAGCACGGTAAGCATTTGATCTTCGTTGCGGGTGAGCCATGCCATCAGACGAGCCATGAAGCGTGCTCCAAAGTCCTTGAAGGCGAGAGTCGGGCCGTGGAAGAGCTCAAGAATATGATCTTGTTCGGAAATCTTCACCAAGGGGGCATCGAACTCGAGGGTGCCATTGACGATATCCTCAATCGCGGATTCCGGTACGTCTTCGCCGAAGAAAGCCTTGGCGACGTGGATGCCGATCTCCTGAAAGCTCAGGTCACGGTAGCTGTCCCAAAAGCCACCAGTGACCTGCGGCAACTCCACTGGCATATACAGACCATTGTCCGCGGGCAGCGAACGGAGGACTGCCTCCTTGAGGTCGACACGCAGGGAACGGTCGTTGGTGGAGTAATACTGCATGGGTGATGTCTCTTAATCTTCGACGACGTGGACGCCGTGGGGATTGATTTTTGAGACGTGGCTTTGACAGGTCACGGGAATGGCCGAGAAGACATCACTGACAGCTTCCGCGGCATTTTGAGCGATTTCCTCACCTTCGCATAGAGCAAACACTGAGGGTCCGGCACCCGAAATGGAGAAGCCGAGTGCTCCGGCACCCATAGCAGCACGCTTGGCCTTGTAGAAGTCGGGAATGAGTTTCTGACGACGTGGCTCAGCAATGACATCGTGGATGGAGCGTGAAATTAGTCCGTAGTCGGATTGAATGAGGCCACAGAGTAGTCCACCAAGATTGCCAATTTGCTGGGTTGCGTTCTCAAGAGGGATTTCTTGGGGTAAAATTTCGCGGGCGACCTTAGTCAGAATTTCAATGTCAGGATGCACTACAGCAGCCCAGAGGTTTGCAGGTGCGATGAGTTGAGCCACATCCAGTTCATCGTTCGAGCGGATGAAGACAATTCCTCCCAGTAGACACGGAGCCACATTGTCAGCATGCCAGGCGCCGTCAGCCGCATATTCACCCTCCATGGCGAATGGTAGCAATTGGCGCTTGTTAAGAGGTTCACCAACTAATTTGTTGATGGCGTAGGCGCCAGCGACTGCTGATGCGGCTGATGAACCCAAGCCGGATCCGAATGGCATTTTTTTGTGAATTTCCATCTCGATTGAGCGATCGGTCATGCCAAGG
>JBMYMN010000092.1:0-10998 GCA_049597355.1 Luteolibacter sp.
CCAGACCCCCTCGAATTCCACGCCATAGATATAGCCTTCTGAAGCATTGACCAAGCGCTGATCGGTTGAGATGGCACTCTCGTTAATGGATACGATCTGATCGGAAATATCGGTGTAAAACACAGCGGCAGAAATGAAGTAGTCATCGGTAATCCAGCGCGTTCCGAGTTCATAAGTTAGGTAATTCTCTGGCTCAACATCTAATGAGCCGAGAGAGGTGATTCCGGCGAGGGTGGTCTGCTCACCAGTCAGGTCATCGAGGTTGGGTGCACGAAAGGCCTGTGAGATACCACCATAAAGGCACCACTCATCATTGATTCGGTGGAGGGCACGCAGAGATCCGACCAAAGCGTCCCAACTTGGGGATTGATTGATGCCATTGCCCAGTTCCGCCCGCGCATAGGTGTAACGCGCACCAGCGGTGATTTCCCATGAGCCTGTGGGCCGCCAGATGTATTGGCTGAAGGCGCCCAAGAGGTCGTAGTTAGAGTCGTCGGCGAGTGGCAGGCGTGTCGGGTCGAAGGCCGTACCAGTCGCATTGTCGCGAAACCCTTGTGCATCCACTTCGTCGTGGTAATAGTCGAAGCCATAAGTCCAGGTGCCATGGTCGGTGTCGGTCTCGAGGGTGATGTCCAGACCGAAGGAATTAGTGTCAATGTGTGCATAGCGGATACTATCGCTGCTCGGGTTTCGGTCCTGGCGTTCCGAATCCGCGGTCTGCTGGAAGGATACAGTGGCGATCCACCGATCGATGACGGCATCCTCGATGGGATTCGCACCCTGATATCGCAAATACGTCATGAAGCGCTCCTGATCGTAAACCCGCTCCGAAAAGGCGCCTGGCGATACCACGTGATTGCCATTGATCCACCCGGGATTATTGAGGGTGGAATGCCAGCGATTCACATCGTCCTGGTTCACATACTGCGCAACGAGGGTGATCGTAGATTGAGAGTCCACCGCCCAATCAAAGCGGACGTCGAGATCCTCTTCGCTATAGCCGGTCCCGCGCATGCGCCCAATATCGTTGCTGCGGATGTCACCAAACTCCTTAGCAGAGACACCCAAATGAACTCCGTATTTTCCACCAACTCCCATCTGACTCTCGATCCGTCCAACATGACTCCCCTCCCCATTCATCCGGTATTCGTAACTGCTTAAACCGGTGGAAAAGAACTGCCCTTGCACATGATCACGAAAATTCGAGGATTTGGTGAAGGCATTAAGCGTGCCACCGGCGGCATCCGAACCATACAGCACCGAGCCCTGACTCTTGACCAGTTCCACGTGGTCAATGGAAAGGGCATCCACGGTATTCCAATACTGAACCGGACCTCCCCTGTAGGTGGAGTTATTGATTCGCACTCCGTCTACCATCAATAGGTTGCGGCGCCCGGTAAAACCACGGATGAAGGGCGAGCCATGCCCATAAGTGGTCTGCTGCACAAGAACACCCGGAGTGTAGAGCAAAGCCTTGGGAAGAGTTCGACGTTCGCCGTCTTCTAAAAAATTGGAGTCGATTAAATTTGCTGTGTATGGGACATCGCTAAGTATCTGTTCCGAACGGGAGGCAGTGACAAGTAGCGGGTCAAGCAGGTCTTGGGCAGATGCGATGGGAGCAAAAATGCCGACGAATATCAGTATGGATTTCTTCATCGAGTCACCATCATGTGGGCATGAGCGCCTCAGCATCAACCTGAAGATGAGGACGAAATCTGGCCGAACGCCGCTGATGTGGTCAGAAATTGATCACTAAGGCAGAATCAACTCTTGGTGCGTTCCCAATCGATGCGTTGCAACTTCTGACGGAGTGTGCCTCGGTGAATCTTGAGTGCTTCTGCAAGTCGGGTGGGTTTTTCCTCAAAATGCTGCATCAGGTGCTGGAGTAATTCCTTTTCGAGACGCTGTAAGAGCTTATCGTAAGTGACTTCCTCCGATGTTTGGAGTTCCTGATCCACCCATCGCTGAATGGCAAGTTCCAGCTCCGTGCCAAGGCGAGCATTCGTCTCCATGATGGGACTTGCCAACCTGAAGGATTCCGGCAGGTGGCTCAAGAAAATCGGACCTCCCTTGCTCATCGAAATAGCGTAATCAAGCACGTGCTTGAGCTCGCGCACATTTCCCGGCCAATCGTGTGACTGCAGGGCGGTCATGGCACCGGTAGTGATTTCGGGCACATCACCTTCTCTTTTGCTGATTCCTGCAAAGAAATGACACAGCACGGGAATATCACTACTGCGCTCGCTCAAGGGTGGCATGGAGATCCAACCGGGTTTGAAAGCAAAGTAGAGGTCCTCACGAAGCGTGCCCGCTTCGACGGCCTCCGAGGGATCGCCAGCCATTGTCGCGAGGATTCGGACGGAGTCGGCATCAGAATGTAACCATTCTGAGATGGAGCTCTGAACCGCTGGTTTGACAGCCGTGAGATCGTCAATAATCACATTTCCTCCATCCCACTCGGTCTGTGGCTCCCATGAATCGAGTGCGGCTCCCTCGAATTCGTGAACAACCCCAGACGCCTGCGCACCGTGCTTGAGGATGAGTCGCGCCGTAAGGCTCTTTCCCGAACCGCTCGGCCCGGAAACAAGCACCGGGAAATCTCCCGTTGTCGCACGCGCAATGCCGATAAAGACATCCCGCAGACAAGGTGCGGCACCAATCAGAGAAATCGGATCGGTTTCTGTGGCCTCGTCACAGGTCTTGACTACAGCCATGGTCGGTTCGAGAAGTGCGCCCAACTGGACCTTCAATTCCTCCATATCCAGAGGCTTGTTCATGTAGGCAGTGGCTCGTTGTTTTTGGGATTCGAGGGCGTGTTCGAGTGTCGCGTGAGCGGTCACGATCAATACCGGCATGTTAGATCCTGCACCACGGATCTTCTCCAAAATTTCGAGGCCGCTCTGATCAGGGAGTCCGATATCGATCACTGCAGCGGAATAAGCACCACTCTCAAATGCCTTCCAACCAGCTTCGGCCGAGGCCACCAATTCGGCACGATGGCCCATACGGGTTACCAACAACGACAGAGCCGAACCCAATGCGTGCTCGTCCTCAATGATCAGAATCGACTTTGCACTCATGACGGACTCATATCTTGATCCTGAGGGATCGGCAGATCAACTCTGATACATGCACCTCCTTCTTCGAGATTGCTCGCCTCCAAATTACCGCCATGAGCGCGGCAGATATCGTTGGCTACGGCCAACCCCAAGCCCAAACCACCTTCTCGCTCAGAGAAAAAGGGCTTCTGCGCCATCTCAAGGGCCATTTGACTGAAGCCATTGCCCTCGTCGCTCACAAAAACAGAGAATGTTTTTGCACCCTTAAGCAGTTTCAGTTTCACACGACCACCACCAGGCATGGCCTGAACAGCATTTAGCACCAAGTTGGAGAAAACCTGATGAAGCCGATGCCGATCGGCCTTTAATTGATACATCTTGTGCTCTGGATCATCCATTTGCAGGGTCACACCCATATGCGCGGCTTGCGGTTCCATCACAGCAATCACATCTCTCAACAAGTCCAGCAGATCTGTATCCGAAGTCTTCGGAGGCTCGGGACGCGAGAAGTGCATCCACTGGCTAACCAAATTCTCCAGCCTCTTGGATTCATCCAGAATGTATCCCTTTGACTTCGCTAACTCAGCGGCATCGGAAGCATCAAGCAGTTCAGCATGGAGGCGGATGGCTGCCGCCGGATTGCGAATCTCGTGAGCAATGGCGGTGGCCATGCGTCCCAGAAGAGCCAAGCGCTCGGCCTGTCGACGCTTTTCGCGTTCATTGCTCAAACTCTGATGCGTCTCATCCAAAACTCTGGCAAGCAATCCAATTTCATCTCTCCGATTGGTCGGCAGTTTTGGCAGATTATCATCTGTGCCGATCATGGGAAGTGCTCGAACCAGCCCCTGCAGTGGCGAGCTCACCCAAAGTGACATGCTCAGTCCCAGCACCAAGGTCAGAAACCAGAAGATCCCCAAGGCCCACCATGCCTCTCTGCTGAGATCGGACGCACCAGCAAGCACAGGATTTCTGATAAAAATCATGTCAATGCCCACCTGATCTGTGAATCCGACGATCAATCGGCCATCCGACAGCTCTGCTACTTCTCCATCGACAGCCCATTCAAATACTCCATCCGGCAGAGGGACATTCTGAGGGCCAACTATCGTACCTGTGCTCGAGTCACGAAAGTAGACATCCGCACCGATCACCTCACCCAATCGGGATGCCATTTGTTCTGTCCTAGGGAGACGGGTACGCTCCATGAATCCCGCATTTACCCGGGCCAGCTCTGAGAAGGCCTCACGCTCATCCATCTTCTGTTGGTGCTCAAACACGAACACCAATCCTACCGAACCGAGAATCACGAACAAGGCAATGACTGAGGGAATCCATATCCTCAGGCTATTGAGGCCATGTGGTTCACGCGAGTCCATGCCACAAGGGGTTCTCATGAATCACTTTGTTCATCAAGTAATCGCTCGGTGACCTTACGAAATGGCGCGGCCATTGGTAGATCCTTTATCCGCTCTATCTCAACCCATTCATCCCCCTCCTGAGCTTTCAATTTGTTTGCGGCATGAACGCTTAGCCGCACTCGATAGCGGGTGATACCATAAGTATGCTTGGCCACCACTGGGAGAGATTTCAGCTCTTCAATGGAACGCAGCGGCAATTTCCAAAGGCCCGTCCTGCGATTGCCGCTTTCGCGGTGCAGCAAAAGGCTGCCTTTGGTGTTCTTCTGCCAAATCGCGTGCTCTTGGATTTCAGTGACCTTGGTTTTCACTTTCTTATGCGGCAACTCCTCGGGCTTGCGACAACGACAGAACGCAGCCACTGGACAACTCTCACAATGCGTTTTCTTGGGCCGACAGATGCGCTGACCTAATTCCATCAACGCAGAGTGATAGGCCATCGGGCGCTGCTTGTCGGCCAAGTCCTCCGCCCATGTCCAGATTTGTTTGATGCCGGGTCCACGATCAACCTCCTGCTTGAAAGCGAAGAGTCTAGCCAGCACGCGGCTGACATTGCCATCCACCAGAACAGAGGGCCGGCGAAATGCAAATGCCCGGAGCGCACCCGCCGTGTAGCGGCCGATGCCTGGCAATTCGAGGAGTGCGTTCAGGTCCTCGGGAAATTTGCCCTGATACCGATCCATCACCGCGATGGCAGTCTCACGCAGCATTCTAGCTCGTCGGTAATAGCCGAGACCCTCCCAGGCCTTGAGGAGCTCCTCATCCTCCGCCTGCGCCAAATCACAAACTGTGGGAAAAGACTTCAAAAAGCGAGTATAGTAGCCCCGGTCAATTACCGTCGAGATCTGGGTCTGCTGTAGCATGACCTCGGAAACCAGCACCTCGTAGGGGTCTTGGGTACGCCGCCAAGGGTAGTCTCGGCCCTCCTTCTCAAACCACTTCACCATGCGATTGGCAAAAGCACGCCGAGCGGAAGGCAATTCCATGGTCTGGCGAGGTTTGGACACACTCAGACCTTTCCCCGCCACGATCTGCCGGGCAAGTCATTACGGCTTGATCCACAAGCCTGAAACCCTAAATCTACGCCCTGATGTCTTACGCCGTCCAACATACACTTGCTGACTCCGCTACCCTCGAAGGCACCTCTCTGCACACCGGCGAGAAGGTCACCCTGACCATCAAACCCGCGCCTGAGGATTACGGCTTCAAATTTCGCCGCATCGATCTGGACGACCAGCCCTTTATCAAAGCCGATGTCGATAAGGTCCAAACTGTGGAGCGCGCGACCACCCTCGCTGAGGGCTCCGTCAAGGTACACACAGTCGAGCACGTTCTCTCCGCTCTCACGGGCATGGGCGTCGACAACGCTCTCATCGAGATGGATGCCAACGAGCCTCCCATCGGCGACGGGTCCTCGCAGCCCTTCGTCGAGCTTATTAAAAAGGTCGGCATCACGCCACAGAACAAACCACGCGCCAACTGGGAAATCCGCGAGCCTATTTACTTTGAAACCAAGGACGGCACCCATATCACCATCGTCCCCTCACGCACACTAAAGATCTCAGTAACCAATGTTGGCCCCGAAGGCCGTTTCACCCAATACTTTTCCACTGAGGTTACCCCTGAGATCTACGAGAAGGAAATCGCTCCCGCCCGTACCTTCGTCTACTACGAGGATGTGAAGCCCCTCCTCGATAAAGGACTCATCAAGGGTGGCTCTCTCGAGAGCGCCGTCGTTATCCGCGGTGAGGAAATCATGTCCAAGGAGCCCATGCGCTTCGACAACGAGTTCGCCCGCCACAAAGCCCTCGACATCCTCGGTGATCTTATGCTCGCCGGCATGAAGTTCACCGGTCATATCATCGCGGTAAAGCCCGGCCACGGACCCAACACCCAACTGGCCTCAAAGATGAAGGCCGACTACCAGCGCATGCGCTCAATGATTCCACCCGAAGTCATACTGCCCGAAGGCGAGAGCGTCCTCGACATCAATGAGGTTCAGAGCATCCTACCCCATCGATACCCCTTCCTGATGGTTGACCGCATCGTGGACCTCAACAGCGAGAGCAAGTGCACCGGTATGAAGAACGTGACGGTTAACGAACCCTACTTTGAAGGTCACTTTCCAGGTCATCCCATTATGCCAGGCGTCTTGCAACTTGAAGCCATGGCGCAGGTCTCATCGGTGCTAATGCTCCGCAAACCAGAGAACCAAGGTAAGATTGGCTACTTTATGAGCGCCAACAACGTGAAGTGGCGACGCCCCGTGCTGCCCGGTGACACTCTCATCATTGAGACAGAAATTCTCAAAATGCGTGGTTCCATCGGCCAGACCAGCTGCCAATGCCTAGTCAATGGCGATGTTGTATCAGAAGCCGAGTTGAAATTCGCGTTAATGGACCGCTGAATCTAAAGCCGTTTCAAAAAAACGAATTCATTCCTTAAAGGGAATATACCTGATCAAACATCATGACATCTGCGTTGTGACCTTGTGTCATTCATATCTACGTGCTTTATTGCATATGTGAATATTCTGGCCTGCCACCTATTCATTCTATCAGTTGCCTTGGGTAGCATTATCCATGCGCAGGACTTACAGCAGTCCACGATTAAGGGATTGCTTATCATGCAGATGCCCAGTGGCGATCATGCCGGAACTGCATCCCAAATGAACGCCACCGTGGTGCCCGCACGTCAGGGAGGCTTTGCCATGCGCTTCAATCAATCTGTCGGCAGTCAGATGATCGCTGCCACTAATGAAGTCTATAAATTCATGCGCCTACGCCATGGCGACAAACTACCAGCAGGAAAATGCATTGAATTCGCCTTCTCAAACAAGCACTCCCCCAAAGATGGGCCCTCTGCAGCGGTGGCATGCGCTCTGATGGCCGAATCCATTCTGACCAACAAACCTCTGGATAAAGGATTTGCCGTTACCGGAGACCTCACAGCCACCGGTGAAGTCCAACCCATTGGTGGAGTTGCCGCCAAAATGCGCGGCGCGGCGAGGCGCGAGTGCAACATCATGGCGGTTCCCAAAAAAAACCAGTCAGCAGTACAGGACATCTATGTTTTGGAAGGCGTAGCCTCTATCGCGGAATGCCAAGTCATTCTTATCGAGACTTTTGATGAAGCGTGGCAAGTCGCCCAGCAGGGAAGGTCCGAGAAGATCAAGCAAGCGCTTGCCGACTACACTATGGTGCAGCAAGCCATCCAACGTAAGGCAGCCAATGCCAAACATCCCATGGTCCTTGAGAAGTTGCGTTCAGTTCTCAAGGCGATTCCCAACCATGAATCGGCTCGTCTGATCGCTCTGCACGGCATGAACCAGGGGCCCAAAACACTGTCGCTGGGTGGCTCGCTCAAATCCATTCAACAAGCTGCCATAGCCTTGAACAACACGCTCAGCAACGGGAGCTATCTTGACCGAGGCACCAACGATCCACTTTGGGACAGTGTCTCACAATTGCAAAAACTACGAAGCAATGTGGATCCACGAACCAAGAACTACATCAGTGCATTTCTCGACGCAGCAGAATTTGTGAAATCCAACCGTGTCCGCAAGAAATGGTCGTCAGAAATGGAACGTGAATTTAGAAACCTGGTTGGCCAAATTCAAATTGAGGAAAAAAAACTGGTGAATGATAGCGCCATTCAAGAAGAGTTGATGAGCCAGTAAATCTTACACTCCACTCCATATTGGACCAACTGAATCAAGATTAGCCTTTTCAAGAAAAACAGCTCACATATCCAGCTGTGGGCGATCTTGTTCTGGCCAGTCTATATGGAAGAACTTGCCGCGTGGTTGGTCAACCCGTTCGTAGGTGTGTGCACCAAAATAATCCCGCTGTCCCTGAAGCAAGTTCGCGGGTAAACGCTCAGAGCGGTAGCTGTCGAAGTATGTCAATGCACTGCCAATACAGGGCGTGGGCACGCCGTTCATAGCAGCCGCAGCCACCACCATGCGCCATTGGGCTTGGAGCTTGTCCACTTCTCCATGGAAATAAGGGTCGATCAGCAAGTTGGAAAGCTCTCTATCGCGCTCAAAGGCCTCGGTGATCTTTTGTAGAAAAACCGCACGAATGATACAACCGCCGCGGAATATCTGGGCTATACTGCCAAAGTCGAGTGCCCAATCGTATTCATTCTGAGCCTCACGCATGAGTTGAAAGCCCTGCGCGTATGAACAAATCTTTGAACAGTAGAGGGCGGCGTGAATGGCTTCGATGAGTTCCTCTTTGTCACCAGAGTAGGCGGAATCGGGGCCACTGAGTATCTTGCTAGCGGCAACTCGCTCATCCTTCACCGCAGAAATGCAACGGGCGAATACGGCTTCAGCCACGGTCGGTGCTGGCACTCCCATGTCGAGCGCACTCACGCTGGTCCACTTGCCGGTACCCTTCTGGCCGGCAGTGTCTAGAATCATATCCACCAAATCAGCACCTGTAGTGGGATCCTTCTGGCAAAGCACCTCGCCCGTGATCTCAATGAGAAAGCTATCCAGAATACCTGTGTTCCACCTCTTGAAAACTTCACCGATCTCAGGGGCGGACATGCCAAGCAGGCGATTCATCAGATCATAGGCCTCGCAGATCATCTGCATGTCTCCATATTCGATGCCATTGTGGACCATCTTTACATAGTGACCCGCACCGTCCGAACCGATGTAGGTTGCGCAGGGCACACCACCCGAGATCGGCTTGCCTGGCTCGGCACCCTTGAGCTCTTTACCGGTTGCAGGATCCACCTTGGCAGCGATCGCATTCCAGACAGGTTCGAGGTGTGAATAGGCCTCCTTATCGCCACCGGGCATGAGAGCCGGTCCGAATCGAGCACCTTCCTCACCACCGGAAACACCACTGCCTATAAATAGAAAGCCCTTTTCCTTGAGATCCCTCTCGCGACGAATGGTATCGGTCCATTTGGCGTTACCGCCATCGATGATGATATCACCGGGCTCAAATACTTCAGTTAATGCATTGATCACCGCATCGGTGGGAGTGCCAGCCTGCACCATGATCACTGCACGCCGTGGGCGCTTAAGGCTCGCTGCAAAATCTTCGAGAGTCGCCTGACCAACAAGGCCACCGGGTGTGTCTGAGTTTTCTGCCACAAACTCCTCCATCTTGGAGGTAGTGCGATTGTACACTGAAATCTTAAAGCCGTGATCGGCAATATTGAGCGCTAGGTTCTGACCCATAACCGCGAGGCCGATGAGTCCGATATCTGAAAGTCCTTCTGACATGTGATAATTGGGATTCTAGTGTAAATGATTAGCGGACAACACGAGCACCACCACCACCCATGACCTTTTCAACCTCCTTGCGGGTGGCCATGGTGGTGTCGCCTGGAGTTGTAGAAGCGAGGGCCCCGTGAGCTGCACCATACTCCACCGCCTTGGCGGGATCGTTGTGCTCAAGGAAGCCAAACTGAACACCTGAGGCAAAAGAATCACCGCCACCTACACGGTCGAGGATTTCGAGATCGGGATACTTAGAGGACTCATGAAACTGTCCATCGTGCCAGAGAATGGCCGACCAGTCATTTACCGTGGCAGTCTTCACACCACGCAGGGTGGTGGCAGCTACCTTGAAATTGGGATAGGCGTTCACCGCAGTCTCAATCATCGCCTTGAATGCATCCGTTTCAATGTGGGTGAGGTTATGATCCACACCCTCCACCTTGAAACCGAGCGAAGCAGTAAAATCCTCTTCATTACCGATCATCACATCCACGTATTTCGCAATCTCCTGATTAACTGCCTGCGCCTTATCAAGACCGCCTATGGTCTTCCAAAGGGATGGGCGATAGTTGAGATCATAGGAAACGATGGTGCCGTGCTTGGTGGCTGCCTGAACAGCCTCAAGAGTAACTTCTGCGGCAGATTCAGAGAGGGCCGCATATATGCCACCGGTGTGAAACCACCTAACACCAAGGGTTCCGAAGATATACTCCCAATCGATGTCGCCAGGCTTGAGTTGAGAAGCCGCAGTATTGCCTCGGTCAGGGTTGCCGACCGCACCACGAATACCGTAGCCGCGTTCTGTAAAATTGAGTCCATTGCGCACCGAGCGACCGATGCCGTCATCCTCACGCCAAACAATGAAATCTGTGGCAACTCCACCCTGCATGATAAAATCCTCGATCAAATGTCCCACCTCATTGTCAACAAAAGCGGTGACCACCGCGGTTTTGAGACCGAAACACTTACGAAGACCTCGCGAGGTGTTGTATTCTCCACCCCCCTCCCATGCTTGAAAATGCCGCGCGGTGCGAATACGGCCTTCACCAGGATCGAGTCGGAGCATAACCTCGCCGAGCGAGATCTGATCGAACGCGCAGTCTTCATTGGATTTGATATTCAGAGGCATGGTGGTCTTGATGATTATTCGGCAACTTTGAAGTCGGCAAGTTTCCATCTGCGCTTGCGAGCTTCTTTTGCGAGGTCGTTGAATGCATCGATTTCAGCTTCAGAGAATAGGAGTCCGCCGTTCCTGCTTGCTCGAGCCGCGGCTTGCGCTTCG
>JBMYMN010000093.1:0-10821 GCA_049597355.1 Luteolibacter sp.
CATGCTGATTTTCGGCGGCAAGCTGCTTGCCTTCATTCTCTTCTTCATCCTAGTACGCTGGACCGTTCCGCGCTTCCGCTACGATCAGCTCATGAAGCTCGGCTGGGTGGTGTTCTTTGAAGCCGCCCTCATCAATGTATTCCTTGCCGCGCTTATCCTTGCCGCACCCCAACTTGGCGCTCTCATCATTACCATCGGGGCCGTTGTTTTGATCGCCGTGACCGCGGCCATCATCTGGGTGGCCAAGGTCTCAGAGGAACCCGCCAAGCCCATACAAGTCTGACGCTCCCCGCCCACTTTCTTTGTTCCGCCCACCCACCCATCGCGTCAACTCACTCACCCTACATACCCCACACACACGATGGCCGTCATCAAAGTCCAGCGACCGAAACTTAAGTTCGGCGAGAAAATCTATCTCGGTGCCTTGATTAAGGGCTTCTTCCTGACCATGCGTCACGCGATCCGCTCCATTCTCGGTAAGTCCACGGGTGCGGGCACGCTGAAGTCATCGGGCACCGGCGTGACCATGCAATTCCCGGAACAGACCTGGGACGACCAACTACCTGATTACTATCGCGGTGCGCCTGCCCTGGTGACCGATGAGCAAGGCCGCGAGCGCTGCGTTTCTTGCCAGCTCTGCGAATTCATTTGTCCACCCAAGGCAATTAAGATCGTACCTGATGAGATCCCTGCCGACGACAAATGGGCCAAGGTTGAAAAAAGACCCAAGGAATTCGATATCGACATGATTCGCTGCATCTATTGCGGGATGTGCGAGGAAGTCTGCCCTGAACAGGCCATCTACTTGCGCAAAGACTACCTCATCACTGGCTACAGCCGTGAAGACATGGTCCACGACAAAAAGAAGCTCTATGAGATCGGTGGCATGCGCGTCGGCTTGGTCAACAAGTGGAATGAATTGAAATGAGCGAGTTCCTTCAAGCCATCGTCTTCTGGGCATTTGCTGCGTTCACCTTGATTGGCGGCATCGCCGTGGTGGCCCTGCGCAACCCGGTTTCCAGCGCGATGGCCGTGGTCACTTGCTTTATCGGTCTTGCCGGCCTGTTCATCACCCTCAGTGCCTTCTTTGTCGGGATCATCCAGATCCTCGTCTACACGGGCGCCATCATGGTGCTCTTTCTGTTCATTATCATGCTGCTCGATCTCAAGGCTGAAGAGGGCGTGGCCGCCCGTTCAGTCGCCGGCATCTTCGCCGGCCTGAGTCTGGTCGCCGCTTTCATCATCCAGCTGCTTGGCGTCCTCTACTCCAGTCCAGACAAGAAGATGGCTGACGCACCGCTCGACAAAATCACTCTCGCCAAGGCCGCGGGCAACTTCCCTGCCAAGAGCACGATCTCCGAATCCCTCAATGAAGGCGGACTGCCCGATGTCCACTTGATCGGCAACACCCTTTTCACGGAATACAACCTGCCGTTGCAGATGCTTGGCGTGCTACTGCTTGTCGCCACGGTAGGTGTGGTTGTCCTCTCCAAGAAAGAATCCAATTAGAACATGGGCTCCCTCAACGATTACCTCCTCGTCTCCGGCCTGCTGTTTGCCATCGGGCTGGCTGGCGTAGTACTGCGCCGCAACATCATCATCATCTTCATGTGTCTGGAGCTGATGCTGAGCGCCGCCAACTTGAGCCTCATCGCCTTCTCCCGCTTCCACACCGTCAATAGCCTGCCTGACTACAACGGCCAGATGATGGTGTTTTTCGTGATCGCCGTGGCTGCCGCTGAAGTGGCGGTGGGTCTAGCCATCATCGTCGCCCTATATCGTGCCCGACAGAGCGTGCACACCGATCAACTCACTGCTTTGAAAGGATAACCTCCCACCCTCCCATGGGATAGCCGCCAATGAATTCCGCCTGGATCATCCTCTTCCTGCCTCTGATTGTCGCTGCCGTCAACCAGCTGGTGTTGCGCACGCATGCGCTGGTGCCTTACGTCTCGACCGGCTCGGCTGCACTGACCTTCATTCTTTCCGTCCTCTTGATGGGCAAGGAGGGCATCCTCGGTTTCGATTGGGCCACCATCGGCGAGTTCTCGCTGCGCATCGGCATTCAACTCGATGATCTTTCCACCGGCATGATGCTGGTGGTCACCGGCATCGGCACCCTCGTTCATGTCTTCTCGCTGGCATACATGAAGGATGATAGTGCCAAGAACCGCTACTTCACGGGTCTGTCACTATTCATGTTCTCGATGACGGGCATCGTGCTCGCCGACAACTTCATCATGACCTTCATCTTCTGGGAGTTGGTCGGGGTTTCCTCCTACCTCCTAATCGGTCACTGGTATCAGAAAGACAGCGCTGCCGGTGCCGCCAAGAAGGCGTTCATCTGCAACCGCATCGGCGACTTCGGTTTTCTAGTCGGCATACTACTCTTGTGGGGCCTGGCCGGGGGTGCCGCCGGAGGCCTGTTGTTCTCCGAAATGGGTGAACACATCGCCGCCTTCAAGGAAGCCAACGAAGCCACCTTCACCATCCTCCTCTCCACCGCTGTGCTCTGCATCTTCTGCGGTGCGGTCGGCAAATCAGCGCAGGTTCCCCTTCACGTCTGGCTACCCGATGCCATGGAAGGACCGACTCCCGTGTCCGCCCTTATCCACGCCGCCACGATGGTGGCCGCCGGTGTCTACATGCTCTTCCGACTGCAGATCTCGGTAGGACTGGATCTCTTTGAAGGCCTCGCCGCCAACACCGTCATCGCCTGGGTGGGAGCAATCACCGCTCTTCTCGCCGCCCTGATGGCCATCCGCCAGGACGATATCAAAAAGGTCCTCGCCTACTCCACCCTCTCACAGCTCGGCTACATGGTACTGGCCGTCGGCCTGCTCGCCGGAGATGCCGGCATGTTCCACCTCTTTACCCATGCCTGGTTCAAGGCCCTGCTCTTCCTCGGTTCCGGCGCTATCATCTACGCCTGCCACCACGAACAAAACATCTGGCAGATGGGTGGCCTGCTGAAGAAAATGCCGATCACCGCGGTCACCTTCCTCATCGGCTACGCGGCACTCATGGCCGTGCCCTTCACCTCCGGCTTCTACTCCAAGGAACTCATCCTCCACGCCGCCAAGGAAGAGGCTCCCGTGCTGTTCGCCATCGCGCTGTTCGTGGCCGTGCTTACCCCCTTCTACATGACACGCCTGATCATGATTGTGATGACTGGCAAAGCCCGCTCCAAGAATGCCGATCACGCCAAGGAAGTCGGCCCCATCATGTGGGTGCCTCTGGCCCTACTTGCAGTGATGGCCATCATCGCTGGCTGGCTCTCGAGCATCGCTCCCGCCCAACCCGCCAATGCCGGTGAGTTCCACCCCGAAGATCCTCTGGTCTGGATGTCTTTCGTCGCGCTCTTGGTGGGTGCCGGAGCAGGTTTCTACCTCTACCGCGGCCGCGACAAGGACCCGCTCTCCATCTCGGTGCTGAGCAAGGGCTTCTACATCGATACTTTCTACGACAAAGGCATCGTGCCGCTCTTCACCAACACCCTGTCGGCCATCGTCCACTTCTTCGATGAACTGATCATCAACGGCTTCTTCGTTGGTGGTCTAAGTCGTGGCGCGGCCAGTATTGGTTCACTCTGCCGCAAGGTGCAGTCCGGCAAACTTCAGGCCTATGCCTTTGCGGTCGGCCTCGGAGTGATCCTCGTCGTTTACTTCACCGTCTTTTACTAAACCCGCTGCTTTTTCATCCCACCCATCATGCTCGCCCTCATCGTCTTCCTGCCCCTGATCGCCTTCATAGCGATTCTCTTGGGCGCGCCTGCCCGCAAGACGACGATCTGCAGCGCAGGCCTCAACCTACTCTTGGGCCTTTATGCCACCATCTACAGCCAGTGCAGTTGTCTGGACTTCTCCCTCACCGTTCTCGCCAAACCCGAAATCAACCTCGCCTTCGGCATCTTTGAGGACGGCATGAATCTTGTGCTCATCCTGCTGACCGTCATCGTCACCCTTGCTGCCGTACTCAGCGGTAAAGCCCCCTCAGGCCGCGAAACACTCTACTATGGCTCCTCACTGCTGATCTCTACGGGAGCGCTCGGTGCCTTTGCCAGCACCGACCTGTTCTTCTTCTATGCCTTCCACGAACTCGCGCTGATTCCGACATTCCTGATGATTGGCATCCTAGGTCGCGGTGAACGCAAAGTCATCGCTTGGAAAATCACCGTCTATTTGGGGCTCGGTTCGATCATCCTATTAGCTGGCCTGGTGTGGCTGGCCAACCTCGCCGGCACCATGGACATGCCCGAAATGGTCGCCATGGTGAAGAGTGGCGAATTGGCCATCGAAGCCGGCGCCCAGAAGAGTATCGCAGCCTTGCTCATCATCGGATTCGGCACCTTGGTGTCACTTTTCCCACTGCATTCCTGGGCCGCTCCCGCCTACGCCAGTGCCCCCGTACCCGTCGCCATGCTCCACGCCGGTGTGCTCAAGAAGTTCGGCCTCTACGGTTTGCTCACCTTGGCGGTGCCCATGGTCCCCGAGGGCATGCAAGCCTGGCTCACCCCCCTGCTCATTCTGCTTCTCGGCAACATCCTGTGGGTCGGTTACGTCACCGTTTCCCAACGCCGCTTGGACACCCTCTTGGGCAACTCATCAGTGATGCACATGGGCTACATCTTCCTCGCCATTGCCGCTCTGGTTGCCTTCCCCGACAACAGCTTGGCACTTCCTGCCGCTACTCTACTTATGTTCGCCCACGGTGTATCCATCGCCCTACTCTTCGGCCTCGCCGATCTAATTGAGCGCAAAACCGGCACGCTGGATCTCGAGGAACTCGGCGGCCTTGCCAAAGCCGCCCCCAAGATGGCCTTCTTGTTTGGCATCGCTGGTATGGCATCGATTGGCCTCCCCGGTCTCGCCAACTTTGCAGGTGAGGTCATGGTTTTCCTTTCCGCCTTCCAAGGCTACGACCCTGCGGCCGGCCTTGGCCCGGTGCAGATCGCCTGCATCCTGGCCATCTGGGGCGTGGTGATTTCCGCCATCTACATGCTGCGCGCCTACCGCAATATCTTCCAAGGCCCCGCCATCCCACGTACCGAGAAGGCCGCCGACCTCAACCTCATCGAGCACATCCCTGTGGTCATCCTGACCATCGCCCTGTTCGCGGTGGGGCTGTATCCCAACCTGCTCCTCAACCTGCTCAACTAGTCTTTCCCTCCCGCTCATCATGCCCGCCTTTTACCTGGAAGCACTGACCGTCACCCTCGGGATCATCCTGTTGGTGTCGGAGGCCTTCGTCTCCACCAAGAGTAAGGCTTGGCTCGGACTGGCAGGCTCGGCTGGCCTGTTAGTCATCCTCGGTCTGGTGCCGTTCGCCGCGGATCCTTTCAGTGATCCCCACGCCAGCTGGGCCAAATGGCCGCTGTGGAAATTCTACGAACTCGACGGTTCAGCGGCTTTCTTCAAGATGTTCGCCCTCATCACCACCATCCTGGTGATGCTAATGTCCATCGACTACCGTCGCGTACTCGGCAAGTTCACCGAAGATCCGGACACCGAGAATAATACCGGGGAGTTTTACTGCCTACCCATCTTCGCCTGTGCCGGCATGATGTGGCTGGCTTCAGCCAAGGACCTGGCCGGTGCATTCGTGGCCTTGGAGTTGGTCACCATCACCTTTTACATCCTGGTGGCCTACATGCGTCGCAATCTGGGTTCCCTCGAAGCAGGCGTGAAGTATCTCATCTTGGGTGCGCTCAGCACCGGTTTTCTGGTCTATGGCATCGCCTGGGTCTTCGGTATCGCCCACACCCTCAGCTTTGATCAACTCTACCCGGCCATCCAAAAGGCCGAATCCGTTACTCCGCTACTCTTCGGTGTGGCGCTGGTGCTCATCGGCCTCGCCTTCAAGGTAGGGGCCGTACCCATGCAGATCTGGATTCCCGATGTCTATCAGGGCGCGCCCACCCCGGTCACCGCCTTCCTTTCGGTCGGCTCCAAAGCGGCTGGATTCATCCTCCTGATGCGCTTCATCGATCCCTTCCTCGCCAATCCGTCCACTCAGGGACCCGTGCTGGGCATTCTGCTCATTCTGACCATCGCCACCCTCATTTACGGCAACCTCGCCGCCATCGCCCAGAGCAACTTCAAGCGCCTGCTTGCCTACTCGTCCATCGCTCATGCCGGCTTCCTCCTTTTGGCAATCAGCTCCAACCAGATACAAGATCTCGGTGAGAACCAACTCAACTACATACAGGTGGTCTCCTTTTACCTGGCGACCTATCTCATCATGACCCTTGGCGCCTTCTTCATCATGGCGCAGGTGTGCATTCAGCGTGATGGCGAAGAAATCGACGACTTCAACGGCCTCGGCAAAACCAACCCACGCCTGGCGATGGCGATGACCGTACTGCTCGCCTCCATGGCCGGCGTTCCACTGACCGCCGGATTCATTGGTAAATTCCTCGCCTTCTCACTGGCCGTAGAGTCCGGTCTGTGGGCCGCCATTGGGGTGGCCTTCATCGGAGCTGCCGCCGGCTTCTACTACTACTTCAAGGTCATCCGCGCCATGTGGTGGAACGAGGCCGGAGAAGCCGCGACCATCGAACTACCCCCAATCAGCAAAGTCTCCATCGGCGTCCTCACCGGCCTGACCTTACTCTTTGGCTTCTGGCCACAGCCCATTCTTTGGCTCATAGGCTACTGAAAATCTGGGAATATCTCGGGAATCTTACTGCCAGACTGTCGTGTCTTACCATTTGGGAGTGGAGATTACCGAGAGATGGAGGTGTTGAGATTGGATGAATGGGAATAGTTGATTTGGGACATCTCGAGATCAAAAAAGCTCGAGTTCACCCCAACGACTCCGAACGTGTCTTGCGTCCCTCAAACAACTGCGTCTCGCTATAGCCAACCGACTTCACCAATTCAATGCCGCGCTGCATGTCGCGACCGACCTCCTTCGGACTGTGAGCATCGGTAGAGATCACCACTGGAATTCCAGCCGAGCAAGCGAGTTCGAGAAACTCTGATGAGGGAAAGGCCTCTTGTGCCGGCCTATGCCAACCTGAAGTATTAAGTTCAATGGTGCAACCCGAGGCAGCAATGGCATTGATGGCCGGTTCGTAAAAATGAACAAGATTACCTTTGGGGCGGTAGCCGAACTTTTTGATCAAGTCGGGGTGGGCGAGGATGTCGAACAGACCGCTGTCCGCCATCCGAGAGTATGTCGCCCAGTAGCGCTCCCAGACATCATCGATATCCATATCCGCCCATGCGGAGCCAACCCACTTTGGGTTGTCGAAATCCCAGTCATCCAAATAGTGAACAGATCCGATGAGGTAGTCCCATTCGTAGCGAGAGGCTAAGTCCGCAATCCATTCGTTACAGCCCTCAAGCCAGTCGCATTCCAGCCCAGCGCGAATTGGCAGACGTCCAGCAGCATGCTTGCGGGCACGTTCAATCCACTCGAAGTAGGCCGGAAGGTCTCTCTCCAACATCCGCCAATCATCGTAGGGCTCAGGCCGCAGGGGCGCATGATCCGAGATGCCATATTCGCTCCAACCGGCAGCAATGGCGGCATCTACGTATTCCTCCGGCTCACCCTCGGCATGCTGACAAAGGGGTGTATGGGTGTGATAGTTGGCCGGCATGAGGAAGTTTGGAATCAGTGGTTGCGCTTCGCTAGAAAGACATACTAGAGTCCCGCTGCGTTGCAAGCCACTGCAATCCATGTCTAATTCTACCGAGAATCGCCTGTCCCGCCCTGAAGAGGACCGCCCCGCCCGCCCGGATGTCGTCAGTCATCTGCTGGAGCAACTGCGGCGCCACCCGAAACGGGTCGTCTTCACGGAGGGCGAGGATGCCCGGGTGATTGCTGCCGCGGATCGATTGGTAAAGGAACAAGTCGTTGCCCCCATCCTGCTTGGCCAAAAGGAGCGCATTCAAGAAATCGCCAAGGAATCTAACATCTCCTTAGAACTGATCCATATCATCAATCCGTCCAAGGCCTCGGACTACGATCTGTTCTGCAAGCGGATCGAGAATATGGACCGCTATCGCAGCCGCCACTTCTCCGATCCAGCCGAAATCGTTGCCCGCCCGCATTACTTTGGCTCTCTGATGGTTCAATATGGTCAAGCCGATGCCATCGTCGGCGGCAACCAGAGTATTCCAGCCGCGTATTTTCGTGCACTCATCCAAACGGTAAAGCCAATGCCCGATGTGCCCAAGATCTTTGGTGTTACCATTCTGATCGGTGAGCATCTTCATCATGTCGGCAGTCAAGGCCTGCTCTTTCTCGCCGACACCGCTATGGTGCCTCATCCCACCGCAGAAGAGCTCTGCAGCTTTGCTATCGAGACCGGTAAGCTCGCCAGTCATGCCCTTGGCAGACCTCCGCTGATCGCTATGCTGAGCCACTCCACCAAGGGCAGTTCACGTACTCAGGATGCTCTGCGTGTAATTGCGGCTACCTCTCTGGCACAGAATCAAATCCAAGAACAGCATCTCGGTTTTCAAATCGAGGGTGAAGTTCAGGCCGATGTCGCCGTCGATCCCACCGCCTCTGAAATCAAATATGCCGACGGCAGCCAAGGCTCGGCCGATGTCCTCATCTTTCCCAACCTCGATGCAGCACACATCTCCATGAAGCTACTCCAACATGTTGCTGGCGCTCAGAACTATGGCCAGATCATTGTTGGTCTGAGTCGTCCGGCCGCCCAAGTGCCGCGCACCGCCAGTGTGCAGACCATCTTTGGTACTGCGGCCGCCGTTGCCGTGGAGGCGATCAAGGGCCACCAACTCTATCCTGACGGCGACGTAAATTGACCCAGCTTGAACCAGCTTAGGGCAACCCCCAGACCTCCCTGTATTTCTGATACTCCGTCTTAGGTAGCAGCACGTAAACTGGCTGCTGATCAGGATCTATCGACGCAATGAGTTTACGCAGATTGGCTTCGGTCATCACGGTACAACCTGCCGTCGAACGTCTACCATGATCGCGCCAGATGTGAAAAAAGATGGAGGAACCCCCTCCTTTGACCACTTTGGGCGGTGCATTGTGAGCGATGAAGAGCTTTAGCGAATGCGCCGGATCGTTCTGGCGCATTTGTGCTTTCTTCTCCCACGCCGTCTTCGGCTCGTGCTTGAGCACCACCTGCCGGTTGTAGTGTTTGGACTCGGCATCCTCCACCCACAGATGGCGTGAGGTAATCTGAGTGTAGGGCAACTTGCGGTGCTTTTTGATTGAGGCGTCGTAACCCCAGGCCCCGCCTATTGAGAAAACTCCTGCAGGTGACTTCCAGTCGCCCTCCTGCTTGAGCGTGACCCCCTTTGGGTTTGGGTGCAGGCCACGACCCCAAGCCAAGCCTTTCTTACCCAGACGCGTGGGCCAAGATTTACCAATCCGTTGCCACTTGCCACTCTCCTTCACGTGGAGCGAGAGCGTGGCATGAGTACTGTCCCAAGCCTCAGTGATCGCCACCACACATTGCGAAGTCCTATCTGGGATAACTTGGGCCTGAGCTACCAAACACAGGCAAAGCGAGACCACCGATAAACGCAAAAGCATCACTTGAAGAGCATGCCTCAGCAGTACTACTTTTCAAGCAGCACTCATTCCTTCTTCTTGAGTAGCGGAAACAAGACCACATCTCGAATGGTCGGAGCACCCGTTAGCATCATGATCAACCGATCAATGCCGATACCGATTCCACCAGCGGGCGGCATGCCGTTCTCAAGGGTTTCGATGAAGTCGTAGTCTACGAGTTGCTCCTCCTCGCCACCAGCTTGATGCTCCAAGCGCTCACGCTGAATGTCGGGATCGTTGAGCTCGGAATAGCCGGGAGAAATTTCCTGACCGTTGATAATCAACTCATAAACCTCCACGGTCTTGCCACCGGGAGTCACCTTGGCCAAGGGGATCAGTTCACTCGGCACGCGAGTGACAAAGCAGGGATCAAAGGTGTGCTCCTCAACCTTCTTCTCAAAGACCTGCTGGATGACTTCGTAGTCCTCCATTTCGTCTGAAAGCTGAACTCCCAATTCCTCACACTTGGCGATGCGGGCTTCCGGCGTGATGTCGAAGAAGTCTTCGCCAGCCACCCCCTTCACAAGTTCATGGTAGTTGGCGCGCCTCCATGGACGACTCAGATCGATGGTGCGGGTTACATTACCCTCCTCATCCTTGTGCTCGATTTTCAGACCGCCGCAGAACTTCTCGGCGAGGTGGCAGACCAGGCTCTCGACCAATTCAGCCATCTGCTCGAAATCAGAGAAGGCCTCGTAAGCCTCAAGCATGGTAAACTCCGGATTGTGACGGCGCGAGATGCCCTCATTGCGGAAATTGCGATTGAGTTCAAAGACTTTGGTGAAACCACCGACCAGCAGACGCTTGAGAAAGAGCTCGGGTGCGATGCGCATGGTGAGCGGCATATTAAGCGCATTGTGATGAGTCTCAAAGGGTCGCGCGGCGGCACCACCGGCTACGCTTTGAAGCATGGGAGTCTCTACTTCCAAGTAGCCGCGCTGGTGAAAAAAGGCGCGCATCTCGGCGACCATCTGTGAACGGGTCACGAAGATCTCAGCACTGTCCTGATTTCCCATCAGATCGAGGTGGCGCTTGCGGTATTTGGTCTCGCGGTCGGCAAGGCCATGAAACTTGTCGGGCATGGGCCGTAGCGACTTGGAGAGCATGGTGAAGCTTTCGACCTTCACGGTCGGCTCGCCAGTGCGGGTGGTAAAGGTTTCACCCTCAATACCGATCCAGTCGCCACGATCCAGGCAGCTCCAAACCTCCTTGAGATGATCGGGAAGTTTTTTCACGGCAATGAAGCCCTGAATGGATCCATGCACATCGCCGATCTGGAAA
>JBMYMN010000094.1:0-10778 GCA_049597355.1 Luteolibacter sp.
TGCAGTTTCTCTGAGGATATATATGGCCTCAGCTTCAATTTGGTCGAGGTGACTTAGACTGTAGTTCATCTTACGTTCGCAGCATTACTTGATGAGCGTGCCGAGGGGGTAATTGATGTGGTCCGCGTGCGTCAAGGTTTTAAAATATTAAGTTGTGCGATTTAGTAATGTATACAGGGAAATTGACACGCGAGGTCGCTCAATGACTCAGATTCGATTTTGAATGGCAGCGACCAAAGATAATGCCGCATTCTCAATGCTGGTATCTTCTGTGTTGATTGTCAGGTCCGGATTTTTTGGCGATTCAAAGCTACTCTGTTTGCCAGTGAAATCCTCAATTTCTCCTCTGGCTGCCATGGCATAGAGCCCTTTGACATCTCGCTCTTCACATGCTTCGTACGAAGCCTCGACGTAAACTTCAAAAAAATCGCCACCGAGAATTCCTCGGGCTAGGTCACGTAGTTCCTCGCGTGGAGTGATGGCAGAGACAAACGTGATGACGCCCTGTTCAACAAAGAGTTTGGCGACTTCGGCGAAACGCCGAATATTCTCCTGTCGCTGTTCATCAGTGAAGCCGAGATTGGAGTTCAAGCCACTGCGGAGATTATCACCATCAAGGATAGTCGTAAAACGCCCTTGTTGATGAAGTATGCGTTCGGCCGCATTGGCGATGGTCGACTTTCCAGATCCGGATAGACCAAACATCCAGACCACCAGGCCGCGTTGTTTGAGCAGCTTTTCCTTGTCTTCGCGATTGAGGAAGCGGTGGAATTCGGTGTGAATGTTGGACATAGGAGTGATAGACTTCGGAGCTTATTCCTGTGCCCGGTCGTCGTGGAATTCAAGGTTGCGATCAGCCATGGCCGATTGTGAAGGCATCAAAGCCGTGCTGCTTCAAGGCCGTGGTGGATAAAATGGAACGGCCATCAAAGACAAAGGATGGCTTGAGCATCAAGTCTTGGATGCGACCGAGGTCGAGATCTTGAAATTCATCCCACTCGGTGAGAGTGGCAAGAGCGTGGGCCTGATCGGCGGCCGTATAGGGGTCATCGACGACGGAGAGATGCTTGTCGAGGGTCTCTTTGGAAATGCCGACAGCTTCGAGGTCTTTGCGGATAGACTCCTCACTGACTTGGGGGTCATAGATGATCACATGGGCCTGTTCCTGCAGTAGGTCGCGGCATATATAGATGGCAGGAGATTCGCGAGTGTCGTTGGTATCCTTCTTAAAGGCGAAGCCAAGCACGGCGATGCGTTTGCCGACCACGGTGTTGAAGAGGGTGCGGATGATCTTTTCCACAAAGCGCGACTTCTGCCAGTCGTTCATGCGGATGACCTGACGCCAGTAGTCGGCGACTTCCGGCAGGTTGAAGGAATCACAAAGATAGACCAGGTTCAGCACGTCTTTCTGGAAGCAGGACCCGCCAAAACCAACAGAAGACTTCAGAAACTTGGGTCCGATACGCGAGTCGGTGCCAATGGCCTTGGCGACTTCATCGACGTTGGCACCGGTCGCTTCACAGAGTGCCGAGATTGAGTTGATCGAGGAGATGCGCTGAGCCAGGAATGCATTGGCAACCAGTTTTGAAAGTTCAGAGGACCAGAGGTTGGTGGTGATTATGCGCTCGCGGTCGACCCAGTTGGCGTAAACCGATACAAGCGCCTCGATGGCCTCCTGACCACTCTCGCTGGGATCACCGCCGATGAGGATGCGGTCAGGATTTTGAAGGTCGGCAATGGCAGTGCCTTCGGCTAGGAATTCGGGATTGGACAACACCTCGAAAGTGGCCTGTTTGGTGGTGTTGGCTGAGATGATGGTGCGGATGGCCTCCGCGGTCTTCACTGGGATGGTGCTCTTTTCGACGATGATTTTGTGTCCCTCGGATACCTCAGCAATCATCCGCGCGGCGGACTCGATGTAGCGCAGGTCGGCGGCGCTGCCGGCACCAATACCTTGGGTTTTTGTCGGGGTGCCTACCGAAACGAAGATCAAATCCGCGGCAGCCACGGCTGATTTGGTATCGGTGGTGAAGTGGAGATTTCTACCACGGGCTTCCTGGACCACTTCGGTTAAGCCCGGTTCGTAAATGGGTAGTTGATCCGAATTCCACCCATTGATTCGGGCTTCATTGATATCGGCAACGGTGACCTGAATATGGGGGCATTTGGCAGCGATCATGGCCATGGTGGGACCACCGACGTAGCCAGCTCCGATACAGCAGATAGTTTCGATTTTCATGAGTGTTTGTGGTTGGTCCAACTGCGATGAGCCCCATGTTGAATGGCACCTCAGGGCTTGCCAAGTGGCGAGTTTGGGTAACCCTTGCAAGCCATTACACGGACTCGAAAAGATATGCCAGACCATCTAAGTCTGTATTTCGATGAACCGATAGTGACAGTTTTGTGTTATGGGCTCAATCGCTCATGCGATCTTTCAACCAATACCACACGAAAAGGCTATTATATATGAGGTAGCGCCGAAACAAGCGGCGTGGTTCCATTGCAAGTCTGTATATCCATTCTAGTCCAAGCTTCTGAAGTATGGGCGGTGCTTGTCTCACCTCGCCTGCATGAAAGGCGAAAGCTGCGCCTACACCAAAATAGACAGCGTTCGGAAGTCGATCCAGATTTCTCGCTATCCAATGCTCCTGCTTCGGGCAGCCAAGGCCGACCCACACGAACGGGGCGCCAGATTTGCGAATTCTATTTTCGATATTTTGTTGATCTTGCTCACTCCAATCACCGAAGGGAGGTGAATGAGATCCGGCGATGGTGGTGTCCGCGAAGCGCTCGGCAAGAACAGCTTTTAACTTTTCGAGTGTGCCTTGACTGCCCCCAAGCAAGAAGTGGCTGAGCTCCGGCCGACCGCTCGTGGCTTCCAAGACTTTTAGCATCAGGGTGGGTCCATAGACGCGATCCTTGAGCTTGTGCTCTGGATCCAAATTGGCATTGATCGACCAGATTAGGGGCATTCCATCCGGTAAAATCAGATCAAAACGGTCCATCGTTTCTCTGAAGCTAGCATTCTGCTTGGCTAGTGCAGCAACATGGGTGTTTGCGGCTTCGACCGCGTAGGCTCGGTCGCTAAGCGAGGCTTTATCCAGAATCCACCGCACGGCGCCGGCATAATCAGTGGCGGCAATACGCAGCCCTATGACGGTATGGCAGTTCACTCCATGGAGAGGCGCACATCGTGGCCGTGGGATTTAAGCAGTGCATTCCGCCGGGCCTCATCAAGATCGTTAGCCACCATCTCAGCGCACATATCTTCAACACTGATTTCCGGCTCCCATCCCAGCTCATTCTTTGCTTTGGTGGGATCGCCAAGCAAGGTTTCCACTTCAGCAGGTCGGAAGTAGCGGGGATCGACCCTGACAATGACGTCACCAAGCTTAATGGCCGGAGTTTTTTCTGGATCGGCGATGGCGATGACGGTGGCGGTTTCCTCAATACCTTCACCCTTGAACTCCAGTTCCAATCCTGCCTCTCTCGCAGAAATGCGAACGAAATCACGCACGGAAATCTGTTTGCCGGTGGCGATGACGAAGTCTTGAGGCTGATCTTGCTGGAGCATCATCCACTGCATGCGCACGTAGTCCTTGGCGTGGCCCCAGTCTCGTAAGGCATCCATGTTGCCAAGGTAGAGACAGTCATTTAGCCCATGGGCAATGCACGCAATGCCACGTGTGATCTTGCGGGTGACGAAGGTTTCTCCACGGCGGGGCGACTCATGGTTGAAGAGAATGCCGTTGCAAGCATACATGCCGTAGGCTTCACGATAGTTCACCGCAATCCAGAAAGCATACAACTTCGCTACGCCATAGGGAGATCGGGGATGGAAAGGAGTATTTTCGGTTTGGGGAATCTCGCGCACCTTGCCGTAGAGCTCGGAGGTCGAGGCCTGATAGAAACGGCAGCTCTTTTCCATGCCGAGGAAACGAATGGCTTCCAGAAGGCGCAAGGTGCCTATGGCATCGACGTCGGCGGTATACTCGGGTGACTCAAAAGAGACAGCAACATGAGACTGAGCGCCAAGGTTGTAGACCTCGTCCGGACGTATCTCACTCAGGATGCGAGTGAGGTTGGAGCTGTCAGTAAGATCACCGTAGTGAAGGTGGAAGCGCTGGTTGTCGATATGGGAATCCTCGTAAATGTGATCGATGCGCTGGGTATTGAACTGTGAGGATCGACGCTTAATGCCGTGCACGACATAACCTTTCTCGAGTAAAAACTCGGCGAGATAGGATCCGTCCTGTCCGGTAATGCCTGTGATGAGAGCGGTTTTCATGGGTGGTGGGTAGGGCTACAGTCTGGCTTTGCCGGTTTCGAGTGTAGTTTTAAAATCCTGGTAGGCACCAGCAAGGCCATCTTCAAGGCTGATGATGGGATGCCAACCTGTTGAGTTGATGAGTGTGGTATCGAGGAGTTTGCGAGGTGTTCCGTCGGGCTTGTCGGGGTCAGTCAGGATTTTGCCTTTGAAGCCTACCGTTTTTGCAACGAGTTGTGCGAGTTCGAGTATGGTTACATCACTACCGGTACCGACGTTGATCCAGTCGGCAGGATCGTCGAGCTCAAGTAGGTGAAAGCAGGCTTTGGCGAGGTCGTCAACGTGAAGGAACTCACGCTTTGGAGAGCCGGTGCCCCATATGGTCACCGAGGGGTCACCCTTATCCTTGGCTTCGTGGAAACGACGGATCAGCGCAGGAATCACGTGCGAGTTCTCTGCGTGATAGTTGTCTCCAGGGCCGTAGAGATTGGTGGGCATGGCGCTATGGTAGAGAACACCGTGCTGGGCGCGGTAGTGCTGGCATAACTTTAGTCCTGCGATCTTCGCCAGAGCATAGGCCTCGTTGGTGGGCTCGAGTGGAGAAGTCAGTAGACAATCTTCGGGCATGGGTTGAGGGGCCATCCGCGGGTATATGCAAGAGGAGCCAAGGAAAAGAAGTCGTGGAATTTTGGCTTGTCGGGCGCCTTCAATGACATTTGCGCTCATCACGAGATTGTCATGAATGAAGTCTGCCGGGTAGGTGGAGTTGGCATGAATGCCGCCAACCTTGGCAGCAGCCATGATGATGATGTCGGGTTTGTGCCTGGCAAGGTATCCATACACAGCAGACTGATTGCAAAGATCGAGTTCGTCCCGTGCCGCGATCAGAATTTTGTGTGTATCTTGGGATTGGGCATGCCGGACGAGAGCTGAACCGACCATGCCGCGGTGACCTGCGATGAATATGGAAGACATGAGAGTGATTGGAGATTATTCAGTTGCGCAGGCATACGGCACGGGCCTGCGGGGAATGAGGAGTGAGAAGAGGTCGAGTTCGATGGGCTGGCTTTCGCCCAGGAACTCAAACAGCACTCTGACGCGCTCGGTGGCTGGAGAGAGATTGAGCACCACTCCATTCATACCGCGCAGTGGGCCATCAGCTACCTCGACCTCATCTCCAACGACGATTGTCGGTGCTGTGGTCACGGTATCGGTGGCGCTGCGTTTTAAAACCTCATCTCTCAGAGATTCAACTGCCACCTCCGGAATAACCGGTATTGTGTTTCCGAAATGTACTATGCCGCGCACGCCCATACAATGGTTCACTTGGCGCTTCATTTCATCGAGATGAAATCGGGCCAGAACATACCCCGGGAATAACGGCTCAACCCACCAAATACGACCCCTGGCAGTTGCCTTGCGATAGCGCAGGCGGGGAGAGAAGGCTTCAACGCCAGTGAGTCTGCGCAGATGCTCAACAGCCATTTGCTCGCGCTTCATTTGAGTGCGCACGCAATACCATTGAATTTGTTGGTGTCTTGCAATCATTGACCAAGAAGTTTTTGTAGAACAGGCAGCACTTTGCTGGCATTTTTCATCCATTGATCGAGACGCTCGATGCGCTCCATGGCGAACTCTCTAATTTCTTCATCTTCAATCTCTTGTATGAATGGCTCCAGTTGAGAGACTTTGTCGCGGCCACTCTTGAGATGTGGAAGAATCTGCTCGCGAATGAACCCACCGACCAATCGTTTTAGTTCTGTAGCGGCTTCATAATAGGTGCGCCGTTCCGTTAAGCCTTCGCCAGTGACTTCGCGGACAGCGCCGAGACCCCTTAAGGTCTTAAGGCCTTGGCTAGCTGAGCCCTTGCTGATACCGAGACGATCAACGAGATCATCAAGTGACAGTGGATCCGGGCTAATAAAGAGCAGCCCATAGATTTCCCCAATCGAACGGGGCAGCCCGAGGACTTTGACGCCATCCACAAATACCGCGATGACCTGTGACTCAATTGAGCATAGATCATTGGATGATGTGGCAGCCACTCTACTCATGAGTCGTCAATCATATGGGTTTGGCAACCAAGTTCAATAAAATTTGAACAAATACCTGCAAATCTGACTTGGTATTCAGACCTTGCAATTTCACGGCCTCAGGCCGATGCATGTGGAATGCGAATATTGGTGACTGGTGGAGCTGGATTTCTTGGATCCCATCTATGCGAACGTCTATTGAAAGATGGTCATGAGGTGGTTTGCCTCGACAATTTCTTTACAGGGCGCAAGGGCAATATACAGCACCTGATAGGCCGAATCGATTTTGAAGCCGTCCGTCACGACGTCATCGATCCCATGAAGTTTGAGGTAGATCAGATCTACAATCTGGCTTGCCCGGCCTCTCCGCCGCACTATCAGCACAATCCAATCAAGACCATTAAGACTTCGGTCATGGGAGCCATCAATTGTCTGGGGTTGGCCAAGCGAGTGGGCGCTCGGATCTTTCAGGCGTCAACATCGGAGGTTTATGGTGATCCTGAGGTGCATCCGCAACCGGAGAGTTATTGGGGTAACGTCAACCCCGTAGGAATTCGCTCATGTTATGATGAAGGCAAACGATGCGCTGAGACTTTGTTCTTTGATTACCATCGACAGAATGGTGTCGATATCCGCGTCTGTCGTATCTTCAATACATACGGCCCCCGCATGCTGCCCGATGACGGGCGGGTTGTGTCGAATTTCATTGTGCAGGCAATCAAGGGCGAAGACCTCACCATCTATGGCGATGGCCAACAGACACGATCTTTTTGTTATGTAGATGATCTCATCGAGGGCTTTATCAAACTGATGAATCAGGATGATGAGATTGGTCCGGTCAATATCGGTAACCCCGGAGAGTTCACGATGCTCGAATTGGCCGAGAAAGTTCTGGCGATAGTCGGCGGTCCCTCAAAGCTCACACACCTACCACTGCCCGGAGATGACCCCAGACAACGACAGCCCAATATTGACCTGGCGAAACAAGCAATGAATTGGGAGCCTAAAGTGGATTTGGAGGAAGGTCTGGTGAAGACAGTACAGTATTTCCGACAGCTCTTGCAGAATTAAGCACTGGTTTCTTTGGCTATCGGTTTGGTGATTTTAGGGGGCTTTGGTGCCCCCCTGGGTTCAACAAACTCAATATGCGCACTCGGTAGCCAACCCCGAGTCTGGGTGGCCAAAGAAACGTAGCTCCATTCGCCGGCTTGGTGCAGGACTTCACAAAGTGAACCGGGCGGCGTTTCGATGACGACTGAGGAATTGCGGCCAGCTTCGGTGTGCAGCCTTGCCTCTGGATTGACAATTACGGCCTGCTTTTCAGTGGGCGCGAAGGCCGCGTCTCCAGGGTAATAACGCCAGCCCAGGCCACTGCTCACAGTCACCAACGGACTGAAGATGATCACAGCGAGCGCCACACGCCTAAGCCTGGCTCCACGTCGGGAGGCGGGGTAGCAAAGTAGGGCCAACAGCATGAGCCAGAGACCTGCCCAAGTTGCCGATTGCCAAAATCCGAGAGGTAGTAATGCGAGAAGGTATTGGTGGTCAGGACGTTGGATGGTTAAAGAACCGTACTTGCGCTCAAGAAAGCGCAGATTTTGACGAGCTTCGTGATGCAGGCCATCTCGGGTGATCGCGCGACGGTAATAAAGAGCCGCGTGTCCGGGAGATTCAGCTCGATAGCAGGCGTTGCCGATATGATAGAGGGTGTCGGCTGATAGCTCGCTGTACGGAGCGGCTCCAAGCCATAGTTTGATGGAGTCGTCATAGCGCGCGGACTGATAAGCATCTTTGGCCATTTGCCCGACATCCCTAGCGTGGAGTGATCCGAGGCTATAGAATACAAAAAATAGCATGATGATGAAGCGGCTGGCAGCTCGACGCAAGGTCTGAAGAATGTGTTTCCGATGTTGGGCCTCAATCTTCGCTTCAGCATCTTTTTGGGGACGAAAGCAAGTAGCGTCGCGCTCTTCGAGAATCCGGCGAATCTCTTTGTTGGAATGATGGTCTAGCCAACGCTCAATGAAGCGTCCCGCCCCCATCAGAAATTCATGGCCGCTATGACTTTGACTTTCGAGCTCTTTTAGCTCTTTCATGGCATGGCGATGACGGGGATCAGTGCTCGTTCGATCTCGCCAGAAGAGCCAGAGTGCACGAAAAATGAGAGTAAGGGCGGCAATACCCCCAATGGTGTGCAGCCAATGTTGAGTGAACACCAGCCTGCGTTGGCGTGTGATCTCAGAAACGGGGATGAGACCCAGAATATCAGTCATTTCTTCAATTGGAGTGGTCAATTTTGGAGGAGGCCCTACTGGTGAAGAACTGCCAATGGCTGGTGTCATCTGAAGAGCGATGGCTTCAGTTTGGATAGAATCATAGGTTTCAGTCTCAGGATTGAAGAACACCAATTTATAGGCAGGAATATTGGACTTCAGTTCCAGCGGGCGCAGAAACTGTTGGAAGCTGACACTGCCGATTAATTCCCGCCGCTCGTCGCCACGTTGTCGTCGTGAGGGGTCATAGACCTTCCAACCAAGAGGACTGACCGGTCGTGGTGGATTCATGGTGTCGAGATTGCCGCTACCGCTAATGAGGATGTCGACAGGAATGGGATCTCCCTCTTTCACTTTCGATTGGCCAGTGCTGGTCAGGATCTTGAATTGCCCGACAGCATTTTCAAATCCACTGGGAGCGTTCGGAGGCAGTTGGCGTGCCTGCAGTTTCAGCATAGGGGTATTGACCCATGATTCGATCTGCTCACGTCGAAGTATGCCGTCCATCACAACTTTAGTCGATATCAGGCGTATTTTGGCCGGTCCGATGGTGACATTACCAGGTCGGTTTGGTGTCATGGTGCTTGGGTATGCGACTGAGATGTAGGGCATGCCCAGCAGATTGATTTCGCTGCGGGTTTCGCGGGGTTGCATCCGCCAAGCGGTAAGACCATCTCGCTCGAAGTCCGGAATGCCCCAATCGATCACAAACAAGTCGCGGGGTATGTAGAGCTTGATTTCTACCTCAATAGCTTGGTCGATATATGGCTGATCCTCGAATGCTTTGAAGGCGCTGGCATAGCGAAATTCGGTTCGTCCCGCCATGGCTGTTGACCAATTCAGACTGTCTGGATTGAAGACCGAAAAAGTCAGTGGTTCGGTCGTGGAGGTGCCACTATCCAGAAGAACTTCTACCGGTGCGATTTGGTGATTTCCAACCTCATAACTTGAGACAATAAAAGAATAGGTGTGCTCAAGTCTCCGGCCAGGGATCATCCGTGTGCGAGGGCCACGTCCACTCGGCTGTATCTTGACTCCTTCTACGGGAGTGACTTGGGGAAAGGTGATGGGCCGCTTGCCTAGTACAACGACTTCCAATACTGCTCTCTCACCCCGTGCCAAAAAGCGCGAAGACATACGACAGCTGACACTTGCTTCAAGGACAGGGAAAAGAAGTGTCCACAGCACCAGTATGAGCGTCAGTGTTTTAAAATATGGTCGGAGGCGGCTCATCGATTACCAGTCTTTGTCAGGTTTGCGAAAATGAATTTGTCCTGGGGTCATTGGCCCCTTCTCAGAGTCAGCACTCTCACGTAGCCTTCGTCGAGCGTGTTCTTCGGGAGTCTCACCTGGTTGAATCTCAGCACCGGGATCGGCTTCGCCTTCATTTTTTTGCTCTCCTTCAGAGGGTGGTTGGTTCTGGTCACCATCACGATTGGGTTCGCTTTGATCACTTGGATCGCCTCCCGGATTCTTTTCGGGATCTTCACCGTTTTCACCATTGCGGTTGGGGTCCTGATCTCCAGGCTGCTCACTTTCTGAATCTTGACCATTACCATCCTGCTGGTTCGGCTGTGGCTCGGGTGGCATGGAATCCTGAGTCTGCTGCTCGTCATCGATAAGTATTTCCTGAAGTTTTCGGAGATAGGTTATCGCAAGTTCCATGTTCTGGATGGCTCCCTGATGTTCGGGTTGGAGCATCAAGACAGACTGATAATGACGCACGCTATCACTCCAATCGAGAATGGTGCGCCTGATGTCTTCATACGTTTCAGTTTCCGCATTCTGTTCTGAGATAGGTTGAGCCTTAAGTAACGCTAGCTTTGCACGTGCGGCTTGCTCGAATCGCTCTAGGCTGGCTGGAAACTCAAGATCTGCGGTGTAATCTTCGTCGATGAAATTACGCCAGCCCTTTTGGAAGAGAGTGTTGCCTAGGCCGTGATGTGCTGCAACGCAAACCTCAGCGTTGCCAGTGCGCAAGGCTTGGCTGTAGGCGAGTGAAGCCCGATCCCACAGCTTTAAGTGATAGGCCGCTCCAGCTTCGCCCAGTCGGTAGCGTGCGCGTCGCCCATCAAGTAATGCTTTTTCCGCAAGCATGCTGAAACGATCCAATTCGCGCTTTTGGGGAGCCAAGTCGTTTAGCTTCGTGGGTGTCTGGGCGAGGGATTTTGGGCTGCAGAGAACAATGGCCAGAATGCCAATAAT
>JBMYMN010000095.1:0-10463 GCA_049597355.1 Luteolibacter sp.
AAACCGCGGCGGGCTGTGACGTTGAATTTGTCGATGCCCAAAATCTTTTCATAGGAGCGTTTGGCCTCGTCGTATTTACCCAGCATGTAAGCACCATCAGCCTTTACTAGAAGCTCGTTTACTCTCTGAACGTCCTCAGTGTACTTGAGCGTGAGAGCAGGATTGGTGCGAGTGGGATCCTTGAGGCGCTCGAGCTGCGATATGGCATCCTTATTCGCGGGATTGGTTTTGAGAACCTCATTGAGCAAGGTCTCAGCCTCTTCCAACTGACCATCTTTGGTGTAAATCATGGCCAGTGCTACACGAGCATCAATGAGGTGCTCGTTGTAGCTACCACGACGATCAGCGAAGAGAGGCGCATCGGGCACCTTCTGCAGAGCGGCGCTAAATTTATCCACTGCCATTTGGAAATCACCAGCAGCATAGGCTTTGCGACCTTCGACAAACAGAGCGTCAGCGTCTAGGACATCATTCTGGCGGCGAATCATTTCTCGCTTGGCAAGAGCGCTGAGGTTGACAGCAGCAGGCGCTTGAGCAGGCGCTTTAGCGGACATCAGCGGGAGTGCAGCAGCCACACCGACAACTGCGGTTAGCTTGTGAAGCGCGTGATTAAGGGAGAGGGATATTGGTTTTTCCATAGCGGGCTTGCGATTTCTGAAGATCTTTTGAGGATTTGGAAAGGGATTTTTTGGAAGAATTCACGCATCAACCCGCGGCATACTGCCCACGGGGATCTCAATTTCCGCTCTTCCGCCTTGCCCATCGGGATATTCCACCACGATTTTCTGGGGACTTACGGATTTGAGTAGATACGGCTTGGCTTCCTGTCCAGCAGGCAGGGAAAAGAAGGTATTTTCTTCAACCACCATCTGATTGCCGCCCTCACCAAGGGCTTTGAGAGACATCACAGCAGACCTGTCACTCTGGATAAAGTTATTGATGTCGCCTGATTTGAGAGGCGCGGGGATCTCGTATATTTTACCGGCCTTGTTGGGCCTCTGGTCCTCAATTTTGGCAAGTGTGATGGTCTCCTCGATACCGGTAGCCTTATTTACGCGCCTGATTTGAGCAGATCCAATGAATTTAAAGCGGCCTTGAGCCGCCCCATTTGCGAAGAAAATTTGACCGGGTTTGATGGGAGCACCTGCCCCGGCCTTGTTGCTCAATTTGTTGGAGTCAAGGTAATCGACAGGCATTTCACCCTTTTGATTGAGATAACTCGGCTTGAGCCGCCATTTGACGCTCTCTTCCTTAACAAAGAGCAATTTCCCGATAAGTGGTGGATGATCGCCAGCATCAGTGGGGTCGGTGCCTGCGCGAAATTCCTCCAGATTGGTGAATCCATCGACATCGGGATCTCGCAGGGGCGAGTCGCCGAAACCTGGGTCAAGACGGTAACGGTTCCAGAAATCGTTGGTGATAGGTGGATGAACGGGATCTCCCTCTAAGAGGTCAATGGGACGGCCACCAGAATCGCGCTTGATGAAGAGTGGTATGCCCGTGAAGAGGTCCAGCGCGCGGTTTTCAGGTGTCACTTTGGGCTTCCAGCCATAATCGAGCATCATGGACTGGCTGGCCTGAGCGATCTTATCCGCGTCCTGCACAGCAGGATTAGCAGGTCCACCACCAATGGGGCCGGGCCCACCAAAATCGCTGTCGGCAACCTGCAGTTGGGACCAGCCAAAGTAGAGCAACCCCACTGAAATCAGTGCCCCGCCGCCAAGCAGCGCCTTATGATAATTAGTAGAAAACCAAGACATGAGATGAGATTTGGATGGTAATAGAGGATTGGGAAGTCAGAAGGGATTGTCGGACAAGTTGACCGCAAAAATCAGGGTAGTTCCTGCGCTTCGAGGAACAGCAACAAGTCAAGGCGGACAAAGACTTCCAACTCTTCCTGTCCTAACACTTGAGAGAGAATGCGACCGCTTCCACCTAGGGGAAGAGCCAGCGCGTCAGGCTGTTCGGGAAGCGCCTCAAATTCGGCATCACCCTCCACATTCTCATCATTATTAAATAGATCACCAAAATTGGGTTGGTTATCTGCAGCACCACCAACACGGTCGTTGCGAGGTGCACGATCATCGAAACTAGCATCGGTCTTACGAGGTGGAATCTTCTTTTTGTTCACAATGCGCCAGCTCCGAACTACCATGAAATACTCCTTATCATTAACGACCGATGACAGGAAATCGCGGACGGAATCTTCGGTGCCTGTGAAAACAATTTCGAGTGGCAGCTTGCGAGCAACCTGACCTTTCTCGGGCGCAAAGGCCTCACGTTTCTCTTCAGGTAGCAGGGGACGGTGGATATTGATCAAACCCGAGGCTTTGACCTCGGCGAGACGTAGCATCAATTGCTTCAGGGCACCAAGTTGGTAATTGAGAATGCCAGTGGCATCTCCGGGTGGTGATCCGGCACGATAGACCTCAAAACCGCAAAAATACTCTTCCGGAATCTGGATATCTTCACCGAAGGCCAAGCGGGTTTCGCTATTGGCAGCCTTCACTGCAGTGGAGAAGGCTTGGATACTGATATTCTCAAGAGATTCCGGACGAAATCTGCCGAAGGCCTTCTGTAATTCTTCAGCTTCATCTCTGTACGATTGGATGGCAATCTTCTTGTTTTCGAGGTGTTCGGGCTTGGGGTAAAGATCCAGCGTTTCGTAACGCAGAGTATCGGCAAGGGCTTGCTCGTAGTCCGCCTTGGCTTTCTCGTAGCGGCCGCTGGATTTGGTGCCCAGCAGCCACAGCAAAAGAACACCGGCCACGGTGATTGCAACCAGGCCAGAGAGGAAGGTGTTTTGCTTAATCCATTTCATGGCTATCTAGAGGGGTGTGTCATTTGAACTCCACCTTGCGCGCAAGGGGTAGAATCATTTCAAAGGGCTGGGCTAGGTCGTCCGGCTCCTCTGGAACGCTGGTCACTTTGAGGATGCGGCCGATGTATTGGTCGGCAGTCAAGTCGATGACCTTGTCCTTACTGCGGCGGTCGGGGTTTTGGACCTCAAAGCTGAAGTTTTTGGACGTCTTCTGCAGCTCCTTGAGCTTGTCGGAAACCACGTTTTGACTGCGAGGGTTATCACGCCAGAAGCCACGGACGATGATGGCATCGGTCTTGGGGGTGTCGACGGCTGCCCTGCGTCCTCTGCGGGGGCGCCTCGGAGCCGGTTCAGTCTTCTGAATGGATTCAAGGGAAGATAATGCAAAGTCAACCTGCATGAAACTGTCATTCACCACGCTGCGACCATTGGGATCTCGGTCATCAGCCTCCTCACCGACAATGAGCTTTGCAGGATCGAAGCCACTGATCGGTTGAAGCTCAGTGAGCCAGAGGCCTTTGTCAGCGAAGGCACCATTGAGTTCGCTGACAAGATCAAACCAGAAGACCCGATCGGATTGCGCCTGAGTGTAGCGCTCGACAATGGCGCGCAGGTCGCTCTCGCGCTTGAGCTGGCTCTTGAGCCTATCGTATGTGGGCTTGATCTCATTGCGCTGCTCTACGATCGCGCTGGCTTCCTCCTCGGCCTTGGTGGCTGCAGACCGATGCATGAGCGCCCACCCAAGCATGCCCGCCAGCAATAGGGCAGCAGCGGCGATCAGCATGGGCTTGCGGCGCTCTTCGGCACGGGCTTGCTCCACAACAGAGGGAACCAAATCAATTTGAATGACGGATTGGCCGGCACCACACAGGCCAAGCCCCACGAGCTCGCCCATGGTGTGACCTTGAGCCTGAACAACTTCAGGTTGCATGTCCTTGGACAAGGTGAGGTGACGGACCGGATTGAAATACTCAATCGGAAGTTTGAGCTTCTCACGGAAGAACTCGAGTGTGTATGGCAGGTTGGCACCACCACCTCCAATCATGATCCGCTTGGGGGCGCTGCCACCGTGCTGGCTGCGATAATAGTTGGTGGTGCGCGCGATTTCCGCGGGTAGCCGGCTCATGGCATTGCGGATGACCATGGCAAGCGCGGCAACAGCCTCATCGAGTTGCTCGGTGTGACCGCCACCCAAAGCGACCAAGCCATTCGTGGTCTTCTGTTTCTCGGCTTCGGCAAAAGACACACCGTATTCCTTGGCGATGGCAGCAGTCACGGCCATGCCACCGATGGGAATACTACGAGTGTAGAAACGCTCACCTTCGATGTAGATCAAGTCACTGGTCTTTGCACCAATATCGATCAACAGAGTCGGCTCTTCGGGAAGGCCGTATTCAGCTCGAAATGCATTATAAAGCGACATCGGTGCGACATCGACGCCGGAAGTCTCAAAACCACCATCGCTTATGGATGAGTTGATCTCGTCGAGCGCCTCGCTTTTAATCGCCACAATTACCGCCTCCTGATCAGATCCCCCCTGAATTAACTGATAGTCCCAGACCACTTCGTCCAGCGGGAAGGGCACATGCTGCTGAGCCTCGAAAGTGACCAATTGATCAATGTTTTCTTCTTGAATTGGCGGCAACTTGACAAAGCGGGTGAATACCGCATGCCCAGCGATGGCATAGCGCGCCTTCGCGCTGTTGATCCCCAGGCGTCTGGCCAAGTCGGCAATTGCAATTCGGGTCTGACCCGCACGGGCAGCATCGAGAGCAGGATCGGCCATGATTTCCTCATAGTCGTAAGCCTTCAGGACCAGACCTCCTGTTTTGGAAGGCTCGAACACGGCCATGCCGATGCGCTGCGAGCCTATGTTAATAGCGACGGTCGTCTTGGTGTCTGCCATGGTAGGGATTTAAGAAAGGGAAAGAGAGAAAGGGTGGATGATAGTGAGCGGAGGACTCTACGATCAACGTTTGTCGGATTCGACTTCTGCGTAGCGGTCCCACCACATGATGCTGAAGGGCGTTTCAGATTTGTCGAGCAATCGAACTACCTCGCTACGGATGAGTCGCTCGCCAGCGGCATCCCACCAACCGCGTTTGAAGCTCGCCTTGCTGGTGTTGTAAAATTTTGGTTCGCCGTTGACCAAGACCTCGTAGCTAACCACGTGGACCGCCTTCTCAGGGTTGCGGGCCTCTCCGAGCAAGCGGCGAATTGATGCCGGGGACATGTAAGCGGAGACATAAATCTCTTCGCCGGTGGGGATATTGACGTGGCTGACCTCGCGAGTGAACAAAAGGAATGTGTTACGCTTCTCGGGATTTTCCACCGCGACATACCATTTCACCGTCAAGGAGTCGCATGTCTTGGATTTGGGCTCGGGAGCCATTTGCACCATCAAACGGGCTTCGACTTCGAGCCACTCCTTGGGTCGGAACTTTTTTGAGTTGGCGCCACTCAATTGCGGAGACAACAGCGAGTCCAATTCGGGCGCATCGCCTGTCACTTTGAATTGCTGCGCTTGCGCACTTGGCACAGTCCATGCCGCCAGCAGGGTGGCACCAAGCAGAGGGAAGAACCGTCGCAGGGATGGAGTCATCATCATGAAATCTCAACAAAGCTAGGGGACTGGGCTTCACCTTGGCCAGTTAAAAGAATGGCATTTACCATATGGTTGCAGAGCCTGGATCCAGCACCACATCCAACCGTGACAGATTTCGGTGCACGGTTGACTGCAAGCGCTCCAAACCTCATCACTTCGGCATGGCCACACCCAGCATCACCCTGCACAACGGCTCTTTACTCGTGGTCGGCAGCGCAGCCAGCGCGGCCGACCTCGAATCGACATCGGCCGAGGGCGCCGCGGCCTGCTGCGACTTGGTGGAGGTGCGTCTGGATCTTCTGGAAGCGCCCAGCAAGCAACCATGGCGACACCTCTCCTCTCTTCCCATTCTTTTTACTGCCCGTAGTGGTAAAGAGGGTGGAGCAGGCGACCTGAGTGCGCAACAGCGCATGAACCTAATTGAGTCAGTGCTCGACGATGCCTCACTCATCGATATTGAAGTCGCCTCCATCATCGACATGCCCGCGTTGTTGGAGCAGTTGCGGCAACGCGATATACCCTGGATAGCCTCATTCCATGACTTCACCCAACTGCCCAACCAGGACGTCATGGGACATGCCGCTACGATAGCTCTGAAAGCCGGTGCAGCCGCCTTCAAAATCGCTGCTCATCTGTCCGGCCCTGAGGACCTCGCCCGCCTGATTGCATTTCAGAAAGCGGATCACGGCCTTCCGGTCGCCTCCATGGGAATGGGACCACTTGCTCCGGCATCGCGAATACAATGCGCACTTGCTGGTAGCACCCTCAACTATGGCTTTCTCCACGGGACCGCTACCGCTCCCGGTCAATGGAGTGCCATAAAACTCAAGCAGGCCATCTCTGAGTCAAATGCGTCGCCCGATTTTTGAGGTTAGGATTCAACCACCTCCACCGACGCCTCCGGCAAGGCCCTGAGAAAGGCATTGCCGTAGCGCTTGGTTAAAATGCGATTGTCGAGAATGCAAATATAGCCGGAATCGTTACCATTGCGAATCAGGCGACCTACTCCCTGCCGCAGTTTGAGAATCGCTTCGGGCAATGAATATTCCATGAAAGGATTGCCACCCGCTTCGGTGATGGCCTCTAGGCGCGACGCAGTGAGCGGATGGTCGGGCACGGCAAATGGCAGGCGGGTAATGATCACATTAGACAAAGCCTCGCCCGGCACGTCGACACCAGTCCAAAAACTGTCCGTGCCGAAGAGCACGCTGCTGATGTCTTCACGAAAGGTTTCGATCATGCGATGGCGCGGCATGCCCTCGCCTTGAACCAGCAGACGCCAGCCCTGGCTTTTAAAAAAGGACCGCAAACGGTCGGCAGCATCACGCATCGTGCGGTAGCTAGTAAAGAGCACGAAGGCGCGGCCCTCACTAATCTCCACTGATCCCTCGATTGCCTTGGCCAGTGCGGCATCGTATTTAGGGGTGCCAGGGTCTGGCACCGACTTATGGATGCGCACCTTCATTTGCTTTTGGAAGTCGAAGGGGCTACCAATGCATTGAACATCGGCTGCCTCAGCACCCACCCGAGTGCGGAAGTAGCTGAGTGAGTCATCCCCCACCCCGAGTGTGGCGCTTGTCATGACCAACGACTTGTCCGGTCCAAAGAGCAATGGGCGCAGGCGGTCGGCCACCTTGATGGGAGCCGCATGCAAACTAAATTGGGTTTCATCCCGACCCGCTTTTTCAATCCAATAGACGTTGTCGTCATCGGACTGATCGAGGAAGGCGGTGATGGCACCATGTGCTTCACGCAAACGCCGCGAGGCATCCTGCAGTTCGGCGCGGCTATTGTCACCCTCCTCGTCGGCGGCCAACTCGTCGATCTGCTGCCACAGACGCCGCAGTGGCTCGGACAGTTGATTGGGAACCAATTCGGGCTCACGCACCCGATACTCACGCCCAAACTTACCGAATTTTGCAGCATCACCCACCTCATGGAAAAAGCCATCGCCAGCAATCAGCGCCTCTTCCACCGCGGCAAACAATGATGCCCTGCGGTAGCTTTTCAGCAGACCTTTGCGTGTGCGGGGATGGTAAAGCCGCTGCAAATCAAAACGCAGACCGGCCTGCGATACACGCAAACCAAGTTGCACGGCAGCCACCTGTTCAATGGTGTGCGCCTCATCAAGCACGGCAAAATCGTTGGGAAAGAGAAAGCCCTTGGTCTGTTGTCCCTCCTCGCCAAAGTCCTCCATCTCGGTATTGAGCAAAGCAAAAAACAAGGTGTGATTGACCACCACGATATTGGCTTCGGCCGCCGCCTTACGCGCCTCCTGAAAAAAACAATTTCCGCGCGGTCCGCAATTGCGCGCCGTACAAAGATGCGGTTCGGAACAAACCTGCGACCATACCTTGGACATCGGCTGAAAGTCGAGATCACTCAGAGTGCCATCGCGGGTGGTCTCAGCCCATTGACGAATCTGCTCAAGTTCCTCGTTCTCGTGACTGGTGAAAAGATCTCCCGTCGTCGCCACAGCACGGTTGAGCCGCATCGGGCAGAGATAATTCTGACGACCTTTAAGTAAAACAGCAGGCAGATCCCGACCCAAGAGTTTCCGGACAATGGGGATATCCTTGCGCACCAACTGCTCCTGCAAATTGATGGTGTGTGTGGAGATCACTGCCTTACGCCCGGTATCAAGAGCATGCCGCGCAGCCGGCAAAAGATAGGCCAGTGACTTGCCAACGCCTGTGCCCGCCTCCGCGACCAGCGGACGGCCCTGCTCAATCGCCTCCGCCACGGCCACTGCGAGTTGCTGCTGTTGGAGACGAAACTCGAAGTCCGGTGACTTGGCTAGCAAACCGGAAGAGGAAAAGGCATCGTGCACCTCATCCGAAAGTCCGGGTGCCGCATCACCTTCAGTCAGTCCGATCATCGGTGAGCATGGCAACTGGCAATGGACAACATGCCAAGCACGAAGATTCAGGAGCATGATTGCCGTCACGAAACGTGAGCATCACTGACTCATAAGAACATTCCAATTGAACCCAGTCTGCAGGAATCCATTCTCGACACCCAAGCCTGCGTGACTTCATTCTGCCGACCTCAGCTCATGAATCCAACCCCATCGGTTCCAATTTCGCTGCAGCGACTGCCGCGCCATTGGAAATTGGTGCTCGGCATCTCCCTGGCGGGCCTGATCGCCACGCTCATCCTGCTGCCCTATGAGCTGCGTTCGGTGCATCAGCAATTGCTTGGCTTTCCAGATTCACATGTGGTGACTCAACAGGCACGCCCATGGGTAATGGCAGGCATCTGTCTGCTACCGGCTCTGAGTGCATGGCTCTACAGTTTGGGCGATATCCTTGACCGCTACATCACGCGCCGCTTCCTCACGATGTTTGGCATCTGCCTCGCAGCTCTCTACATCGTCTGGTTGCTTCTGGACCTGTCCGACAACGTGAGTGAGCTCTCCGCTGCCAAAAACCCAGTATCCACAATCTTCGTCTATTACTTCACTCGGCTGCCAGCAGTATTAATGCTGCTCCTGCCCTACGCCTTGCTGCTCTCCCTGCTCGAATCGCTCGGTAAATTGTCTACCAACCGTGAGGTGATCGCCATCATTCAGGCGGGTAGGAGCGTATTGCGACTCTGCGTGCCGCTGATGGTGGCCGGCGCGATGTGCACGATTCTGGCCTTGGGCATCAATTACCACTGGGCTCCAGTGGCCGAGGGCAGCGAGAAGGAAATCCTAGATCGTGCCTCTGGTAGGCAGCAAAGCAAGGCAAGTAAAGTGCTCTACCGAAACCTGCACACTGGTCGCCTTTGGTTGGTGAACAGTTTCCCGCCCGATTATCACATGGGCAAAGCTTTGCGTGGAGTGGAGGTCACCGCCACCAACAACGACGACCGACTCAAATCGCGATTGACAGCAAAAAGCGCGAACTGGGACCCCAATACCACTGATTGGACATTCCACCAAGCGGTAATCTGTCACTACGCAGAAGATAAGGCTCCTTATTACGAGGTGCCAGAGGGCCCACTGGTGATCAGTGGTTGGCCGGAAACACCATGGCAGATCATCAAGCCTGGCTTGCCCGCAGAACACCTCGGCATACCGGGACTCAATGCTTGGCTGAAAACCCATCAGCGCTTCCCCCACATCGCCGACCCGGAGCCGTATCTCACTCATCGGCACTATCGCTTCGCCCTACCCTTTGCCTGTCTGATTACCGTACTATTGGCTGCACCATTGGCCATACAGTTTTCACGACGCGGTTCCGTCGGAGGCATTTTTCTTGCCGTTGCACTCGCCTGCATGATGCTCCTGATCAATACGATCATTCTCGCCCTCGGTGAGTCCGGTCACCTGCCTCCCATGCTTGCTGCTTGGCTACCCAACATGATCTTTGGTGGTATTGGTGGTTATCTCCTGTACCGTCGTATTACCGGTCGCCCCATCTTCGCCAGTATCCGTAGCTGGTTTGCCCCCGCATAGACATCAATTCAACTCATCATGGCACTCGCAGAATCCTGGCACGTTCGATCCCGCTCGCGCGAATGCGCCGCCACCCAACGCCTCTTTGAAAACGAAGAGGCCATCGTCACCGCACTGTTCCCCGATCCCGAGAGTTCGGGCTATCTGCGTCGCGACTTCTGCATCGAGGCCTGGGAGCAGCGCGGCGATAATGAAGAGACCCCCTTCTCCCACTGGCGATCAAGTTATCATGTCCCGGAGTCCGAGACCAAGGAGGACCCTATCAAACAGCTCAGCCCGGAGGAACTGCTCGAGCGTCTGATCGAAGAGGATCAGGAACACACGGAGAACACCCGTTACATCTTGGCGGTGATGCTCGAACGCAAGAAACTCCTTCGTGAGACCGACAGCCAGGAACTACCCAACGGCATCATGCGCGTTTATGAGCACCGCAAGTCGGGTGAAGTCTATCTAGTGCGCGATCCAAATATTCCGCTCGAGGAAGTGGAGGCCGTTCAAGAAGAGGTCTTCATCCTCCTCGACAACAACGGCAAGCTGCCCGAGCCCGAACCGCAGGCTGAAGCAAGCGAAGCTCCAGCTGAGCAAAGTGATGAGGC
>JBMYMN010000096.1:0-10410 GCA_049597355.1 Luteolibacter sp.
AAAAAAGGTGAGGGAGGACTTTAGGCCGTGGAGAGCCTGAGGGTGGCGGACCTAGTATTACCATTTAGGCCTGAACCAATTTCGTGAATTTTCGTGTCTTTGACCTCGCTCCGCTCGATTCACTCAGAATGCATGCCCCCGGCCATAAAAGGAATGATTTGCTCGCCAGCACTCACGTAAGCGTTCGCGGTTCCTTTTATTCAAGCGTGACTTTGAGTGGGTGCTCCCCGCAATATCCGCCAACCCATGGATGCCCTGCTGATCGCCCTTGGAGCATTGCTGCTCTACCTTGTCGCCTATCACACTTATGGTCGCTGGCTTGCCCGCAAGATATTCAAGCTGGATGCAGCGGCAAATGTTCCCTCCATCGAAATGGAGGACGGCAATGACTACGTACCTAGCTCCAAAGGTGTGGTTTTTGGCCACCACTTCACCTCTATTGCTGGCACCGGACCCATCGTAGGGCCCGCGCTGGCGGTCATCTGGGGCTGGGTTCCCGCACTGCTGTGGGTAATCTTCGGCTCCATCATGTTCGGTGCGGTCCACGACTTCGGGGCACTCGTGGTGTCCATGCGCAACAGGGGCCATTCCATCGGCGACGTTGCCGGCAAGATCCTCACACCGCATACCCGCATCCTCTTCCTCTCCATCCTGTTTCTTGCCCTGACCATCGTTCTGGCCATCTTCGGCCTGGTCATTGCGGCGGTGTTCAAAATGTATCCCAGCTCCATCTTCCCTTGGTGCAGAGTCCGGTGGCCGTGGCCATCGGTCTGTGGCTACACCGTCTCGGTAAGTCGCTGTTGATGCCCTCTATCCTCGCGCTGAGCCTCATGTATCTGACGGTATGGCTGGGTGACTGGGGCTTCCTTCACGCCTTCAACGCCTCCATGGCCTGCCTGCCTGTCATTGCCTGGGTCGGCATACTCCTGGTATACTCCTATGTCGCTTCAGTGCTTCCCGTTTGGACACTTCTGCAACCGCGCGACTACATTAACTCACTGCAGCTGTTATCCGCCATCGGACTGATCATCCTTGGTCTCTTCGTTGCGGCGATCTTTGGCTTTGGTGAGAGTGCCCGTGACCTGACCATTGTCGCCGATCCCATCCGTGTTGGAGCGGATGCTCCGGAAGGTGCACCCTCCATCTTTCCCTTCCTGTTTATCACCATCGCCTGTGGTGCAATCTCCGGCTTTCACTGTCTGGTGTCTTCGGGCACATCCTCAAAACAACTCAAGAACGAGACCGATGCCCAGTTCGTCGGTTATGGCTCCATGCTTACCGAGGGTTTTCTGGCCGTGCTGGTCATCCTCGCCTGTGTCGCGGGTTTGGGACTTGGCATTCCCGAAGTGGTGGATGGCAAGAAGACCGACTGGATGATCACCGGCGAGGCCGCCTACCAAGCACGCTACGGTAGCTGGGGCGACGCTAAAGGACTGGGCCCAAAGGTGGGAGCCTTTGTCGATGGTAGCGCGAACTTCCTAAAGGCACTCAAGATCGATGCCGCCTTTGCGGTGGCGCTGATGGGCGTCTTCGTTGCCTCTTTCGCCGCCACCACGCTGGACTCCGCTTGCCGCCTGCAGCGCTATGTTACTCAGGAGCTCGCCACCGCCATCGGCATCAAAGTACTCACTGGCAAGCATGCCGCCACCATTTTTGCAGTGCTGATTGCCGGAGCTGTGGCGGCCATGCCCGCTCCGGGAACCGGCTGGGAGCTGGCCAACCTCGGCAAGGGAGGGCTCATCCTGTGGCCGCTATTTGGCGCCACCAACCAACTGTTGGCCGGCCTCGCCTTCTTGGTTATCCTCTTTTGGCTGCACCGTCGCCAGCTGCCGAAGTGGTTCATCGCCATTCCCGCGGGCATCATGCTGGGCCTGCCAGCCATCGCCATGATCATACAACTCTTCGTCGGTGACGCCGCTTGGCTGACCGGAGAAAGCCCCAACTACCTGCTGGGCGCCATCGGTATCGCCACCTTACTGCTGGAGGTGTGGATCGTGCGCGAGGCGCTCAGCATCTGGAACAAGGCAAAGGGCGTGATGGAATACAGGTCCGACAACTAGCTTCATCCGAATCACTTGTCTGCGCGAGCCGCTTCAGCAGCGGGGGGGCCTCCGGGCATGGAATCGTCTTCAAATTCTGAGTGTTCAGCACCAATCTGCTTGTTCAGCATTTGCTCTAGGCCGTTGGTTTGCTGCTCGGCTGTCCCAGCGGGTTTGCTATGGTCACCACCCTTCACGACGATCAGCAAGATACCCACAAACACGAGAATGATCACCACCACCCAAACAGCGATGTTGGAGTTGCCACTGGAGGCCATCACCATGGCGGGCGGCTTTCCGCCAAATGCGCCTGCCGGCTGAAGAGCACCGGGAGACTTGTGCACCGTTCTATTGTTATGGCCGGCGGCTGCAGCGGGTAACTTGATTGCCGTGGGCGCCTTGATTGGACTCGCCTGAGTGATCTTGCCTAATTCATCGGCCATATCCGATGCGCACTGAAAACGTTGATTAGGATCAATCCCTGTCGCTTTGCGAATCACGACATCAATTCGAGGATGACATCGAACTTGTGCTGAGGCAGGTCGTGGATCATCGCCGGGCAGATTGCCGGTGATTAACTCGTGGAGCATCACACCAAGCGAAAAGATATCAGCACGGTGGTCGAAGACATGGGGAGGATCAATGACTTCAGGTGCAGTGTAGCCTGGCGTCCCGAGAATCATCTCACCATCCTCAACTTCACGGCCCACTGGCCTAGCCAGACCAAAATCGCCGATCTTGGGCTGCAGGTCTGCGTCGAGTAAGATGTTAGCCGGCTTGATGTCGCGGTGGAGAATACCGTGCTCGTGGGCACTGGCGACACCTGCGCAGACACCCTGCATTACGCGCAAGGAATCGCTGGCTTTTATGCCACCATCCTGAATCACGTTATGGAGCGTTTCTCCCTCCACATACTCCATAATGATATAAAGCATACCCTCCACCTCACCAAAATCGAAAACACTGATGAGATTTGGATGATTGAGCTTGGCCATGGCCTTGGCCTCCGCCTCAAAAGCCGAACAAAACTCCGGATCCCGGGAGAATTCAACGGGCAGGATCTTAATAGCCACCACACGCTCCAAAGATTTCTGCACAGCACAATACACCGCACCCATACCGCCAGTAGCCACGAGATGCTTGATCTCATAGCTAGGAAACAAAATTGCCAGTTCTTTGGCATCCCTGGGCTCAAAAGCCGCAGGCGCTTCGAATTCACTCATGGATAGATAAGAGGGCGGTCTAAGGTTGAGTCCGCACCTCAGAATAGACAGCTACAGACCTTCGCGCAAGGAGGGAATCAAAACTACATATCATGCCCAAAGCTCCTTTTTCTAACGGTTGGTAACCTTCTTGGCGTCTGGGCTCCACTCAATGATGTAACCTGATGCCACGCCGTCGCGGGATCTCTGCCCCCAGTCTCCACTTGGCTCTATCAGCAGCGCCGCATCAGCAATTTTGGTCGGCTTGGTCTGAGGCCACTGAGTGGAGCGCCACTGCTCGCCAGTGGTCCAGCGCCAACCCTTACCGGGCATGTGAAATCCGCCCAGCCAAATACCGTCTTCAGCAACCACATCCTTGGTCATTTTCTCGAGGTTGAAGGCTTCGACAATCTCACCCACGACCATCAGGTGTCCACCACTTGCACGCGCACCCAACACCGCATTCTTCCAGTCAATGACCTGGGGAACATAGAGGTAATTGCGCATCCCGTATGAGCGGGTTCCGGGTGGGTAGATCGGTATGGAGGTGGCAAGTGAGTTCATGGTGATCTTGAGTAACTTATCAATAGCACCTGGATTGGAACCGTTGCTGGTCCACTGGATCACAAAGCTATGTTCTGCGCTACCTTGGAGACCAAGCAACTCGCCTGCGGCATCCACGGCCACGCAATCACCCGCCCTAACATCAGGATCTTTGGGTTGCCAAGCACGGCCATCGGCCAATGTCCATGCGTCGCGACCACTCTTTGCCGCACCTACCCAAAAGGGAGCGTCATCATCGTTGGCCAACTCATCGCGCATCCACGCTGCCGTAGCTCTGGAGCCCGGAATGGCAAGGTGACCACCATGCTGCTGAGCATACCAAAAAGCCCTAATCCATGTCATGGGAAGATCCACATGATAGAAATAGTTGCCACCTTTCTTAAAGGTCCCCTGTGGCATTTTACTGCGCGATCCACGCACAAGGTCACCTCGCAATTCTGCCATGACCTGAGCGATATTCTCCTTAGGCAAGATGAGTGGATCAGCGCCGCTAGAAAAATCATCCACGCCATCAATATCGATATGGGCTTCACTGGAGGGCTTCACAACACTCCCAGCTTTGGGGCGCACCTCATTCACGACCATCACCTGCGAGTTCTCGGAGACAACCTGTTCGGTATTTTGGTAGCGACTCTTCTTTTCAATGTAGGCGTTCCACACCACTCGTATGGCCAAAATGAGTAACAAGATGATCACCAAGTGCACCACCAGTTTGAGCGGAGACGAACCCTTCACCGCAACCACGGAAGCCGGTTTGGCGCGGCCCACACCATTTCCAGCAGCACCACGGGGGCCGGCACTTCCGCTTGTAGAGAGATTGACCGCCGCCTTCTTTTGGGATTCGTTCGGTTGGCCGTTGGCGCGCATTCCAACTCCAGAATCGGAGGGCTTTTTTTGCTCACGGGACATAAGGAAAATGATGGATCAAACTTGGTTCAAGATTAGTTAAACTGAACCGAACAATGGATCGGCGCATAATACCACACAATATCATTTTGATCGGCTATGCCAAATTTTTGTTAAGCAAACTGAATCTGCCTTCTATTTTTGCACTGGTGAATACCACATGGCCACCTAACTTCATTTCATCCCAGCATGAATGAGTTAAGTCAGATCATACTCACCGTAGCTTACACTTCCTCCCTAATCGGTGCCGTCATGGCCATCATGATTCGACTGGGAATGCGTCGAGGTCAGCAGGCTCCACCCTCTCCACCCTCCGGGAGGGTCCAAGTCTGGTTTTACCGTCGTGGCGACCTCATCTGCGCCGTCATGCTCTTTCTGCTATTCACGGGTCTCTTCGCATTGACCCTGCTCGTTCCCAACGTCAACGCTAGCCAGATCTCCGCACTAGACCTCATTTTAGGAGTTGGCTTTCAATTAGTGATCACGCTGGGCCTCATCGCTTTCGCACTGCGCAACACCCATCCAAACCAATGGTTGGGCCTGCGCTGGAAAGGTTGGCCATGGGTTTTCGTGATCGCCCCGGCAACCGTGGGTGCGATGTGGGTGCTGATGCTGGTTATGCACGTGCTGGGCTATGTGGATTGGATGGAGTCCTTGGGCGCGGAGCCCGAGCAGGATGCAGTCATTCTCCTCAAAACTACCAAGGATCCGGTGATCCTGATGTTGATGATCTTCACTGCAGTGATTGTCGCTCCACTATGGGAGGAAGTCGTCTTCCGCGGTTACCTTCACCCCGTGCTCAAGAAATATGGTGGTGTCTGGACCGGCGCCATATTCTCTTCCCTGCTGTTTGCAGCGGTTCACAATAGCATGGCGGCAATGCTGCCGCTATTCGTGCTGGCTATGCTCATGGTCTGGCTCTACGAGCGCACCGGCTCGATCTGGACTCCCATTGCCATTCACGCCTGCTTCAATGCCGCGGCGGTGGTGGGCACCATTGCCGCCCGCACCCACGGAGATCTGCAGGCCATTATTCCAGCTTGGCTCTTGCTCTAATCGAAGATGGATGGCCCAGAGAATATGCGAGAGGATGCCCTGATCGAGACCCTCCTTGGCCACGTGCCGATCGTCGACGATGTAGCCGGACCGGGTGATGACTGCGCTGTATTACATCGTGGCGAAGGCCCTCTTGAACTACTCAAGACCGACGCCATCGTTGAGGGCGTTCATTGGACTGCCGGGACAACTCCCAAGCGCATCGGATGGAAGGCTGTGGCACGCGTGATCTCTGATTTTGCCGCAATGGGCGGCAAGCCAAAGGAGTTTCTCATCACTCTTGTCATACCGAGGAGCACTTCAATTGATTGGTTGATCCAACTTTATCAGGGCATCGGCGCATGTCTAAATCAGTATGGCGGTGTCGTCGCGGGTGGAGAAACCAGCAGCGGCCCTGAAGGCTCACCCATCGTCATTTCGGTGGCAGCTACCGGTGAAGTACTGAGTGATCACCTCACTCTGCGCAGTGGTGCGAATGCGAATGACATGTTGTTCGTCACGGGCAAACTCGGGGGCTCCATCACCGGTAAGCATCTGGACTTCAAGCCCCGGCTGAAAGAAGCGATGTGGCTGACCGAATGCTTCAGGCCAACGGCCATGATGGATATCTCCGATGGGCTGGCGGCTGATTTGCCACGCCTGGCAGCGGCTTCCGGCTGCGGTGTGAAATTCGACCGAGGCCGCATTCCCTGCAGTGATGGCACTGGCATCGAAGAGGCGCTCCATGATGGAGAGGACTACGAGTTGCTATTTGCCATTCAAAGCGAAAAGGTCGAGGCCCTGCTCAAGGCGTGGCGGAAACAATTCAGCGATCTGTCGCTGACCGCGATTGGTAAGCTTTGCGCGAAAGAGAAGGGCATGCCACTACAAGGCGGCTGGGATCACTTTAGTGAACCGGTCAGCTGAACTTTACGGCATGCTTCTTTGATAACTTAAGCACATCTCCCACCGAGGCGGAGAAGGTGGCGGCTGGATCGGTAAGCTTTTCACCGTTAAGCTGCACCGCACCCGGAGCAATGAACTGCTTACGAAGCTCTCCATTGGATTTCTTGAGTCCATGGCATTGTTCGAACGCCAAGGCCACCACACTCAGAACCGTGGCATTGATAGGCAGGTCCTCTGTAGCGAGTTCGGGCAGGTCTGCTGAAGCGAGATCACGCTTCGAAAACCGCTGGTCCCAGTCAGCGCGAGCCGCCTGACCCGCCTCATCACCGTGATAGCGGCTGGTAAGGCGTTGCGCGAGAGACTTCTTGGCATCCATGGGATGCTGCTCTGGGTCACGTTGCTCGCCGAGAAGCAATTGATAGTAACGGTCCATCAATTCGTCGGACACGCTCATCAGTTTACCATACATCTGTTGTGGTTTGTCAGAGACTCCGACGTAGTTATCGTATGACTTCGACATCTTGCGCACGCCATCAAGCCCCTCAAGCAATGGCAGCACCATGACCACCTGTTGTTCCTGACCTTCTTCTTTCTGAAAGTCTCGTCCAACGAGGATATTAAAAAGTTGATCGGTGCCACCGAGTTCAATATCGGCGCGGATCTCAACCGAGTCCCATCCCTGCATGATGGGGTATTGCAATTCATGCAGACGAACCTCCTGACCCTTATCGATGCGGTTCCTGAAGTCCTCTCGCTGCAGCATCTGCTGCATGGTCACCCGTGAGTTGAGTTTCAGAACTTCCTCATAACTCATCTTGCGAAACCAATCACCATTGTAAACGACCTCGGTATGCTCCTTGTCCAGAATCTTGAAGGCCTGATCGGTGTAGGTCTCGGCATTGGCTAAGACCTCATGGCGAGTCAGTGGCGGGCGGGTGGCGGAACGACCGGAGGGATCACCTATTGTGGCAGTGAAGTCACCGATAAGAAGAATCGCCTGATGGCCCAGCTCCTGGAACTGGCGCAGCTTTTCCAAAGCCACGGTATGACCGAAATGGATGTCAGGAGCAGTGGGGTCAACTCCTAGCTTCACTCGCAACGGTCGGCCCAACTTGAGTTTCTCAAGCAGTTCCTTTTCGGAGAGCACCTTGGAGGAGCCGGCAGTCAGCAAGGAAAGTTGTTCTTCTGGAGACATATCGGGTGAGGTGGGGCGAATGATGGCTTCTCAAGAGCTCTTGCCAAGCATGGATCGGAGTAAGAAACCCTGAAAAATGGCTTAGTAAGACGTATTTTTTCTTTTCAAAACTCCGGCCATCACGCAATTCTCCCGTCCACCAACGAAACGGTGGTCGTAGCTCAGTTGGTAGAGCCCCAGATTGTGATTCTGGTTGTCGCGGGTTCGAGCCCCGTCGATCACCCCATCTTTTCCATCGGGATGTGTCTTGCATTCACTCGCATCCGGGAGGAAGGGAAGGAACACCCCATTGATATGCAGCCCCTCGAAAGCAGGATCCATTACAAGTTTCGCAACTCCTTGTTGCTGGCTGAAGCGCTCACCCATCCGAGCCTCGCCTACGAATCACAGAAGCCCCATTTCGACAACCAGCGCCTGGAATTCTTGGGTGACGCGGTGCTTCAACTCATCATTACCGAAGAACTCTATCATCGCTTCCCACAATTTCCCGAAGGCCAACTGACCAAGCTGCGCTCACGCCTTGTCTCGCGCGCGGCACTTGCCAAATTCGCCAGCGAAATTCATCTGGGCGACTACATTTTACTCGGTAAAGGGGAACAGGCCAGCGGCGGCAGTAAACGCAACTCGACTCTCGCAGACGCCTTCGAAGCCCTGATCGGCGCGATCTACATCGATTCCGGCCGCAAGGCCGCCCAAACCATCGTTCAGCAACTCGTGGAGCGCGAGATGGATCATTTGGAGGACAGCCCCGAGGAAAAAAACCCCAAAGGCCAACTTCAAGAGTTATTGCAGTCCATTCATCCGGAAGCACCCGAATACACCATCGTTAACGAGAGCGGCCCCGATCACCGCAGGGTATTCCAGGCCCAAGTCGCATGGCGTGGGGAAGTGCTTGCTACCGGTAGGGGCAAAAGCAAGAAAGAGGCCGAGGCCCGCGCAGCCAGCGAGGCTCTTCGCGCCAAAAACTCGATGTAGAACACCACCATGGAGGCGTCGTCCCACAAGAAGTCTCCTCGTCTGCGCTTCATCGACATGGCGCGTGCTGTGGCCATTTTACTGATGCTCGAGGGCCATTTCGTGCATCTCACGCTCGCCGAGCAATATCGGATCAAAGGTGTGGCGATCTTCGACATGTGGATGCATGCACGAGGACTGGCGGCACCGATGTTCTTCACCGTAACCGGCCTGATTTTCGCTTACCTATTGTGCGGCGCACCCGCCGATCAACCTTACTTCCAGACCCACCGGGTGCGCCGCGGCCTTCGACGCGTGATCGAGCTGATGTTCTGGGGATACGCCCTGCAATTTCATCCAGCCCTCCTCACTGGCGAAATGAAGATTCACTCCGGTTCATGGCTCATCGCCTTCCACGTTCTACAGTGTATTGGCTGTGGTCTGATCGCCATGATCGCCATCTTCGGCCTGCTTCGCCGCTTCGGCACCATCGCCCTATTCTCGGCCTTCATTGTTAGTGGTTTTTCCATGTTTCTGCTCGATCAAATCCTCGAAAACTTTGACGGCTTCTGGCCCACACACGCCCCCGCCATTCTCCAGAACTTCATCAAGGGCCCGACATCCCACTTCTCCATCGCTCCGTGGCTAGGCTTTACCCTGTATGGCGCCGCCATCGGCACCTGGGTGCGCCATCACCAGCAAACCATGGGCGGCATCATTCACCCCGCCCCCTTCCTGGTTATCGGCATTGTGCTTTCACGCATCGGCTGGCCGATAGACAACCGCATCGCCCATGCCTTTCTGGACCTGCTCGGCTACGAGGAAGCCACCCGCCAGACCGCTTTCTTCTTCCACTCCCGATTCGGCGAAGCATTGCTGTTAGTCGGACTTTTGGTCTGCTTCGACAAATGGGTGAAGCTTAAGACCACCTGGTTTGAGAACATCGGACGCAGCACCTTCTCGATCTATGTCATCCACGTGATAATCCTCTACGGCGGACTCTTTGGCATCGGCATCAACGACCTCTGGACCCGCTCCCTCAATCCCTGGCAATCCGCCATCGGCGCCGTAATCTTCATGGTCGCCTTCGCCGGAATGGCGCAGGTCGTCGGACCAATCCGCAAATACTGCCAAAACTGGCGGGAGCAGCGGAAAGCGGAAGTTTAAAGATCAAGGTCCTTATCGGTCACCGCACCTTCGCTCGCGGTGGAAACGAGGTTGGCGTATTTGGCCAGCACGCCGTAACGGTAACGCGGCTCAGGCTTGGTCCACTTGGCTTTGCGGGCAGCGAGCTCGTCGTCGCTGAGCTTCACATCGAGACGATTGTTAACCGCATCGATGGTAATCTCGTCGCCATCTTCAAGCAGCGCGATGGCGCCACCCGAGTATGCTTCGGGAGTGATGTGGCCGACCACAAATCCATGGGAGCCCCCAGAGAAGCGACCATCGGTGATGAGTGCAACATCCTTGCCGAGACCCAGACCCATGATGGCGCTGGTGGGTCCAAGCATCTCACGCATGCCGGGACCACCCTTGGGTCCCTCAAAGCGGATCACGATGATGTCTCCCTTGATGATCTCCTTGGCAAGAATCGCCGTCATCGCTTCGG
>JBMYMN010000097.1:0-10173 GCA_049597355.1 Luteolibacter sp.
GGGGTTCGATGGCTAGGCCCAGCGCTTCGAGCTGGCTGAGCAGCGGGCTGTTCTTCATCGAGCCCGTGGCAATGACGACTTTGCGCGCGTGAACGGGCTCACTTTGCTTGGCGAAGTGGAGAATGAAGCCTTCGTCGGCCTGTTCGAGTTTCTCGAGTCCGTGTCCGGTGTGCAGTGGTATGCCGAGTTCCTCGGCGCGTTGCATGAAGCAGTCGATGATGGTCGCAGAGGAATCGCTAATCGGGAAGATGCGGCCGTCGTCCTCGGTCTTGAGTTCCACACCTAGGTTTTCGAACCACTCGACGGTATCGGCCGGCTGCCACTTGTGAAAGGCGGCCATGAGTTCGCGCTCGCCGCGTGGGTAATGGTTGGAGAGGGGCCGTGGCTCGTAGCAAGCATGGGTCACATTGCAGCGGCCACCGCCTGAGATGCGGACTTTTTGAAGGAACTGCTTGCCCTGCTCGAAGATGGCGACGTTTTTGCTCGGGGCCATCTCGGCAAAGCGGAGGGCCGTGAAAAATCCGGACGCACCTCCGCCAATCACGGCAAGATCGAGGGCAGAGTCCAATGGCATGCGCGAAGAGTGAGGGTTGCGCGCGCAAAGTAAAAACCATAAACCCGCCCTCATGCCTGACGCCGACTTCCTCTTCGCTCTGTGCAACCCTGGTTCTGAGCGCGCGATCAAGACCGAGGTTGCGACCATGGGTTTGCCATGGAAGTCCAGCTACCAGCGAAGAGGCTTCATCAGCTTCAAGCTGGAAGAGGGGATTCAATCCGACTCGCTGACTCAGGAGATCGCCTGTGCGCGAAGGATCTGTCGCTCCATCGGCAAGTTCAGCAGTCGTGCTGAAGCAGCGTCTGTTCTGGAAGGAGAAGGCGTGAATCTCGTCCATCACGCCCGCTACCACCTGAAGAAGATGGAGGGGATGCAAGATGGTCATCCTGGTCCTCAGTTGGGAGATCTTGTCGGTACCGTGGTCCAATTGGGCGAATCTGAATTTTGGGCCGGTATCCATCTGCATGCAGAAGGTCTCAGTCCCGATCCTGCAGGTGACGGTGGGTTCGAACTGCCCGAAGACGCTCCTTCACGTGCTTGGTTGAAGTTAGAGGAGGCGGTGCGCTTTTGGGGCTTGGAATTTAGCCCGTGTGAGGTCGCCATCGAACTCGGCTCCTCTCCGGGTGGGGTGGCGCACGCACTGCTCAACCGTGGCGTGTCCGTCATTGGCGTCGATCCGGCAAAGATGGCAGACATCATTACCGAGAAGTCAGTGGAGTGCCGCGCTGAGTTGAACACGCAGAGTGGGTTCTACCACTGCCGCAAGCCGGCTGCCCTGGTCGGTAAGAGCGATTTGGGTGAGGGCCTCACCTGGTTTCTCTCAGATATGAACCAGAACCCGGAAGTAACGCTAAAGGAATGCGAGCGTATCGTTGGTATGACACCTTCCATTCATGGAGTGCTGATCACGCTGAAGTTGAGTGAAATGGAGGCAGTGGAGCACAAAGGTGAGTGGATTCAATCACTGCATCTTCTTGGTTTTACCACGGTGCGCTTGCAACAGCTCTCGGTGAATCACCGTGAAATTTCGCTGTTAGGCCTTCGTTAATTAGGCAAGATCCTTGACCTCGACTTTCTCCCAACGGTCCCGGTGAGCCTCAATGAAGGCGTTGTGAACGGGCACGACCTGATAAGCATCGTGGTCCTCCACAGAGTCAAACTTCATGCTCAACGCATAGTCCCAGCTCTGGTCAATGACCGGACGATCCATGACTTTGGCAGGAACCGACCAGAGGCCGCCTTTGACGAGATCGATGGTGAATAGAGAATCGAGGCCTTTTTCAAATGCCGCGCGTTCTTCATCGCTCTTCACTTCGTCCTTTAGCCAGAAATACACATGATGTTCCATGCCTTATGGCTAATGGGCTGATTGCTTTGGAGCAAGCGTGGATCCAGAATTCGATTGCTGAGTGATCTGAGCGGTCTAGTGTTGGTCATCTCATGAGGTTTTTCACCATTATTGCTGCAGGAGTATTAGCGACGCCCGCTCTTTGTCATGCCGACGATGCTGCGGTTTACCGCTCGGTGGTGCGTATCGAGGCTGCGACTCAGGTGCCAGATTACAAAACGCCATGGAACAGCGGACGTTTCAGCGGTGGCACCGGTACAGGATTTCTGATTGGTAAGAACCAGTTCATGACCAATGCACACGTGGTATCTAACAGTCAGCGACTGCAGTTGACGGTGCACGGTAGTCCGAAAAAGTATCCTGCCAAAGTGGTTCACATTGCTCACGACTGCGATTTGGCTCTGCTTGAAGTGGAGGATTTTACCGACTTTGAAAATTTCCCGATTTTTAAATTCGGTGAAGTACCAAAACTGGAGAGTGAAGTGCGCGTGATTGGCTATCCGGTCGGAGGTGAGCGTCTCTCGGTGACCCGTGGCGTGGTGTCACGTATCGACTTTTCCACATATTCGCATTCTCGAGCAGATTCCCATCTTGTGGTACAGATTGATGCCGCGATCAATCCCGGCAACTCTGGGGGGCCGGTCATTCAGGGCGATCGAGTGGTGGGGGTAGCTTTCCAGGGTCTGCGCCAAGCTGACAATACCGGCTACATTATACCCACTCCTGTAGTGAGACGATTCCTCAAAGATATTGAGGACGGTCAATATGACCCATATCCGGAGCTGGGTATTTCACCCTTCTCCCTGCATAACCCGGCCATGTGCAAAGCGCTGGGATTGGCCAATGATGGTCGTGGCGTGCTCATTAAGGATGTCTCCCAATCGAGTTCCGCCGATGGTGTGGTCAAACCCGGTGATATTTTGATGACGTTGGAGGGCAGTGCTGTGGACAGTGGTGGACAAGTGATGATTGATGGTGGCCGAGTAGATCTTGCTGAGATCGTTGAGCGAAAGTTCGTCGGTGACAAAGTTGCCATGGAGGTGCTGCGCAATGGCAAGTTGATCAAAGTAGAGGCAACCTTAAAGCCGCTGCAGCCAATCCAGATGTACACCATTCAGTATGGCAAGAAGCCACGTTATGTGGTCTTTGCCGGCTTGGTTTTTCAGCCGTTGGATACCAATCTTTTCGTTGCGCACAAGTTCACTGACACAACCGTGCGCCGTCTCTACACTGATTATGTCTCGAAAGGCTTGTTCGAAAAACACAACGACGTGGTCATTCTCTCAAGAGTGGAAAGTGATCCGGTGACTAGCCAGCTCGGTAAATTCGCAGGTCATGCGGTGAACAAGATCAACGGGGTGGAAGTGAAGGACCTCAAGCACGCTCATCAACTGCTTTATCCCAATGAGGCTCCCGAGTTCCACACCATCGAGCTCTTCGGCGCCAGTCGCCCGGTGGTGATTCCATCGGCCAAGGTGGCCGAAGCCAATGAGCGCGTCACCAAGAGCTACGGCATCCCGAAACTCTCTAACCTGGAGGACTGATGGCGGATCTCGTAGGCATCGCCTTGGGATCAAATTTGGGGGATCGGCTGGCCAACCTGCGCGAGGCTTGTCGTCGACTCCGCGGGCTTGCCGTTCCCGGTTCCGAGTTCCGCAGCTCTTTGGTCTATCAGACCGCGCCCCAGCATTGCCCGCCCGATTCACCTGATTTTCTAAATGCTGTGGTGGAATTGGAATACACAGGATCTGTACAAGATCTCCTGACAGCCACTCGCGCCATTGAGAAAGATATGGGCCGGATGAGGGAGGGGGAGCGCAATGCGCCGAGGACTTTGGATCTGGACCTGCTCTACGTCGGTGAAGAGGAATGCGAGACTGATGATCTGACACTGCCGCATCCTCGCATTACTGAGCGGGTGTTCGTGCTGCAGCCGCTCGTCGACATCCGCCCCAACTTGGTATTGCCTGGTGAGGTGATCACCGTGGCGGAGCAACTCGCGATGCTCATGCTGCAAGAGCCACCGCTGGAGGTGCTTGAAGAAGGCTTGGGGGGCTAGCGCTTCTCAACTGGCGCCAGTGGCCATGCGGGTTCAGAGTTTTCGTGCATTTGGTAGGGCAATGTCCTGATCGCGCCCTTATGGTTGATGAAATACAAGTGGGACTTGCTGAGTTTGTCTGGGCTGCCGTCGGCCCAAAAGCCGTAGAAGTCCTTGTGGGCATTGTGGGGACGGCGGACATAGCCGTGATTCAAGGCACTCTCCTTGGTGATTTGTTTTTCCATCTTCCAAGTTTTTCCTTCATCAGTACTTAACCAGACCGCGATCGCACTACCGGCTCCATGCTTCTGTAGACTGGATTCAGTCGGCCCGATGACGCGCCACTCATCCACACCTAGGTAGAGCGAGCCCATGTCGTAGTTGTGGGTGGAGCGAGTGATTTCGTGGAACTCCCACTTCTCGCCGTTCCAGCGAGCGATGGTCCAGATGCGTTGGTCTGCCTTGGGCCCCGGTTCCTGGAGGGCAGCGGTGATGTAGAGGATGACGGGCTGGCCCATCCAATCGGTACCGATGTCCTTCACGTGGACGAGCCGACCTTCGGAAGCGTAGTCGCGAACCAGAGCAGGACCTTTGGGATCGGTGAGGGGTAGAAAGAGTTTGGTGCCGTGGATATCGAGCCAGGTTTTACCACCGGTGTGCGACTGCACAAAGAAGAGGTTGGTGCGTTTGTTGATGTTGCCGCCCGGGTGTATGTTGAAGGCGGTGATGAGGTGCTTATCGTGGGCATAACTTACTTGGTCGTGGCCGCCCATGGCTGCGAGTTTCTCGTCTTCGCCCCATTTGGTCCCGTCCTTGTGGCTGCGGCTGATGTAGAGTTCTTGTCCATTGGTGTGTTTGGTGAAGAAAATCACGAAGCCCTGCTTGGGGATCCACCAGGGTTGGGGGCAGGTGAACTCGCGATCCTCGACATGCTTCATGGTGTTGATGTCGAAGGGCTTCTCAGAGCGATAGACATGGCCCGGACGCTTGCGGCCGCTACCGCTGACAAAGACCCAGATGTGACCGTCCTCGTCTAGGTTGAGGGACGGATTGCCGTGGGGGTCGTCCACGCCTTGTTGGTCGTGAACGACGACGGGCTTGGGGACGGTGCCCGTCTTGTGGTCGTAGTGAGAGAGCATGGCCAGCAGGTGGCGTTTGTCGTCTGCCGGGGTGCCGCCATAGACGAAGAAGGTCTTGTCTGCCTCCCTGGAATACACCGCCATGGGGCAGTGTTTGGCGGTGTAGGTGCCCAGTCCGCCGGAGTATTTGGAGCCGAATTCGCTACGCTGGCCGAGGTCGAACCATATGCCCTTGTAGCCATCTACGGTGAGCGGCTGGGCGAAACAAGCGGCGGAGAGGGTCAGAAGGACGAGGGAGGGACGGAGCATGGGTGGTGGATTTATGGTATGGTTCGGGATTTTTTGTCGCGACATCAAGGTTCGAGCTTGGCAGAGTGATGCCTCATCTCCGACCCCTATGGCAAACATACAAGTTGGCATCATCATGGGTAGTGACTCCGATTGGCCCACCATGGAGCACGCCGCCCGCAAACTCGAAGAATTCGGAATCGGCTGGGAGGCCGAGGTGGTCAGTGCCCACCGCACTCCCGACAAACTCTACGAATATGCCGGATCGGCCCGCGAGCGTGGCCTGAAGTGCATCATCGCTGGAGCTGGAGGAGCTGCCCATCTGCCCGGCATGGCCGCGGCCATTACCGATTTGCCCGTGCTGGGGGTTCCAGTGGAGTCCAAGGCCCTCAAGGGGGTCGACTCACTCCTTTCCATCGTCCAGATGCCCGGAGGTATTCCAACGGCGACTTTTGCCATCGGTAAAGCCGGTGCGATCAACGCGGCCCTCTTCGCCGTCGCCATGCTGGCCAACGAGTCCGAAGAAATGGTAGGCAAGCTTGCCGAGTACCGCAAGGCCCAGAGTGATCGGGTCAAGTCCCTCAGCGTGCACCTTCAGTGACCCTGATGAATTTAGACGGCGAAGTACTCGGAGTCATCGGTGGCGGCCAGTTGGGTCGCATGCTGTTGATGCAAGCACGCCAGATGAATCTCAAGTCTGCGGTGTGGACAGGTGGCCTTGAGGCTCCGGCCACCGAGATCGCGGACATCATCGTCGATAAGCCTTTTGATGATGCGGCTGCCCTCGAAGAGTTCTGTGCTGCGGCAACCATCGCCACGGTGGAGTTCGAAAACATTCCCGTGTGCACCCTGGAAGGTGTGCTCGCCAAGATTCCGCTGCATCCCTCACCCGAAGCGGTGGGCATCTGTCAGAATCGCGAGCGCGAGAAGACCTTCCTCAAGGAGAAGGGGATTCCCTGCGCAGATTTCGAGATGATTACCAGTGCCGAGGATCTGGCTGGCGCGATGGAGCGCATCGGCCCCGGCATGCTCAAGACCGCGGATTTCGGATACGACGGCAGTGGCCAGATCCGGGTGAAGGGCGACGAAAACGCGTTAGAGGTCTGGAAACAGTTTGATGCGCCCCGTGGCGTGTATGAGCAGTGGATTTCCTACGAGCGTGAAGTGTCTGTGATGGTCGTCCGTGGAGCCAACGAGGAGGTGGTCTGCTATCCGCTTGCTGAGAACCGTCATCGCGAACAGATCCTCGACCTGACCTTGGTGCCTGCTCAAGTGGATGACTCCGTAGCCGAGCAGGCCACTTCCATTGCCACGAAGGTGGCCGAAGCTCTGGACTACCGCGGCATTATGGGCGTGGAATGTTTCCTTATGGCCGACGGCCTACTTCTGGTGAACGAGATGGCGCCGCGCCCGCACAATTCCGGCCACTACACCATGGAGGCCTGCATGCACTCGCAATTTGATCAGCAAATACGCGCGGTGATGGGCCTGCCTCTGGGTTCCACCCGCTTGCTCACTCCGGTGGCTATGCTCAATCTGCTCGGCGACCTCTGGCCGGGGCCAAACGAATCTCCTGACTGGCAGCCGCTGTTTGAAGACGGATCTGCTACCCTCCATCTCTACGGTAAGGCCAAAGCGAGCTCACGCCGCAAGATGGGCCACGCCAATTTTCTTGGGGAGACGGTGGAAGATGCGGAGGCCCGCGCGCTCCAGCTCAAGGATCGCTGGTTGGGGGTAGGGCAGGGCTAATTGGGTTGCCATGGCGAAAAATTTGCCCAGATTGGGCGTATGCTCCCCATCATGCGTACGACCCTGTTTGCCCTGCTGAGTCTCAGCCTCCACGTGTTTGCCGATGATCGTGTTCCCCCTGCACTCGAGATCGGCAAGAAAGGTCCTAGTTTCACCCTCAAGGATTACGACGGCAAGGAATACTCCATGAAGGACTTCGATGACGCGAAGGTCCTGGTGCTGATGTTCACTGCCAACCACTGTCCGGATGCTCGTTCTGCCGGCCCGCGCATGGCGGAACTACATAAGCGATACAAGGATAAGGGTGTAGCCTTCGTCGCGATCGCCTGCAACAACCCCGGCGCCCTGCGTCCCGACGAACTCGGCTACTGCGCCCACGGTGACTCTTACGAAGAGATGAAGCCCTTCGCCGAGGACAATAACTGGGAGTTTCCTTATCTCTGGGACGGCGACACCCAAAAGATCACCAGCGCCTACGGCGCCCAGGCAACCCCACATGTCTTTATTTTGGATGAGGATCGCAAGCTCCAGTACAGCGGCCGCATCGATGACTACAAACGCAAGTTTGGTCCGCTCAAGGATGATAGCTACGTCGTGAAAGCACTCGATGCCATGCTTGCTGGCAAGGAAGTGGAGGAGAAGACCACCCGCGCCTTCGGTTGATCGACCAAGTGGATTTTCAAGAAGGAGTTCGTGGCCAAGGATCAGGCCCGCTGGGAAGCTCTTGATGAAAAGCTAGAGGTAATGGACAAGGGAATTGCCAAGGAGTTGGCCGCGAACGAGGGCAAGCGCCTGCGCATTGTGAACTTCTGGTCCACCACTTGCGGTCCCTGTGTTTCCAAGTTCCCCGACATGGTCGATACCTACCGTCGTTTCCAGAACCGTCCGGTTGAACTGGTCACCATCAGCCTCGATCCCATCGACGATAAGGACAAGGTGCTCAAGTTCCTCACCAAGCAACATTGCGCGCTGTCACCCCGCACCGTGAAGTCGGTTCAGTCCGAGGGTCGCACCACCAACAACTACATCTTCGAGGGTAACCCCGACAAACTGGCCGAAGCCTTCCATCCCAAGTGGGGTGGAGCACTGCCACTGACTCTTCTGGTCGAGCCCGGCGGCAAGGTCGCTTGGAGTAAGCAGGGTGAGTTTGAGTTTGTCGAACTCCGTCGCGCGATCATCAAGTGGCTCGACGAGAATGCTTGATTAGCCAATGTGCGCCTCGTAAGCGACCGAATCCATTAGGCCTTCAACTGCCGCGGTATCCTTGATTTTCAATTTGAAAATCCAGCCTTGACCGTAGGGGTCGGTGTTGACCAAGGATGGATCGGCTTCGACATCAGGATTGACCTCCACGACTTCGCCGCCGATGGGGGCGTAGATGTCACTGGCGGCCTTGACCGACTCTACAACGGCGGTAGGATCGCCCGGATCAACCTCTCTCTCCATCGTCGGAAGCTCAACAAAGACCACATCGGTGAGTTCGTTTTGGGCGTGGTCGGAAATGCCGATGGTGGCAATATCACCTTCTAGGCGGACCCATTCGTGGGAGGTGCAGTAGCGGAGATCTGTGGGGACATTCATGGATGGGCTACTAATAAGAATTAGGATTTCTTGTAGAAAGGTTTTTTCACGACTTCTGCGGGAAATCGTCGGCCGCGAACGTCGACTTGTAGCTCAGTGCCGGGTTTTGAAAATTCGAGGGGCAGATAGGCCATGCCGATACCGACTTTCAGAGATGGAGAGAGCGCGCCACTACTCAGTTCGCCAATGATATTGCCTGCGGCATCTTGAACTGGGTAACAGGCACGGATTGGAGGCCCAGGCGTGGTCAGTTTGAGGGCGGTCAGTTTGATTTGAAGGCCTTCCTCCCTTTGCTTGGCAAGCACCTTGGAGCCGACGAAGTCACCCTTGTCCAGTTTGCAGAATAAGCCGAGGCCGGCTTCGATTGGGCTGCGCTGTGGAGAGAGGTCGTTACCATTGAGTGGATAGCCCATTTCAAGGCGCAGCGTATCGCGGGCACCCAAGCCACAAGGCTTTGCTCCGCTCGCGAGAAAGCACTTCCAGATATCCACGCCCTGGTCGCATGGGCAAAAGAATTCGAAGCCATCTTCTCCCGTGTAGCCTGTGCGGCAGACGATGGCGCCTTCGGCAGTGGTTGCCATGCCATTGCGGGGAGGGAGTTTCTCATTGGGAAATGCAGTAGCAAATGTGGCGATGGCGTCTGGTCCCTGGATGGCCATGCCTGCCCACTTTGAGCTATCGTTCACCAGAGTGACACTCTCGGGAAGTCGGCCGTTCATCCAATCAAAGTTTTCGTTGATCATTGAAGCGTTAACGACGAGTAGGAATTCTCTGGCACCGGAGCGGTAGAGGATGAGGTCATCGATGACACCTCCCTGCTCATTGAGCATCATGCTGTATTGGCCGCAGCCGATTTCTAGCACGGTGACGTCATTGGTAAGTAGGCCATTGAGCCACTCCATGGAACTATTGCCGGAGACAAAGAACAGACCCATATGGGATATGTCAAAAATACCAACGGCCTCACGCACAGCTGCATGCTCGTTGATGATCGAGTCATATTGCACCGGCATGTTCCAACCGGCGAATGGAACCAAGCGGGCGCCGAGTTCGAGATGAGCGCTTTGGAGAGGTGATGAATTCAAGATCGACATGCTACGGCAATTTCAAGAGCGACCCTCGCCTTGTCAACCCGGGTACTGACATAGGATGATATAGAAAATCGTTGGTGAGCGCTCGCCCGGTTGACAAACGAAATTGATGCGGGATTTGTGAATGAGATTTTCACAGGACTTTGCATAATGTTTGTGGCTGAAGCTTGCATCCAATTCCTGATCGTTAATGATCTTCTCCGATGAATTGGATTCACCGTATGGAGCGGCGCTTCGCCTGGATGGCATTTCCCGGCCTGTTGCGCTTTTACGCCATGCTCCATGCTTTGGTTTTTTTGCTGCAGATCATGCGGCCTGATATTGGTGGTCTGCTCGAGTTTGACCGTGGTGCCATCCTCTCAGGTGAAGTGTGGCGGATGGTAACCTTTCTCTTTGCATCATCGGGCTTCGGTGGCATCGGCGGCTTCGGCATGATCTTCTTC
>JBMYMN010000098.1:0-9884 GCA_049597355.1 Luteolibacter sp.
TATCCCCACTGACATGACCCTGTTTTCCTTTCTGGCCTTCACGCTCTTTGCCGCTGGCTTGACCGTCTTCATCACTCGTCGTGACGAAAAGAAGTCAGCCGATGGCTTCTTCCTCGGCGGTCGCACGCTGACCTTCCCCATCATCGCCGGCTCACTGCTACTGACCAACCTCTCGACCGAACAGATGGTCGGTCTCAATGGCGCTGCCTTCGCGGTCACGCTGATCTTCGTGGCTTTCTGGTTCCTGCCCAAGTTCCTCAAGGCCGGTATCACCACCGTACCTGAGTTTCTGGAGAAGCGCTTCGACAGCAACACCCAGACGCTGGCCAACATGATCTTCCTGCTGGCCTATGCCTTGATTCTGATTCCCATCATTCTCTACTCGGGTGCCATGGGCCTGTCGCAGATGCTCAACCTGAAGGAACTCACCGGCATTACCGAGGACGTCTACCTCCTTGGGATGACGCTTGAACCCGACACCGTTATCCTCTGGGGAACAGTCTTCCTCATCGGCATCATGGGTTCACTCTACGCCCGCTTTGGCAGCCTCAAGACCCTCGCTGTGCTCGACACCATCAATGGCGTCGGCCTGCTAGTCGGTGGCTTTATGATCGTCTGGTTCGCCCTCAACAAGGTGGGCGGTGGCGAAGGCGTGATGGAGGGCTGGTCCGTCCTAAAGGAGAACCACCCCGACCGCCTCAACTCCATCGGCAGCAAAGAAACCAGCGTGCCCTTCGGCACACTCTTCACCGGTGTGGCCCTGCTCAACCTCTTCTACTGGTGTACTAACCAGCAAATCATACAGCGCACGTTCGGTGCTTCGAGTCTGGCGGAAGGCCAGAAGGGAGTGTTGCTCACCGGCCTACTCAAACTGCTTGGCCCTATCTATCTGGTGATCCCCGGCATCATTGCCTATCACCTCTTCGCTGACAACGATGCGGCGAACGACGCCGCCTACGGCATGTTGGTGCGCGAGGTCCTGCCGCCCCACCTCATCGGCTTCTTCGCCGCCGTTATGGTCGGCGCCATCCTCAGTTCATTCAACGCCGCACTAAACAGCACCTCGGCACTGTTTTCCATCGGCCTTTACCATCACCTGATCAACCCCAAGGGCTCGGAGCAACAGATGGTGCGCGCTGCCAAGATCTTCGTCGTCTGCATTGCCATCGCCGCGATGATTGGTGCACCTCTGCTTGAGGGCCAGGACAGCATCTTCGGCTACCTGCAGAAGATGAACGCCATCTACTTTATTCCCATCTTCTCGGTAGTGATCGTCGGTATGCTCAACCCACGCGTTCCGGGAAAGGCCGCGTTCTCTGCGCTCATTCTCGGACTGGTGCTACTGCTTGCGAAATACTTCATCCCCGGTGTCGAGCCTGCCTTCGACAAGCTCTTCCATAATTTCCACTTCCTCGGCATCGTCTTCGTGATTCTAGTCGCCTTCATGTGGATCTGGGGAGCGATTGCACCGCGTGAAAGCGAATGGAAACTCGAAGCCGACACTCCCATCGACCTCACTCCCTGGAAGGGCGCAAAGTGGGCCAGCCTCGGCTTGCTGATCATTGTGGTCGCCATGTACGCCAGCTTTGCCGACTTTGGGTGAGAACTGTTTCACGACCGAAATGAAAATCTCCCTTTATACCGGTGGCATGGTCCAAACCAACGGCTACCTCATTGAAACCCCCGGCGGCAACTTCGTGATCGATGCACCCGAAGGCATCAGCGACTGGATCCTGGCCAAAGGGGTGCGCGTGGATGAATTGCTGCTCACCCACCAGCACTACGATCATGTTTCAGACGCTGCCAAGCTGCAGGCGCTGGGCGCCAAGGTCCGTGCCTTCGCCGATTATTCTACCGAACTCACGCTCGAATCCGTGGCGCGAAACTGGGGCATGCCCATCGTCGTCCACAAGTATGGCGTCGATGAGTGCATCGATATGAAAGCCCCCATCATCTCTTGTGGTCAAAGCATCGAAGTGGCTCACGTGCCCGGCCATTCGGTAGATAGCATCACCTTTTACCTACAGGATGAGGGTGTAGTTTTCGCCGGCGACACTCTCTTTGCCAGCTCCATCGGCCGTACCGACCTACCCAGCGGCAGCACCGAGACCTTAATCGCGGGCATCCACAAGCACCTGCTCACCCTTCCTGCGGAAACCCGCGTGTTATCAGGGCACGGACCCGAGACGACGATCGGCCAGGAGGCCGGAAACAATCCTTTCCTCTGAAGTTCTGAGCATTCTCTGCGATCCCCTTGACCGGGGCCCGCAGCACTTCTACTGATTCCCCTACAAACTATGGAACCTACGACTACAGCATACGGCACTTGGAGCGGCGGACGCTTCATGCACTTCGGCGAAACCCTCAGTGAGGAGCGCTACGTCAGCTGCATCCAAACCGCTTACGAAAAAGGCATCCGTACCTTCGTTACCTCCGACGTCTACGGCAACGGCAAGGCGGACGAACTGCTCGGCCAAGCTCTCAAGGGCATCGACCGCGACACCTACAGCCTCGTCGGCATGATCGGCCACGACTTCTACAACGGTCAACGCGCCGGCAGCCGCGGCTACCCCCGCCTCACCGATCCCGAACTGCGTGGCCCCGACGGCTACGAGGAATTCATCAAGTTTGCCGCCGGCAAGGAACTCGAGCGCTGTGGTGTCGATCAGTTCGACCTCCTCATGCTCCATAACCCTGACGAACTCGGCTACACCAGTGAGCCGCTATGGAAAGCCATGGAGTCCACCAAGACTGCCGGCCTCACCAGGACTCTCGGCATCGCGCCCGGTCCCGCCAACGGCTTCTCCCTTGATTTACTTTACTGCTTCGAGCAATTCGGCGAAGTCATCGACTGGTCCATGCTCATCCTCAACCCGCTTGAGCCCTGGCCCGTTGGCCTCACCCTTCCCGCCTGCGAACAAAACAACGTGAAGGTGATGACCCGCGTGGTCGATCACGGCGGCGTCTTCCACGGCGACCTCTTGCTGCCCGGTCACGAATTCAAGTCCGGCGACCACCGCACCTACCGCCCAGAAGGCTGGGTCGAGCACGGCACCGAGAAGGCCAACAAGATGCTGCCCCTCGCCGAGAAGTACAAACTCACCCTGCTACAGTTCGCCTGCATCTGGAACCTCAGCCATCCGGCCGTCGAGAGCGTGGTACCCACCTTCATCCAGGAGTCCGGCGACGACGCACGTCCCATCGAGGATAAGATCGCTGAGTTCGCCAACATGCCCGACGTCCGCTTTACCCGGGAGGAAGTCGACCAGATCCGTCAGATCGGCGACAACACCGGCTGCATGATGCTCAAGGGAGCCTCCAAGCGCCACGAGACCAGCGAGCGCCCCGACGAATGGCCCATGCGCCCCGAACTGCTGGAACTTGCCGCGCGCTACGGCCTCGGTGACGACTGGTAACTCATCATGAGCCAAAGCTCCCAAGACTGGTCCAAGGACCTCGAAACGCTGATCGGCCCGGGCAAGGTTTCGGTGCGCAATTCAGTCATAGAGGAGCATTCGAGAGACAAGTGGTCGGCCAGCCATCCGCCGGATATCGTGGTTTTCGCCGAGTCCACAGAGGACGTCGCTAAGGTAATGGCCTTTGCCCACAAAAACAAAGTCCCGGTGACCACCCGCGGTGCCGGAGTCGGCTACGTGGGCGGCTGCGTGCCCATCATGGGTGGCATTGCACTCTCTATGGCGCGCATGAACCAGATTTTGGATATTGCCCCGGACGACGGCGTGGCGGTGGTCCAACCCGGTGTCATTACCGGCAATCTTCAAGCTGCCGCACAGAAAGTCGGCTGGATGTATCCACCCGATCCGGCCTCGCTCAAGGAATGCTCGATCGGTGGTAATATTGCAACCAATGCCGGTGGCCCGCGCTGCCTCAAGTATGGCGTCACCCGCCACTACGTGCTGGGTCTGGAAGTAGTATTGCACGATGGCAAGATACTGCGCACTGGTGGACGCCTGCACAAAAACAAGACCGGTTTCGACCTCTGCGGTCTCTTCACCGGCTCGGAGGGCATGCTCGGCGTGGTCACCGAAGCCACCCTGCGCCTCATTCCCAAGCCCGCCAGCCGCTCCATGCTGACGGCCATCTTCCCCGACTTTCCCATGGCCGCCGAAGCCGTGCAGAAGATCCTCAACTCCGGTCACCTACCCTCCGCCTTGGAGATTACCGATGGTTTCACCCTAGAAGCTGCGCGCAAGCGCTTGGGGCCCGAGGCCTACCCACCGGGGGATGCCCACCTCATGTTGGAGATCGATGGCCGCTTTGCCGCGGTAGGTACTGAACTCGATGAGCTCAACAAACTACTGAGTGATCTCGGGGCCACTCATGTCACCCGTGCCTTGGACGAAGCCGCCTGTGAAGAACTATGGCAACTGCGGCGCGAATTCTCCTACGCCCTGCGCGACACGGGCCTCACGAAACTAAATGAGGACATCGTCGTTCCCCGCTCCAAGTTGGTCGAGTTGGTTGAATTCGCGCGCAAGCTCCAAGCCGACACCGGCATCGATGTCGCCTGCTTCGGTCATGCGGGAGACGGCAATATCCACACCAACCTCATGGTCGGTGATTACAACGATCAGGTTACACGCGAGAAGGCCGACCAAGCCCTTGACCTCCTCTTCACCTGGGTGCTCGAGCAGGGTGGTGCCATCACGGGTGAGCACGGAGTTGGCTTGGCCAAGAAGCGCTGGCTGCACGATGCCCTGGGCGAGGTCGGTCACGACCTACATCAGGACATCAAGAAGGCGCTAGATCCCATGGGCATTCTCAATCCCGGAAAGTTTTTGGAGTAGGCCACTGCCGCCTTCTCCATGGCTACTGCGCAACAGGTGCGGCGCGTGCTTCGTGCTATATTCTTCACTGAAGCGTAACAAACGGAGCGCGGACTTTAGTCCGCCCCAAAACCCGAGCACGCGCTCAAAGTAAGAGATGCTTTCATGAAGCAATTCAAACTCAAACAGGAGGCAGTTTTCGCGGAACCCAAGGAGGCCGCAAATAAACTCAAGTACTCACACATTCCGGTGATGTGCCACCTCGCTGTTGAGCATGCCCTTGAGGTCATCGAGGCCCTCCTCAAACTCCGCTGAAACCGGAATGACATCCACCTTGGGAAAGCGCTGACGGAAGGCGGCGAGGTTTTCTTCACTGCCTTCGAGATCCATCTTGTTGGCCACCACCTTCCATGGGAATTTGGCGAGGTCTTCGTCGTATTCCTTAATCTCGGTGCGCAGGATCTGCAGGTCGGAGATGGGATCACGGCCTTCGCTGCCAGCCATATCCAAAACAAAGAGTAACATGTGGCAGCGCGTGATGTGGCGCAGGAATTCGTGTCCCAGCCCCTTATTCTCGTGCGCACCTTCGATCAGACCGGGAATGTCAGCCAGAGTGCAGCGGCGGTGGCCCGGAAACTCCACTACACCGACGACAGGTTGCAGCGTAGTGAAGGGATAGGAGGCCACCTTGGGCTCGGCTCCCGACATCTTGGAAATCAGCGTCGACTTACCAGCATTTGGGAAACCAACGAGACCAGCGTCGGCGATGCGGCGCAGTTCAAGGTAGTAAACGCCGGTTTCACCGGGCGTACCAAGGGTGTGCTCTTCGGGGGCGCGGTTGGTTGGAGATTTGAAGTGGAAGTTGCCCTGACCAGGCTCGCCCCCTTTGCAGAGCACGAACTCTTCGCCATACTCGGTCAAGTCGGCGACGGGCTCGAGATCGATTCCCTCTTCGCTGCGTTCTTGCTCAACCGCTTCCTGAATGGTCTCGGCACTAGATTTGTAAACGACCGTACCCGGAGGGACCTTGCCGATCACCTTCTTACCACTCTTGCCGGTCTTGCGTTGTCCAGAACCATTCTTACCGTCCGTGGCAATCAACTTGGGATCGTAGTGATACTGGCGCAGGGTGTCGGTGGAGGGATCCACCAGCAAGACCACGTCGCCGCCAGCGCCACCATCGCCACCATCGGGACCACCCTTGGGCACGTATTTCTCACGACGCCACGAGACCACGCCGTCGCCGCCGTCTCCGGCGCGGGCAATGATGCGAATGTGATCGATGAACATAGTGAGGACTCCTTGAGGCCTGGGGGGGCGGGAGGATTGGATTACAACGCCCTCCAGGTCAACGCGATTCAGCGATCGGCCACATAATGGCGGACAAGACCTGCCACTGCCGCTTCAGCGTACTCGTGGAAGATGGAGGGCTGGATCTTGCCATCCACCTCGCGCAGGCCCACGTATTCGCCGGCCAACATACGTGGATAATCGACCTTGGAGTTCATCAAGTAGGGCTCGAGGTAAACCACTGGACAATCATAGAGGCGGTTGGCCAGAAGATTGCGCGCCCACACGCCGTCAGCTTGCGGCACATTGCAGACATACTTGTTTTCTTGGGAATAGTTGAAAGGCGGATGCGAGGTGACTTCGCTGAAGGCTTCCATCATGGCCTTGCCAATAGCCGCTTCCTCGGCATGGCCACGTGAGAGCAGCTTAAGCAGCATGGAATGGCGATGATCCTCCAAGGCCAACTCATCGTCCCCATAGCCACCGTGCACCAACATGTGGACATGGCTATGATCAATTAGCGTGGGATTGCTGGGGTCACCCCACGCCTCGGCGTTGAAGTGCAGGGCCAAGACCAAGTCGGGCTTAATCTCATTGTTCACTTTATTGGCACGGGAACGAATCTCAGCAGTGCGATAAAACCAACGCTCGGCAAGACGGGCCGCTCGATACTCATCTTTGGGATAAGTCTCGCGTGCCAGATCCATGAGCTTCTCTGGACGAATGCTGGTCATGGGTTCGGCGTTGTCACGCACCAGGCTAACTTTGGCACCCAAGCTCTCCAGACGGCTTTTCATGAGGAAGGCTACCTGCAAGGTCATGTCACCCTCGCAGATGGGCGGGTTGCCGTTTACCACCAGCCAGCGTGCTTCCATCTTGGCCCACTTGCCACCGAGATGGCCGGCATCGATGGCCACGTGTGCGCCCTCAAGCGGCCTGGCCACCGGTGCGGGGCCGAGTTCATTTGCGTATTTCCAGTAGCGGGCGCTGGGTAGGACACGATCCGCATCCGCAAATACCAGATCGTAGGTTGCCTCGCGGGTGATAATCTGGGCCTTTCGCTCAGAAATGGCAATCCACTCCCGCCAGCCGTCACGGGCGGTATAGATGGAGCTGAGCAGATGCTCGAAATGCGAACGAGTGATGCTGTTCTGGTAGGCATCAAGTTCGCTCCAATCGGGGGCTTCTCCCATCACTGAGAGAGCCGTGCCACGCGCCGCAGTGGCGATGTCCGACTCGCCGGGTTTCGGCTCAGTCGGCTTGGGCATCCCCCACCAGAAGGCCGCTACCGCCACTATGGAGAGCAGGATGAATTTGACGGTGGTGTTCTTGGGGTTTTTGGCCATGGAGGAATGCGGAAAAGAGAATTGTCGGATGAAGGCTTAACAGAGAGAGTAATTGCTGTCCCCCATACCACTCTGTCAGCATGTCAGCAATTCGCATTCTTTTTCTCGGCGATATCGTCGGTGAACCTGGCCGATCGACTGTTATCGAACAACTTCCAGTAATCAAAGAGCGGGAGGCTATCGATTTTATTGTGGTCAACGGCGAGAACGCGGCCGGCGGACGAGGCATCACCCCCAAGATCACCATTGACCTGTTGCGCGCAGGGGCTGCCGTGATCACCACAGGCGACCACGTTTGGGATCAGAAGGAGATCATTGAGCACTTTCCAACCGAGCCGCGCCTACTGCGCCCACTCAATTACCCCGCCGATACCCCAGGGAGGGGTAGCATCGTTCTCGAGACCGAAAAAGGCAAAGTCGCAGTGATGCAGGCCCAGGGCCGCACCTTCATGCAGCCCCCGCTCGACAACCCCTTCACACTGGCTGAAGCTGAGGCAGAGCGACTGCGCGCGGATGGTATCGGCCCCATCTTCATGGATTTCCACGCCGAGACCACTAGCGAAAAAATCGCTATGGGCCGCTGCTTGGATGGTAAAGTCTCTGCCGTAGTCGGCACCCACACCCACGTGCAAACCGCCGACGAGTGCATTTTTCCCGGCGGCACCGGCTACCTCACCGACGCCGGCATGTGCGGGCCCGAAGAATCGGTCTTGGGCCGCAATATCGAATCTGTGGTCTGGCGATTTAAATCCAACATGCCTACACGTTTTCCCATTGCCGATGGCCCAGTGCGACTCTGTGGTGCGATGGTCGACGTGGATGTTGAGAGTGGAAGATGTTTGAGCATCCAAAGGGTGTCTGAATTGCATTAGGCAGCTGGGTGACCCGCTCTTGGTATCGGGACGAGGTTCGAAGCGCCCAAAGAATACATCTTTTGATGAAATTCAGTCGCCATGTGATCGGAATCAAAGAGAAACACTTCATGGCAACCATGTTGGATCAGACATCGATGTGCATCCTTGGCCTCTCAGGCGATTCACGGTCTTGAACGTTGGCTTTAGGTCCCTTTCAGATAGCATCACAACGGAATCTCTCTTATTCTTTACGCAATGGCGAATTTGGATGAACAGAGCTTCTTCGACTTCATGGAGACGGAGCGCAGTGCCTCACCCCGTACTATGCGCAATTATCGCAATGCACTAGCTTCTTATATCGAGTGGTGTGGTGATGACTTCGCAGGGTGGCGCAAGGCAAAGGAGGATGACTTTAGAAACTACCTGTTCGATTTGATGAAGCAGGGACTGAAGCGTTCCACAATCCGCCTGCGCTTTGCCGCACTTCGTTCCCTATATAAATATCTCGTGCTGCGCCAAGGCTTGGCTAACAGCCCGGTGGCCGGGGTGCAACTGCCCAAGCCGGACAAGCAACTTCCCATTGTTCTGAGTGTCTCGCAGATTGAACAGTTACTCAACCTACCGCTGACATTAGATCCCGCCCCGAAGTCTCCTGCCTGGCTGCGATTACGTGATACAGCCATCCTCGAACTCTTCTACTCTTGTGGACTTCGCATCTCAGAATTACTGGCGATCAATATCTCTGACGTGGATTTTATCGGTGAAACGCTTCAGGTGATGGGAAAGGGTTCGAAGGAGCGCATCGTTCCCATCGGCGGCCCTGCTATGAGTGCCATTCAGCGCTATCGTCAGGAGGCAAGCATCACCAATGGCGCACTTTTTGTAAGCAAGCGCCGCACCCGCATCACCCAGCAGGCTGTGGATCAATTGCTCAAAAAATACCTCAAACTAAGCGACATCCCCTTTGCCATCAGCCCGCACAAGCTAAGGCACAGCTTTGCCACCCACCTTCTCGATGCCGGTGCGGATCTGCGCAGTGTGCAGTCGCTATTGGGCCATGCCTCGCTTTCTACCACGCAAATATACACCCACGTCACCAAGGATCGCCTGAAGCAGGCCTACGATGATGCTCATCCCCGTGCGAAATGATCACAACATCCCTCGTTTTTGTTTACGGCACTCTGCGACAAGGTGGATCCAACAACTTTCGTATGAATCGCTCTCGTCGGATCGGGTCCGCCACGGTTCACGGCCACCTATACAAGGTGAGTTGGTATCCATGCCTGGTTCTCGATGAGAACGCCGGCAATGTTATCGGCGATCTCTATGAGGTTTCAGAAAGTGGACTGGCTGTTCTCGACGACTTCGAGGGCAGCGAATACCAGCGTGTATGGACCACCATCCATCATACAACTGGTGAAGCGCGGAGCGCCTGGCTATGGGAGTGGAGAAAGCCCACAGAAGGTTTACAAGCAATTTCCTGTGGCGACTGGTTGATGTTCAATCACAGCATAACGGCAGATGACACCCCATCAGGGTAGAGAATCAGCAACCAACACCGAGCAACTGCGAGGTGTTCCAAAACACCGAGCAACTGCGAGGTGTTC
>JBMYMN010000099.1:0-9691 GCA_049597355.1 Luteolibacter sp.
GTAAATTGAAGCAATATCAATCACAATGCGCCCTGCGGCCTGCTCATCTTCCTTCTCCTCACCCTCATCCTCAAGAGAATGGACTCCAAAGCCAAAATTGAGCTGATTGGTTGGCTTGCCTTGTTTGTCCGGATTCTCGTGATCCTCTTGCACATCGAGCCGAAAAGCAGACCTGATGGGATGAGCCACCAACATTTCCGAAGCCAAGGGATCGTAGAGCGTAGCCTTGTCGCCCATTCCCACCATGACAGGCGTGCCATCAATTGGATCCATAATCCACATCGCCAAGTGATTGGGCTGTTTGCCCAACACCCGGAAACGCAACTTGACTCCCGTATCCAACACCCCACTAACCTCGAAGGATTTTATCAATTCATTGTCTAATGAGACTCGGGGAGCTAAAGCAGCCAGATTTTCAGCGTTCGGTTCCTGCGCAGCGGAGATCAGGGGCTGCGCTGCAAAGGCCAGTAGGATAGCGAGCAATGTTCGAATATTCATTGGGGTTGGTCAGGATGTCGAACACACTACGCTGCAGCATCATACCTCATGGCAAGGCAAACCATATAGACGCAATAGAAGTGGGTATTCTCGAAAGAGTAATAGTAACAAAGGAAGCACAGGGCCTCTGTGGTCCGCATCTGGTGTCAATCACCAACCAGCTTCGTAACGGCATCACCCAACCCGACTTTGCGCTATTCCCCGCCGATCTCCATCGTGCCGCCAACTGACGCAACCACTGGTAGAGCAGCCTTGGCCAGACTCTGCGTGTAGATTAGCGCGTTAGCCAATGCGAGAAGACAGCGGATAGTCGAACCATACGTGGTGGTGAAGGAATCCTGATCGTCTCGTTGTCCGATTACTATGCTTCATCATGCACCATGCTCACAGCAGATCCATCAACACTTGAACCTTGAATCTTCAATCGTCCGGGCGAATGTTTGAGCCATGCCTACCGTCCGAGTCGACCTCGATCAACGCGCCTACGACGTTATCGTCGAAGCAGGGTGCCTGAAGTCAGCCGGCGAGCGGATCGCAGCACTCGACCTCAAACGCACGCGGGTGGCGGTGATCACCGATGCCACCGTGGGCGGCTTTTACGCAGACCAACTACTACACTCGCTTACCGACGCGGGTTTCCAACCCAGCCTGCACCAAGTCCCGGCTGGCGAAGCCTCCAAGAGCATGGCACAAGCTGAGGGGATCTGCCGCGAAATGACCCGCGAAGGCCACGATCGGCAATCCATGGTGGTGGCACTCGGCGGTGGTGTGGTCGGCGACCTTGCTGGCTTTGTCGCCGCCATCTTTTTCCGCGGAATTCCCTTCGTGCAAGTCCCCACCACCATCGTCTCCCAAGTGGACTCATCAGTCGGGGGCAAAACGGGCGTAAATATCCTCGAGGGTAAAAATCTGGTGGGCGCCTTCCATCAGCCCAAGCTGGTGCTGGTCGATCCGGATACGCTGCAAACGCTCGGTGAGCGCGAATACCGCGAAGGCTTTGCCGAGGCCATCAAGCACGCTGCCATTCGCGACGCAACCATGCTCGCCGATCTCGCCTCACTAGATCCCACCAACCGCGAAGTGCCCGCCGATCTCATCGCTCGCAATATCGCCATCAAGGCCCGCGTGGTCGAAGAAGACGAACGCGAAACCAGCGGCACCCGCGCCCTCCTCAACTTTGGCCACACCATCGGTCACGGCATCGAAGCCAGTGTCCCCTACGGCGAACTGCTCCACGGCGAAGCTATCGCTCTGGGCATGCGCGCCGCACTTCACCTGTCGGTTAGCATAAACGATCTGGGCGAGGCCGACTGCCTGCGCGTGCTCGATCTCCTCAGCCACTTCGGTCTGCCGCAGGTTCTGCCCGAGCACATCGAAACAGCTACCGTCATGGAGAAGCTCGCCAGCGACAAAAAGTTCAGTGGCGGTGCCATCCGCTTCGTGCTACTCAACTCTCTCGGTCATGCTGCAGTCCACGAGACCATCACTCTCGAGAACATCGAGGCCGCGATCGAGCACCTCCGCTCAGCCTAAAATTCTACGAAAATCCGTGCAATGGCCGCAAGTATTGGTCATGGATTCGAGCAGCATTCATGTCTTCCGTCGTCCATCAGATTCTGCACCCCGAACGCATCCCCGACCACGGCGTGCTCGTGATCCCAGGACGCCTTGATTTTGAACAACTTCTGACTCTTGAGAAGCAGTTCTCCGACCGCCGCATCACTTGGCTGGTAGAGGAACACGCCCAGCACGATCCCCAGCTGCGTGCCTACATGGAAAAATCGGGATCCGGAGCCATGTTTTCCGCCGATGACACCGCGCTTGAGGCCGCCGGCCAGCAGCTCCAATCGCATCTGGAACATGGCGGAGTGATCATCCACGTGCCGGGTCGGGCCGCCGTACGCAATGCCGCCTTCAACCACACTCCTGCCGCCGAACTCGAGGCCCTGTGCAGCCTCAAACTGCCTGTGCTGCCGGTCGCCATCGATCGTCCCGCACACGCCAGCCTATCGGTGGAAAAGACCCAATCATTACCTGAGTTTGTGATCAGCTTCGGCAACCCAATTGCTGCAGACAATATTACCGTCGCTACATGGCAGCAGGCCATGCTCGAAGCCAACGAGTCCGCCTACAGCAGCCGCTCTCTATTTGACCAGTCGCTACCCATGACGCTTCTGGCTGGCCTAAAAAACAATTCCAAGTGCAAGGTGCTCGATGGTGCCGACGATAGCGAATTGGGTTACGACAAAGTATTGGCCGCCGCCATCGCATTCTCCAAGTATCTCAAGAAGGAAACCGACGAGCCCCGCGTTGCCATCGTGCTGCCCCCCGGCAAGGGTGGCCTCATCGCCAACTTGGCCGTGATGTTTGCGGGTAAGACTCCGGTGAATCTCAACTTCACCGCCGGCCCCGATGCCGTGCGCTCCTGTATCCACCAATCCGGAGTGGACCTCTTCATCACCGCCGATCCTTTTGTCCGCAAACTCACCAGCTTCCCGTGGCCACCGACCCGCGACTTGGTGCTGATTGAGCGAGTGCTACCCAAACTCAGGAAGAGCATCATTTCATGGGCCGTCATCTCAAAGCTCCTGCCCACTGGACTGCTTGGCAGCCTGCTCGGCTTAGGTAAGCGCAAAGGCAACGAGGAAGCGGCTCTGCTCTTCACCTCCGGCTCCTCGGGCGATCCCAAGGGCGTTGTCCTCACCCACCGCAACCTATTGGCCAACGTCACCCAGTTTGGAACCCGCCTGAGTCTACCAGAAAACTCCAGCGTGCTCGGCTGCCTGCCGCTGTTTCACTCCTTCGGCTGTACGGTCACCTTGTGGTATCCAGTCATTGAGGGAGTGAACTTGGTCACCTACCCCAGCCCGCTGGAAACCAAGCGCCTCGCCAACTCATTGCTCTGCACAAGATCGACCTTCTACTCTCCACTCCCACCTTCCTTCGCGGCTATATGCGCCGGGTGGATCCCATCCAGCTAGCCTCCCTGAAGCTGGTGGTCACAGGTGCGGAAAAACTGCCACAATCCTTGGCCGATAAATTTGCCGACAAATTCGGTATTCGACCACAGGAGGGCTACGGCCTGACTGAGACTTCCCCGGCAACCAACGTCAACCTGCCTAACCCCGAATCCGAAAAAAACGCCGTCACCATTCCCTCCAGCCGCAATGGCTCGGTTGGCCAATTGCTACCAGGTCAGGCACTGCGCATTACAGATCCCAGCACCGATGAGGACCTGCCCATCGACAAGCAGGGCATCATCTGGTTTCGTGGCCCCAACGTCTTTCGCGGCTACCTCAATAATCCGGCCAAAACTCAGGAAGTCATCATCGACGGCTGGTTCCGTACGGGTGATGTCGGTCGAGTCGACTCCGATGGCTTTCTCTACATCGAAGGCCGCATCTCACGCTTTTCCAAGATTGGCGGCGAAATGGTCCCCCATGAAACCGTTGAGGCAGCCATCAACAAAGCCCTTGGTCTAGATAACGAAACCGAGCGCCGTGTTGCCATCGTTGGTATTCCCGACGAACAGAAGGGTGAGGCCATCGTGCTCCTATCCACTCTCGACAGTGCTGGATCCGATCAGGAATCCATCGATTTGCGCTACAAACTGCTTGATCAGGGACTTCCATCCTTGTGGTGTCCGAAAACTATTTTACCGGTAAAAGAAATTCCGGTGCTGGCGTCTGGCAAACTCGATATCAAGGGTTGCGAAGAGCTCGCCGCGAAATCATAAGCCCAAGATGGACCGAATCAGTCAGACCTTCGCCGATCTAAAGGACTCCGCACGAAAGGCCTTCGTCGCCTACATTGCTGCCGGCGATCCTAGCTTCGATCAGTCCATTGAGATTATGAAAACTCTGGCGGACCAGGGTGCAGACATCATCGAACTCGGCCTCCCTTTCTCTGATCCCCTAGCGGACGGCATCGTCAACCAGATGGCCGCCGAGCGTGCACTCAAGGCTGGCATGAACACCGCGAAGGTCATCGAGATGATCCGAGAGTTCCGCAAGACCCACGAAACTCCCATCGTGCTATTCACTTATCTCAATCCCATCTTCAACTACGGTTTTGAAAAGTTCCACACGGATGCTGCTGAAGCTGGTGCCGATGGTATTCTTCTGCTCGACCTACCACCCGATGAGGCTGCGCAGAACGCCGACCTAGCCAAGTCCAGCGGACTCAAGTCCATCCGCCTGATTGCCCCGACAACACCACCCGAGCGCGTGAAACTTTTGGCACAAAGTGCCGACGGATTCATCTATGCTTTATCTCGGACCGGGGTCACTGGCGCCCATGGCGCCCCTTCCGACACCATACCTGAATTGGTCGCGGGCATCAAACAGCACACCGATACCCCGGTTTGTGTTGGCTTTGGCATCACCACCCCCGAACAGGCTCAGATGGTAGCTAAAGCAGCCGATGGCATCATCGTCGGCTCAGCGATTGTGAAGCAGGTGGAGTTAAATCCGGACACACCGGCCGAAGCGGTAGGTGCGTTTACGAAGCCGCTGATTGATGCGATTCGGTAGGGGTGAATGGCCTCACGCTTGTGTGCGAACTACAAGCCGTATGGTTATTTCGCAGCTCCAGAACTCACAAGCTTCCAAAACGCTTCATCAACAACTCCCGCCTCTGCCCAAAGATCCACTCCAGCTTCTTGCGTACAAACAGTGCATGCGGAATGCAGGCGAAGGGCCCACCCGGCAGGCCGTAATTGACCAAGTCGATCATCTTCACCCCACCTTCCACTTCCTCAAATGTGTGCCGATGATGCCAGAAGGCGTAGGGACCAAAGCGTTGTTCGTCGACGAAGGCGACACGATCCTCAACCGCCTTGATTTCAGTTACCCAGTTGACCCAGATCAGCGGCGCAATCTTCACCTTATATGTGATGATCTGCCCTTCATGCATCGGACCGACGTCTTCGCTGGTGATCTTGAAGCCTAGGTCATCGGGCGTAATCGCATTGAGATTGTGAGGCGAGGAAAAGAACTCCCAAGCCTCATCCATCCCGATGGGAAGCAACTGCTCCTGCTTGAGCTGTTGCAGCTTCATCCGACGAGTTTCTCATAGCGCTCGGACACCTCCGTCCAGTTCACCACATTCCAGAAAGCGCCGATGTAGTCAGTGCGGCGATTCTGATAGTTCAGGTAATAAGCGTGTTCCCATACATCCAGTGCCAAGATCGGTGTGCCAACATCTTCGACCAAACCCACCATCAGAGGGTTGTCTTGGTTGGGGGTACTGCTGACCTTGAGCTTGCCACCCGCCACTGAGAGCCAAGCCCAACCGGAGCCGAAGCGAGTGGCGGCAGCTTTACCGAAAGCAGCCTTAAAATCTTCCATGGAACCAAAAGTAGTCTGGATGGCCTGACCGAGTTTGTCGGAGGGCCTGCCACACTTGCCTGCGGGTGCCATCAGCGACCAGAAAAGATTGTGATTCCAATGACCACCGCCATTGTTGCGAAGGGCACTGGCCAAAGCGGGGTTTTTGATGTTACGCAGCATGATTAAGAGCTCCTCAAGTGTGCCGACTTCCATCTTACCGGCTGCCAATGCGGCATTGAGCTTTTTGGCATAGCCTGCGTGGTGCTTGGAGTGGTGGATCTCCATGGTCCGAGCGTCGATGTGCGGGGCTAGGGCATCGTAATCGTATGCTAATTTTGGCAGAGCCGCAGTGTAAGCGGTAGCTGGAGCGTTTTGAGCCGATGCCCACGAGGGCAGTAGCGTGGCGCCGGCAGCGAGACTACTGAGTTTAAAGAAGCGACGACGATCAGAAAGCATGGGTGGTTTCATGCTTGTATGCCTACGGTGGCTGGCCAAATTTGCAACTCGATTAGCTCCCATAGATCCTCTGGGCAATCAGTCTTAAGCCCTCCAGAGTCAGATTGCGATCGACAGCCGAAATCTCCTTGAGTCCCTGCGCAATCAGCTCCGAATCCCCGCCGGTGGCGATAACTTTCACATCCCCTTCCAGCTCTTGGCGGACTTGGGCGATGATTTCGCGCACCAGACCGCGATAGCCATGAACGGCCCCGGAGAGCATGGCGTCCGCAGTACTTTTACCGATGGCCGAAGCCGGCTCGTGCAACTCGATGGGCTTGAGAAGTGCAGTTTTCTGGGGCAAATAGCCGCTCATGGCTCCTAAGCCGGGAGCAATTACCCCACCACAATAGGCAGGTTGGGCAGAAATCACATCAAAGGTCACAGCAGTACCGAAATCGACCACAATGATGGGCACGCCGTGGCGCTGCACACCGGCGGCATTGGCCAATCGGTCCGCACCGATACCAGCGGGATTGGGATAGTCGATGGCCATACCGATGGGGCTATCCTGATCGACAAAATGCACCGGAGCTCGTTCTTGAAAAAAGCTTTCCATTACCTCGCGCTTGGCGGGCACCACCGAACACACCACGACTGCCTCGTATTCCAGACCCGAGGTGGTCTCTTCAAGTATTTCTTCTCTGAGTTCGGGCGTGGCAACGACGGCACGCCAGTTCTCCAATCCATAGTCATTACCAAGCGTAAACTTGGTTCGGGTATTGGAATTATCGATGAGCAGCCAGGACATCTCGATTACCATTTGTGAGTGACATAGTATCGACTGCCATCAGAGTGGAGCTTGGGCATGCCACTGCCGCTGCGCACGGTCAATACTCCTTCGTTGATGCTTAGCTTCAGCGGCCCTGTCAAATCCTCGTTTTCGAGCCAAAACTTGAGCCAAATGGAGCGGATGGACTTAGTATTGTCACCTTCAAGGGTGGTGTCAGCGGGGGTTATCTCACGGCCAGCGGCCGTCATCAATCGTACTGGAATCTCCAAATCGTGCTTCATATTTCCATTCACCTTGAGTTTTAGATCCACCCAATAATTGGAGCGATCCTGTGTTACTTGGCAGCCACTGATCACACAGGCCGCTTTGGCATCTGCCCTCCATTCGTATGGCCGCATCCACGACCACGCGGCAACACCACCGGAAATCACCAGTAGACCTACCAGAATCCATCGAAAGGATTTGCGACTCACAAGCACAGGGGAAACCAAGGATGCATCCGCTGCAAACGAAAACGGGCGGACCGCTACCGGCCCGCCCGTCGTGAGTGATATCCTATAAGGACTTTAAGGATCTAGAAGAATCAATCGTTGTAGGCTGGGGAGCCGTGTTCGGCAACATCCAGACCCTCTGCCTCTTCCTCTTCGCTGACGCGAACTCCCATGATCAACTTAATGATGAAGAACAGGACAAAGGAGAAAACAAAGGCAAATAGATAGACCGAGACCACACCGATTACTTGGGACATGAAATTGGCACCACCGAAGATGGCCACTGCAATAGTACCCCAAATACCGACGGTACCGTGAACTGAAATGGCACCCACTGGGTCGTCAATCTTGACCTTATCAAGGAAGAGAATAGAGAAGACAACGATCACACCACCGATGGCACCCATCAAAACGGCTGCCCAAGGTTCTACGGAATCAGCACCAGCAGTGATGGACACCAAACCAGCCAGAAGACCGTTGAGGGCCATGGAGAGATCGGGCTTCTTGAGAACAATCCAAGAAGTGAAGATGGAGGAAACACCGCCTGCAGCTGCAGCTAGGGCAGTCGTCACGAAGACCAAACCAAGAGGTCCGGGATTGGCAGAGAGCACTGAACCACCATTGAAGCCGAACCAACCGAAGAACAGAAGGAACACACCAATCGCGGCGAGAGGCAAATTGGAAGGAAGAATGGGCTTCACACCATCTGCAGAGTATTTGCCCTTGCGGGGGCCGAGGATAATTACGGCGGCAAGAGCGGCAGCACCACCGAAGCCGTGCACCACGGTCGAACCGGCGAAGTCATAAAAAGCATCGTCCATCTGATTGAGGAAGCCCTCACCCCAGTGCCAGGAGCCGGCGATGGTGTAGCCAAAGGCAACAAGAATAGTGGAGTATACCATGAAGGATGTAAGCTTAACTCGCTCAGCAACCGCACCAGAAACGATGGTGGCAGCGGTGGCAGCAAACATGGCTTGGAAGATGAAGTCACCATATGCAGTCATGCAAAGGCTGACGTCACCGTAAGCGAAGGTGTCGTTCTCACCACCTGTCAGGCCACTGATCGGTCCGTTGATACCCAGAATGTTTTCAATCTGCCAGCTACCACATGGGTAGTGAGTGTTGAAACCAATTGCTGCGTAGGTCAACAATCCTACAGAGATGATCCAGACGTTCTTGAATAGTATATTGACCGTATTTTTCTTCTGCGTAAGGCCTGCCTCGAGCGTGGCAAAACCAAGGTGCATGAGAAATACCAGTGCCGCAGCAATCACAGTCCACAGCATGGAAACCGTGAAGAAGTCAAAGGCGTAAGCGGTGTCACCTTGGGCCTCAAGCAATGCCGCGTAGTCCTCACTGATCTCAGAGGCTGCTTCATCGTCGGGGGCGGTTACTACAGTGGCGGGCGCTGCAGGGTCGTCTTGGGCGGATGCGGGCGTAGCCATGGGAAGGGCAGCAAATGCTACTGCCATGGCCATGAGAGCCCACGTTTTCTTTAGATATCGACTGGTCATGATGATAGGGTTGTCGGTTGGTTATGGTTGCCGAGATCCTGGTTCAGGTGAGACGGATCACCGGCGTGCGGTGACAAGCAAACCGCGTGCCAAGTTTCAAAACTGCTGGAATCTTAAGTGCTGTCGCCCACTCCTGAATTGATCGCCGATGAAAAAAATGTGCTTTCCCCCTTGCCAAGCTGGGATCGCCCTCATAAATCCACCTCGGCGAGAGCCAATCTAGTGCAAATTAATACTGGACATTATTTTGGAGATGTGAAACATCACGCTCACGAAAGAAATTCCAGTATGTCATTGGCACACTGGTTGCTCTCTCCCATTCGTTCCTGCCTGCGCCACCAATGGCGACAGCCACGGACGCAGCAACCGAAACCAACACAATAATAATGCAAAACTACTGCAAAACCATTGGCGCCCTGGCCGCTGCCTCCGCCCTCGTGGCCGGCACTGCCAAGGCAGAACTTGAATACTCCATCAACGGAGGTTACCATAACGAATACCTATTCCGCGGCGTTCAGCAAGGTGACGACTTGGTCACCGCCGGCATCGATGTTGCCACAGAGGCCTACGGACTTTCATTGAGTGGTGGCATTTGGCACGCCGATTACACAACTAACGGTAATGCCAAAG
>JBMYMN010000100.1:0-9557 GCA_049597355.1 Luteolibacter sp.
TCGGCAGCTTCCTCTCCTCCTCGGCCGAAAATCATAGGATCGCCCCCCTTGAGACGGACTACGACTTTGCCCTCCTGCGTCTTTTGCACAATCAGTTCGTTCGTTTCCTCTTGGGTTAGGACATGATCCTTGGCGCGCTTTCCGGCATTGATCTTTTCGCATGTAGGCTTTGTCCATGTTAGGAGGCTTGGATTGGCGAGAGCATCGTAGATGAGCACATCGCAGCGCTCGATGACCTCCTTTGCGCGAAGGGTAACGAGGCCGGGGTCGCCGGGGCCGGCGCCTACGAGGTAACAGATTCCAGATTTCATTTGAGTGAGTCGAAGAGTTGCTTGGCGACTGCCAAGGGATCGTTGCCCGCAGCTTCGCTGGTTTTCGGTTCGCCACCTTCCTCGGGGAAGACGCGAGCCTTCATGGTGATCAGGCCGTCTGTAAGATCGGAAAAGACCCCGACGGGGGTGTGGCAGCCTGCGTCGAGCAGACGCAGAAATTCGCGCTCGGCTTTGACGCAGATCCAAGTGGATTCGTCGCTGATGGTCTTGGCCAGCATGCGGGTTTGTTTATCGCCCCACCGGATCTCCAAACCGATGGCTCCCTGACCGGCGGCAGGGTAGAACTCGTTTTCAGGCAGGCGGCATGCGGTGAGGCTCTCGAAGCCGATCAGGGCTTCCGGGCCCTCCATGAGAGTCTTCTCGAGCATGAAGCCGAGGCGAACTAGGCCGGCTTCGGCCAAGAGAATGGCATCGTGATGTTTTCCGTCCTGCAGCTTCTTGAGGCGGGTGGGAACATTGCCGCGGAGATCCACAATCTCGAGATCGGGGCGGAGAAATTCGATCTGCTTGGCGCGGCGCACGCTGCTGGTGCCCACACGGGCTCCTGCAGGCAGGGACTTGAGATCAGTGCCATCGCGGGTGACAAGTACGTCGCGCACGGCGGCCCGTGGCAGCACTGCTGTGAGGGCAAAGCCGTCCTCGAGAACAGTGGGCATGTCTTTGAGGCTGTGCACGGCTAAGTCGACGATGCCTTCCTCGAGAGCGGTTTCAATCTCCTTAATGAAGACTCCTTTGTCGAACACGCCCTCTGCTTTGGCGACATCGGACAGGGCGACATCAGTACGGCGGTCGCCGGTGGTCTTGATGATGCGTCGCTCCAGTTTGAGCTCAGGAAAGGCCACCTCCAGTGCCGCCTCGGTGATATCCGCCTGATACAGGGCCAGGTCGCTGCCGCGAGTGCCGATTCTCAGCGAGATGGGCAGGGTGATGGGGGTGGTGTTGGACATTTGGATTGGAGAGCGGCCTTGCTTTGCTGGCGGGTGGACGTGCAGGCCTCAAGTTCCGGGAAGTTTGTTCTTACTGAGCTCCGCGTCAATGATCTGCTCGCATTCCTTAATTTGTAACTCGCGTTTCTGCCGCGCTTCGTTGGCCAGATCCTCGAGAGTATCGATGTCATAGAGATAGACTTCGTCAATATCGCCAACAGCGGGGTCAATATCGCGGGGAACGGCGATGTCGATGAAGAAGAGAGGGCGGTATTTACGCACGCTGCGCACGGCCTCCACATGGAAGGGCATGACTACCGAGTGGGTAGCACCCGTGGCCGAGATGACGACATCGACTCCTGCAAGGACAGGCTGCCATTCATCAAACTTCACGGCCTTTCCACCCATTTCGTTCGCCAGTTGCTCAGCACGCTCGAAGGAACGGTTCGTAACAAAAATGCTCGAAGCTCCCCGCGACATCAGGGCCTGAGCAGTTTGGCGGCTGGTGTCACCTGCGCCGATCACGATGACCCGGCTGTCCTTGAGGTGACCGAAAATTTTCTCGGCGAGGTCGACGGCCACACTGGCCACTGAGGTGGAGCCAACTTGAATATCAGTCTCGGTGCGTACCTTCTTGCCGACACGGAAGGCGGTCTGGAAGAGCTTGTTGAGAACTCCTTTGGTTGCACCTGCCTCGAAGGCAGCTTGATAGGCCTGCTTTACCTGTCCAAATATCTCGGTTTCGCCGAGCATCATCGAATCCAATCCACTTGCCACGCGGCAGAGGTGGCGGGCGGCATCCCCGCACTTTTTTCGGTAGAAATGATCTTGGGTATCTTCGGGATCGACATGCTTCTGAAGATGGTCTTCCAGCCTGCGCAGGATGGCCTGGGCATTGTTGCCCGCGAGATAGAACTCAGTCCGGTTGCAGGTGGAGACCACAATTCCCTCCTCGGCACCGGTCTTCTTGACGAATTCGGTGGAGGCCTCACCCAGTTTGTGCGTGCCCACGGCAAAGCGCTCCCGCACCGCGATGGAGGCAGTTTTGTGGTTCAATCCCAAGCAGACGAGTTCCATTGGGTGGTAGGGAGAGATCGATAGGGTAGGAGGGTGGGATTGACAGGGTGGGGCAGATGCAACTGCTACATGAAAACAAACACACCAAGCGAAAGGATGAATAGCAGCACCGTAATGCGCGCCAGACGGCGCCCGGTCATGCCCCGGACCTGCTTGACGATCAGTAAAGCCAGGTAGGCAGCCCACACGGCAATTGCTACCCAAAAGTGGGAGTTCAGGCCATCGGGCTTCGGCATCAGGATGCCGGCGATGATACCGATGGTCAGCAGAGTGTTGCCGATCCACAGCAGTCTGGTCAGTGAAAAGATGAGTTCACGTACCGGGGGTAGATTTTTGAATAGGCTGCTCTTGAGCAGGTGCGCCTTGAGTTGTTTATCCAAAATGAGGAACATTACCCCAGCGACGGCAGCAAGAGCGAAGGCCCCATAGCTCAGAACTGAGGTGGCGGAATGGGTCTCGCCCCATGGGCCGCTGCTGCCCATGGCCACGGGATCGGTATCCATTACCCCGGGTATGAGCGCGGCAGTCTGAATAAGCACTACCACCGGGGCAGTGAATACGCCCAACAGCGAGATCCGATAGGTAGGGCCGACCAGTAAATAGAACAGAGTCAGTGACCACGAGAGGTAGGCAAGGATTTCACCCATGTCTGCCAGTGGGCAGGCCCCCCGCACATCGCCGCGCAATACTAGAAAGGAAGACTGCAAGCAAAAGACCAGAATCATCCAGCTCAGGGTGAGGCGGCTGCGACTGCCGCAGTGCACTGCGGCGATGCCCTGCACCGCTCCGATCAGGGCAATCAGGGTGGAGGCGATCAATAGCCAGCGTTCCATTTCCCTTCCATGGCCTCTGACGCGTCCGAATTCAAGGGTTTAGAGGCCTTCAGTCATCCGATGGTGGCTTGCGCAGGGCCTTTTTGTCCGATTGTTTGCGCTTTTCAGCGATGGAACGCTGTTTTGAGCGCCTCGAACGCCGCCGCTTCTGACGTCGCATCTTCATGATGGCCTGCTTTTTTATACTCTTTTTGCCTTCGCGGATGCCTTCCAACTGCTCGCAGAGTTCACGCCGGGCGAGAAAGCGGTTGAGCTCTCTGGACCGATCCAGCTGACACTTGATCGCTACGCCACTGGGCTCGTGCTTGAGAAAGACGCAGTTGTTGGTTTTATTGATCTTCTGGCCACCCGAACCTGAGCCGCGGACGAATTTCTCAGTGAGGTCCGCCTCATCAATGCCGAGTAACGCCATGCGTTGCTGCAAGGCGGCCTGCTTCTCGGGTGTGACCGGAGCGCCCATGAAGAGATCTTAGCATATGAACCATCATCAGGGAATCATGGATGGTGTCCTCAGTAAATGGGCTTAGCCTTTATTTGTTTGGTATCTAACTGGTCCTACAGATCTGCACGCCAAATATCATGTATGTTAGGGGGCTTGAGGCTTTTTCCTCTCACTTGGGGCACAGTCTTAACAGTGACCCGATTTCTCAATCAACACGTGTGATGCATGTCGTGTGCCTATCGCAACAGCTTGATCGCGACAATACCGCTGATCAGCAGGATTCCCAGCACCACCGACCAGATCTCCAGGTTCTTCTCCAAGTGGGGCCGAATCTTGGGGCCAAAGATGCGGATGACCAGAGCTACCATGAAGAAACGAAAGCCGCGGCCAATGATTGAAGCGACGATGAGCATGAGCAGACTGTAGCCGAACATACCCGAGGCGACTGTGAAGACCTTGTAAGGGATGGGGGTGATGGCAGCGATCATGATGCCCCAGAAGCCATACTCCGCATACCAGTTCTGGATGAGTTGTTGGGTGTGGCCATCGGAATCGAAGAAATTGAGCAGGGGCTTGGCTACCGACTCGGCTAGGCCCCAGCCGATGTAGTAGCCGGCAATACCGCCCAACACTGAACCCGCGGTGCAGACAAAAGCATACTTTGCCCACTTATTGCGCGCACCGAAGACCAAGGCCATCAGCAGGACATCAGGTGGGATGAGGAAAAAAGAGGACTCGATAAAGGCGATCAAAAAGAGCGCCCAAGTACCACCGGGTTTGTCCGCCCAAGCGATGGTCCAGTTGTAGGTCCGACGCAAAAGCCCACGCACTCCCTTGGGAACGGGGTCTTCGTTTGTGATAGTAGGGAGATCGGACATCAGCAGACAGGGATGGTGTCTCACATGTCGCGGATCATGGCGAGAGTTTCGTCCAATTTGATGACTGGGTCGGCCGACTTGAGGCGGGGAAACCGACGGCCTTCGAGGAGGATATAATCGCCGCCACGATGCAGCATCAGACGCTGCTCAATGACCTCAATGGCATCGATGCCACGGGTGGAGGCGAGTGCCTTAATCCGAGCGATCTTGAGGAGGTTCTCGACGGCCTCGGGCAGGCGGCCATGGCGGTCGCGCCAACTGGCTGCAAGCTTCTCGATGGTCTTGAGATTTCTGGCCTCGGAATACTCCCGGTAGGCGGTGATACGCAGCGACGTGTCCTCCAGCCAAGAACTGGGCAGGAAGGCGGGTAGAGCATCGCCATCATCGACGCGCTGTATCCACTGTGCCTCGGTAGCGGCAATGAAGTCGGCCTTGAAAGAACATTCGCGAAGCGAGGTCTTGCCACCGCCCTTGAGTCGCTCCACTGACTGTCGCAGCAGTTGGCAGTATAGCTCAAAGCCGATCTGGGCAATGTGACCGGACTGTTTGGTGCCCAGCAGATTGCCCGCACCACGAATTTCCAGGTCGCGCATGGCGATTTTGAAGCCGCTTCCGAGAGCCGTGTACTGTTTGATGGCGTGGATGCGTTTGCGCGCATCGCCACGCGCCATCATGTCACGCGGTAGCAGAAGGTAGGCGTGGGCTTTTTGGCCGGCACGACCGACGCGGCCCCGTAACTGATAGAGGTCGGCCAGGCCAAAGCGGTCAGCGCGGTCGATGAGAATGGTGTTGGCGTTGGGAATATCGATGCCGGTCTCGATGATGGTGGTGGCCAAAAGCACATCGGCCTTGCCTTCGACGAACTGGTGCATGACCACCTCGAGTTCGGATTTCTCCATCTGCCCATGGCCGATGGCGATGCGGGCTTCGGGTACGAGGTCTTGGAGCTTGCCGGCCATCATCTCGATAGACTTGACCCTGTTGTGGAGGAAGAAGATTTGGCCTCCGCGTTTCATTTCCCTGCGGATTGCGTCGCGGATGATGCGCTCATCGTAGCCGCAGATGGTGGTGGAAACCGGCAGACGGTTGGGTGGGGCGGTCTCAATCGTCGACATGTGGCGCGCTCCCATCAGCGCCATATACAGGGTGCGCGGAATGGGGGTGGCAGAGAGAGTGAGAACATCAATTTGGGTGAAGAGTTGCTTGAACCTCTCTTTGTGGGCAACGCCGAAGCGCTGTTCTTCGTCAATCACCACCAAGCCAAGGCTCTTGTAGGAGACATCACCGGAAATCAGGCGATGAGTGCCGATGACGATGTCCACCGAGCCATCAGCGAGGCCTTCTATGGTTTCGCGCACTTCGCTGCGGGTGCGAAAGCGGTTGAGTAGGCGAATATTGAACGGATAATCACTCATTCGCTCGCGAAAAGTGCGCCAATGCTGTTCGGCGAGGACAGTTGTTGGCACCAGAATGGCCACCTGTTTGCCACCACTGACAGCTTTGAAGGCCGCTCGGATAGCGACCTCCGTTTTACCAAAGCCAACGTCACCGCAGATCAGGCGATCCATAGCCTGCGGTTGTTCGAGGTCGCGCTTGGTTTCATCGATGGCGCGGCGTTGGTCGGTCGTTTCCGTGTAGTGGAAAGAGCGTTCGAAATCCCACATCCAGTTATTGTCTGGCGGGTGGGCGTAGCCGGATTGGTGCTCACGCTCGGCCTGTACCCGCAGGAGTTGGGCGGCATAGTCGAGAATGGATTTCTCGGCCGACTGGCGGGCACGTTTCCATGCAGCGCTCCCGAGTTTGCTAAGTTCAGGCGTGCGCCCACCCATGCCGACGTATTTGCCGACGAGATGGGCCTGCTCAATCGGCACGGCGAGCATGGCTCCATCCTTGTATTCAAGTTGCAGTTCGTCGCCATCTTCACCCTCTTCCACACCACAGAAACGCCCAAGGCCATACTCGTAGTGGACGACCAGATCGCCCTCCTCCATTTCTTCTACAGTGGCGCGGACGTGGGCGGAGCGGACCTGATCGAGAGTGGAGCGGCGGGCGGTACCCGGGCTTTGGTAGCGGCCAAAGAGTTCCTGTGAGGATAGTAGGGTAAATTTGAGATCGGGGATGGTGAAGCCGGCCATCAACTCGCCGTGCAGCGGCTTGAGACCCAGAGTGCTGAGTTCTTTTCCGGCAAGTTCGGTGAAGCGCTCCTCCTCGCCCTTGTTGGAGAACACGATACCCACCTCCCAGTCTTCCTCGCGCCACTCAGCGAGTTGTTGCATGAACCTCTCACGGCGCTTTTCCTCCATCACGAAGTCACCAGCTTCGAAGCGGCCGAAGGGGCGGTCGTGGCTGGCGAAGCTGAAGTCTTCCTCATCACCGCCAAACGATGCCGTAAGAAGTCGTACCTCACAGTCCAAGCTCTCCTCGTCGATGCCCACCATGAGGTCTTCATTATGAAGATAACTGGCTACGGTGGACTCGGCTTCGGGCTCCTCGAGTAGGAGTTCGAAGTGAGTGAGTTTGCGTGTGGAGGCCTGCGAGTTGGGATCGAACTCGCGGATGGACTCAAGCTCGTTGTCGAAGAACTCAAGGCGCAGCGGGCGTGGCGATTGCCAGGCGAAGAGGTCGATGATGCCACCGCGTACGGCAAACTCGCCGCGGGAGCCTACCGTCGGGACGCGCTGGTAGTCGTGCTGCTTGAGCGACTTGGCGAGTTCCTCAGGATCTAATGTGTCGCCAGCTTGCAGGGAATGGCGACTTGCGCGAAGGGCCTTGGGGTCGGGTGCGGGATGCTCGAGGGCTTCGCGCTCACAAAGCACCACGCAGTGGGGGTTGCGAGCGAGGGCTTCGAGGGTGGCATACCACTCGGCGGCGGCTTCCGGATCGGCGAGAGTGCCCTCGCTGGTTTCGGTGGGGGGATCGGGCAGCACGAGGGCTTCGATACCCCACAGTTCCATTTCGGCGGCGAGGCGTTCGCGGTGACGCGGCAGTTCACTCACCAACCAAATCTTGCCGCGCTTCTGCTCCCAAGCTGCATGACAAAGAATGGCGCAAAACCAAGCGTGGGAGGCCTCGCTTGCATGTTCCAGCACGAATTGTCCATCGCCAGAGGTCAGAGGAGCTAGGCGTGTCGCGAATTCGGGATGATCGAGGGCCCGGCGGATCAGGTCGTGTTTGCGAGCTGGGCCGGGCGTTTTGGCGTCCGGTTGGGCCACGGGAAAGGGTTACGGGTGCTGTCCCCAAGATGCAATGGGAGAATTCACTACGGTTGCGTACGGGGATAGTGGCGGATCAACTCATCTAGGCGGTCGCGTACTGTCTCAGATGACAATTCACTCGCGTGGTAGGTATTCACCATCTGGCTAACAACGAATCCGGTCATGTCGATATAGATCGCCTTTTCTCTTACATTGAGTATCTGGCCCAAATGTTTCATGGCGAGATTGTCGAAATGCTCGAGGATGGCCATGCAAGTGCATTCGTCCTGCAGCTTGGCGAAATGGGCAAAGTGGTCTTCCAGTTCGTGGGCATTTTGTGTTTGCAGGACACGTAACCTGAGTTGGTCTTGTTCGCAGGGCTTGGCCAGACCGGATTCGCTAAAGATCGTCCATCCAGCGATCAAAAGGACCAGGTGAATGCAGAAGTGCATAGGGTATTGTAGCTTGGTTCGTGCCAGCTCTCAAGTCAGCAGCCATCAAGGCAACCAAATCCTTTATTTTTCCACTTATCGACTTGAGACGTGGAGATTCCATGGCAACAGTCATTCAGCGTTTCACTCGCACCCATGATTTTTCTCCATGTCTGATTCCAGTACTCTCCACACTGCCTACGATTCCAAGATTGAGGGCAACGTGATCGTCACCCGAGTCGACGCTGCCATGAACTGGATGCGTAAGAACTCAATGTGGCCCATGCCAATGGGCTTGGCTTGTTGCGCTATCGAGATGATGGCTTCGGCCTGTTCGCGTTTTGACCTCTCGCGATTCGGCATGGAGGTGATGCGCTTCTCTCCAAGACAGGCTGATGTGCTCATCGTGTCTGGCACGGTAACCTACAAAATGGCCCTGGCCGTCAAACGCATCTGGGATCAGATGCCGGAGCCGAAGTGGTGCATTGCCATGGGCGCTTGTGCGTCGAGCGGTGGCATGTATCGCAGTTACGCAGTGCTGCAGGGAATCGATCAACTCATTCCCGTTGACGTGTATATCTCTGGTTGCCCACCGCGTCCTGAGGCTCTTATCCAGGGCCTGATGAAGGTGCAGGAGAAGATTGAGCAGGAAGATGCCCTCAAGGATCAGAAGGCCGCCATGGTCGACCAACTTTCCTAATTTTGCACCATGTCCGCCGCCAAAGACGCAGAAGCCCTCAAGACGCAGTTCGGTGACAAGATCATCGGCATTTCCGAGTTTCGGGGCGAGCAGACCCTTCAGGTCAATCTCGACGCACTTCACGACTTGCTCGCCATGTGCAAAGCCGATCTTGACTACGTGATGCTGCTCGATGTCTCGAGTCTCGACCACTTCGGCGACGACCCTCGTTTCGAGGTGATCTACGAATTGGCTACCCTTGATGATCAAAAGCATCTGCGAATCAAGGCATTGGTGGAAGAGACTCAGGAAGTGCCCAGTGCCACTGACATCTGGTGCGCTGCCGACTGGCATGAGCGCGAGGTCTACGATATGATGGGCATCCGCTTCTCGGATCACCCCAATCTTCAACGCATACTGATGTGGGAGGGTTATCCCTTCTATCCACTGCGGAAGGATTTCCCACTCGCGGGTCGCCCGTCCGACATGCCGGATGTGGCATTTTCCAAAACGGCACCGCTGGAGGGTGGGCCATTTGTTACCAGTGCCGGAGCTGAGGACACGATCAAACGTGAGCCACGGGCACAGGTATTGGAGTAATGGCGCTCTACGTAAGACACTTCGCAAGGGCGCCGCTGACCCTCACGATCCTCATGATGTGGCTGGCTCTGGAAGCAGTCCGAGTCCCTTTTTTTGGTGATTCACCTGTCTACTACCAGGTCCTGGGATTGTCGCGCCATGGCATGGCTACACTTTTTTTGTGGG
>JBMYMN010000101.1:0-9462 GCA_049597355.1 Luteolibacter sp.
CAAGCACTAGTTATCTGAGCTGCCATTTCTGTTATGCTAGCCACTCAAATAACCACAAAATCTATTTTAATCAGCATTTATGAAGCCTCTTCAAATCGTTCTTCTTGCTATGGCAGCGTTTACGAGTTTGCCGTGGTCGGTGAACCCACAGACATGACCGTGGTTCACCAAAACAAAGGCTCCACCTGGGCCACTCTGCGCGCGACAGGCAAGGCGGTTCATAGTTCCATGCCCGAAAATGGTGATAATGCCATTCTAAAACTTAGCCGTGCAATCAATCAACTCAATCACTGCCTCGTGCCCGAACTCGCTCGCTTTACCCATCCCAATCTGGGATGCTCCACCATCAATTTTGGCACAATTCGTGGCGGTTCACGTGCGAACATCGTTCCGGATTGTTGCGAGGCGGAGATCGATATCCGTTTCACGCCCTCGCTACACGATGCGGGAGGGGCGCTCAAAATTCTAAAAGACGCCATTGCAGATCACGATCTACCCATCGAGATCATCAACCCTCATGAGAATCCACCACTCGAAACTCCAGCCAACCTTCCCGGTATTCAGCGTTTGTTGAACAACGGCAGTTCATTGGCCAGCGCTCCCTGGTTCTCAGATGCCGCACACTTATCAGCCGGGGGCATCCCAAGCATTTGCATTGGGCCCGGTAGTATCCATCAGGCTCACACCGTAGATGAACACATCGATGTTAAGGCACTCCGCGCTGGCACCGATTTCTTCACAGATTTCGTCAGGAGCTTGGCCGAATGATTATCCCATGGAAGGCTTGCCATCGGCACCCTGCTTCACTTCCACAATGCGCAGGGGCAGGCGCACAGAAAGCTCACCATCGCAAGAAATGTCCAAGGAGTAGAGCCCTGCGGCGGGGAACTGTAGGCCCTGCAGGTTCATCACGATGTTGCGGGTAATAAAGGGTGCGTTCTCAGGAAGTTTGACATCAAATTCGGGCTCAATAGGCATATTATCGGGATCGAGCGGCTGGCCATCGACATTGATGATCACGATAGAAAACTTATGATGCCCGATGTCCTCAGGCGTGAAGCAGATGCGCAGAGCGAGCGAGCAATGCGGGTGCACGACCGGCAACTGACGTGCAGCAAGTGTGTCGAAGGTCCCGTTAACAACTAACTTGCCGTTGTAGTCGGCAGCAAAATCACAAAGTGTGGCGACTTGAAAATCCATATCCAGAAAGTGGCCGTGAACGCCCTCATTGCCAACCCTATTCAGAGCTCAGCATGACATAATTTGCGTTGATACATCTCAAGCATTAAGCCGAATATCCCCAAGTTATTCACAGTGCTTTCTCGCAGTTTCAGGCAGAGAAATTACACAACAAATTTGAATGATCACCTCAAACGATTGTACATCTATACACAATGTGAATCACATGGGCATAAACTCCATTTCTCTGTGAATAGAATCTCTAATGAACTTTTCATCAATGACTTGAGTATCTGAAACGTACTAAGAAGCTCAGGAACAATTGATCTTCTCCAATGACCTGATGGATTTTTATATTCCATGCTCGCCTTTGGATTTTTTACGCCAAAGGAACCTCAGTTGATTGGAATTTCATGGTGAGAATCACGCTTTTCCCCAAGTTATTCACAGGATCCGTCCACACCGTTGGACTCCATTCATCTTGGACACGACGAGAGCTACAGCGCTGTTCGGATCAGTGAGATGATTTCTCGGCGGGAACGAGAGTCATGATGCTTTCCAAATGGCGCGTGTGCGGAAACAAGTCGACAGGCTGCACATCTTCCAGCAGGTAGCCGCTATCGGACAACTGCTTGAGGTCTCGCACCTGAGTGGCCGGGTTGCAGGAGATGTAGACCACACGGGCCGGGCCGAATTCCACGAGCTGCTGGAGAAATTCCGGCGAGCTCCCCTTGCGCGGCGGATCGATCAACACGGTGGCCTGGTCAGCCGGGAAGGCGATTTCAGCAAAAATGTGCTCCGCCGACGCCGTTAAGAAGCCCGCATTGTCGATGCCGTTGGCCTCGGCATTCTTGCGCGCCCATTCGCAGGCGATTTCGGAAACCTCCACACCCGCCACCTGCTCGAAATGCTTGGCAAGGGTCAGTGCGAAGAGTCCCGAGCCGCAGTAGGCATCCACGAGGTATTTGATGCCGTCCTTGGCAGCCTGTTTGGCCACATAGTCGGTGAAAGTCGACAAAATGAAGGGGTTGTTCTGGAAGAACTCGCCAGCCACGAACTTGAATTCCAAGTCCCCCACCTTCTCGATGGCGGTCGCTTTAAAATCCTTCTCCACGCGCCCTTGAGTAGCGCGCATCAGAATGGTCGAGCCACGTTTGAAGGACGAAGCCTTAGAACGGATCTCAGCTTTCGCACCGGGCAAGGCTTCATTGATCTCGTCCATCGCGATGTAACATTTCTCCACGTCCACGATGCGTGAGCGCGTGCCGTCAGCGAGAAATCCAATGGGACCGATCTCCCCATCTCGCGGTGCCTTGAAGTGCGGCGTGATCTTGGAGCGATAGTTCCAGCGCTGCTCAGTAAACAGACAGGGGTTCACCTCAAAATCGATCTTCGCCATGTGTTGCATCAGCTCACTAACTTGGCGCTGTTTCCACTTGAGTTGCTCTTCATAGGAGAGGTGTTGGTATTGGCAGCCACCGCATTCACCAAAGAGTGGACATTTTGGTTTGACGCGATGTTGGGAAGCTTCCAGCACTTCCACCAGATCCGCTTGGGAATGGTTCTTGTCGTTGCGGTAAATGCGGACGCGCACCTTTTCGCCAGGTAAAGTGAAGGGCACGAAGACGACCCAAGGCTTCTCTCCACCGATGTCGATGCGCGCCACGCCAGCACCAAGATTGGTGAGCGAATCAATCGTCAGCTCCAGCTCCTCGTGGTAGGCGAAGGGCTCCGGCTTAAACTTCTTGGGTGGGCGCTGGTGCATGCGGTGATCGCGCATCTATAGACCTCAATAAGCAAGATGCAACACCTTCACCGCCTGCCAAGCGGCATCCACGTTGTGCACGCGGAACATCTGGGCCCCGCGTTCCATCGACGCGGCGATACAGGCCACGGTTCCTGCATCGCGATCCTTGGGTTCTTTGATGCCCAGCACTTCACCAATCACCGTCTTGCGTGACACGGGCACCAGCACTGGTAGACCGAAGTCCTGCAACTGACCCAACTCACGATACACGGTGAGGTTGTCGTCGCACTGTTTGGCAAACTCGATGCCGGGATCGAGCACCATGCGCGTGTCATCCAGCCCTGCCGCCCTCGCCATGGCGATCTTCTCTTCAAAGAAAGTCTTTATCGAAGCCATCACGTTTTTCCATTGCTGATGCGTGTGCGCGACCTTGGGTTCCCCCACGCTGTGCATGATGAGCAGCGCCACACCGTGTTTCGCGCACGCACTGGCATTGCGACCGTCGGGCAGCGCACTCATGTCGTTGAGCAATTCAATACCTCCCATGGGGAGGAGCTGTTCAATCACCTCCGGTCGCCAGGTGTTGGCGGAGAGCATGGGCGGCCAGAGTTGCTCGTTGTCGCGTGGTTTGGCGCTCTCGATGACGCCCTGCCAACCCTCAAGGAAGCCAGTAAAACGACGGAGTTCCTCACCCACTGGAATTGCTTCCCTGTTGGTCCGCGCGCTCTCGGCACCCACGTCGATGATGTCCGCACCCGCCTCAATCTGGGCTTTGGCCTGAGCCAGTGCCTCGCCGAAATCCAAGGTGCCGTCTCCCGAGAAGGAGTCGTCATTTACGTTGACGATTCCCATGAGCAGCGGGCGTCTGGGGAAGTCGATGTGTCGCTGGGGCAAGCTCAGTCGCATGCCCTGAAGTAGCGTGGATCAGCCAAATTCAAAGGCAGAATACATCCCCGCTTGCCCATTGCTTCGCAAAGTCTAAGCTTTTGCACATGTCATCCACCTTTGGACAGGCCCTGCGCATCCACACCTTCGGTGAATCCCACGGAGGCGGTGTCGGAGTGGTCATCGACGGCTGCCCTCCCCGCATCCCAATCACGGTCGAGGAGATCCAGAAGGAACTGGACCGCCGCCGTCCCGGCCAATCCGACATCGTGACCCCGCGCAACGAGGCCGATACCGCTGAAATTCTCTCCGGCTTGCAGGACGACCAGACACTGGGCACGCCCATCGCGATCGTCGTGCGCAACAAGGACCAACGTCCCGGTTCCTACGACGAAATGGCCACGAAGTATCGCCCGAGCCACGCCGACTACACCTACGACGCCAAATTTGGCGTGCGTGCCCTCAGCGGCGGTGGTCGTGCATCCGCTCGCGAAACCATCGGCCGCGTGGCTGCCGCTGCTGTCTGCCAAAAAATATTAGATAGCCTCACCCCCGGCGTCCAAGTGCTGGCCTGGGTGAAGTCCATTCAACATCTCGAGGCCAAAGTCAATTCGACGACCATCGACTCTACCACTATCGAATCCAATCCCGTGCGCACCGGTGACCCGATTATGGCTGAGAAGATGATCGAACACATCAAGTCCATCCGCTCCGACGGTAACTCAGTGGGTGGCGTGATCGAATGCGTGGTCCGCAACTGCCCCGTCGGTCTCGGCGAACCCATCTTCGACAAACTCGAAGCAGAACTCGCCAAAGCCATGCTTTCCATCCCCGCAACCAAGGGCTTCGAAATCGGTTCGGGCTTCGCCGGCACCCAACTCACCGGACGCGAGCACAACGATCCCTACCACATGGAGGACGGCAAGGTTCGCACGACCACCAATAACTCTGGCGGCGTACAAGGAGGTATCACCAATGGCGAACACATCCTCTTCCGCGTGGCCTTCAAGCCCACCGCCACCATCATGACCTCACAGGAAACCGTAAGCAGTGATGGCGAAGACACCCAACTGGCTGGCAAGGGCCGCCACGACGCCTGCGTTCTTCCCCGCGCCGTGCCCATCGTCGAGGCAATGACCAAGCTGGTCCTCACCGACCACCTGCTGCGCCAACGGGCAATCGAACATTAAAGGCATGATCCTCGCCGCCCTCCCCCAGATCAGTCTCGGCACGGCTGCGGTGCTGATCTTCGGTATCTGTCTGACATACATTTTGCTTCGAGGTGTGGCTCGGATGTTGGTCAGCACGGCGATACTAACGGTCAGCGCATTGCTTGGGCTCATTACTTGGCAAAAGGGTCCGGAGATATCGATCGCTGTGTGTAACAAGTCGGTAGGTTTCATCACCACGGGACTTCCCATCATAGTATTCCTGCTCTGCTTGATCATCATCCGCATCGCACTGAAGTGGATCACGAATCCATTTGGTGGGGAGGATAAAGCGCTCCTCAAGGACCGCCGTGGCCTATCCAAGATGCGAATCATGATCCTGCTGGTTTTCGCGCTCGTCCCTACCCTCATAATCATGCTCCTCGCATCGGGCCTCATCCACCACAAAGCCTCGGTCGATGAATTGCGCCAACGAGTTGGAGAAGAGAGCGATGTTGGGAAAACATGGGCCCAAGAACTCAAGGCGGGCATCGAGGTGCTCATCCCACAGCGCGCGCTAAATGCACTCGATCCTTATGCTGAAAAATCCCGAATGGCGCTGGTCAAATGGGTGTCGGACAAGGCCAATGGTAAAGTGAAAATGGATCCCGCCATCGATCCTGAGACGGGTAGAGCCATTCCCCGGGCCATCATTGTGGAGGATGCGGAGCTCGAGAAGCTTGCTCGTGAGCGAAAATTCGGCACTCTTCTGCGCCACCCGGTCATCACCGATGCGATTGAGAACCCCGAGGTTCGCAAGCTGGTCGATGAGCTCAATTTTTGAATCTACCACCTATCCATGTCCTACCTCGTCACGATCGGTCTCGAAGTCCATTGCCAGGTGAACACGCGCACCAAGATGTTCTGCGCCTGCGAAACTTCCTTTGGCGACGATCCCAATACCCACACCTGTCCGGTGTGTCTGGGTCTGCCGGGAGCACTGCCCGTCCTTAACAGGGAGGCCATCGAGAAAACCCTGCTTGCGGGTCTGATGATCGACTGCAGATCACCTGAAATCTCCAATTGGGACCGGAAGAACTACTTCTACCCGGACATGCCAAAAAACTACCAGACCACCCAAATGGATCTTCCCCTCTGCATCGGTGGTGAAGTTCCCCTCTACGAGCATTGCTACCCCACCGATCATCGAAAGCACATTGCCAATCCTGACAAGAAGGTGCAACTCAACCGCATCCACTTGGAAGAGGACGTTGCCAAGTCCACGCATCTTGGCAATTCCTCGCTGATTGACTTCAATCGTGCGGGAACGCCTTTGATGGAGATCGTATCCGAGCCAGATCTCGAAAGTGCCGAGGAAGCCTTCGCCTACCTCCGCTCGCTGCAAATGATCATGAAGCAGGCAGGTGTGTCTGATGCGGACATGGAAAAGGGCCAGATGCGTTGCGACGTAAACATATCACTGCGCAAAAACGAAAGCGATCCGCTCGGTGAAAAGGTGGAACTCAAAAACCTCAATTCCATTTCTGCGGTTCGTCGTTCCATCCACTTTGAGATCGACCGTCAAAGCAGCGAACTGGATCAGGGCATTGCACAGATCCAATCCACTCGCCGCTGGGACGACGCCCGCGGAGAATCTCAGATGATGCGCACCAAGGAGGACGCTCACGACTACCGCTACTTCCCCTGTCCGGATCTACTGCCCATTCGCACGGAGTCTTTGCTGGCCAAGGTCAAGCCCACTATGCCCGAGCGACCGCACGAAGTGGCTGCGCGCTTTGAGAAGGACTACGGCATGACTCCCTACGACGCCACCGTTCTGTCTTCAGACAAGGGTCTGGCTGACTACTTCGAAGCCACCCTCAGCGAGAACCTCAACGGCAAAAAGGTTGCCAACTTCATCATTAACAACCTGCTTGGAAAGCTCAATGAGGAGAGCGTTGCCATCGAGGACTGCCCGGTTAAGCCCGAGGCGCTTCAAGGTCTGCTGGCTCTGGTCGAAGACGGCACCCTCGCCTCCAGTCAAGCGACTGAAGTCTTCGCCATGCTCTATACCAAGCCGGACAGTGCTGCCAAGGACATCGCCGATAGCCTTGGCTTCAAGAAGACCGACGCCGGCGAGCTCGATGCTCTGGTCGACGAGGCCATCCTCAACAATCCGAGCGAGGTGGAAGCTGTGAAGGGCGGCAACGAGAAACTCATCAATTTCCTAGTGGGTCAGGTCATGCGCAACGCCGCGACCAAACCCAATCCCAAGCAAGTCACCGACCTACTACGTAGTAGGTTGCTGTAATCAATGAATCTTGCCGAAGCCGGCAAAATAGAAGTCAGCCATAGACAGCATGTCTGAACTCTGACCGGGGTAAGTATCCAGAATCTCAAAGGATAGTTCGTTCACCCTGTTGCCGGCGAAGCGCATGCGCGGCAACTCGATAGGTTGAGACCGCATCGTATCCGCAAGCTCATAACGACCCATTAGCTTGCCGTTGAAGCGGACCACGAACGTCTTGGCTCGAGCCGAAGCCTGCCACTCCTTCTTCGAGCGAGCATCACCATTTATGATGGTCACCCAGTCAACTCCAATGCCACTCTCGTTGTCAGCCTCTGCGAGATTAAACTCAAAGATCAAAGTCTGCTGTCGGGCTTTATCCGCGATCCAGACAGTCCCGGCATCGCCATCGTGTAGTTCATCTGCAGCATCGCCGCCTACTTTTACGGAGACCGGCGGCGCACCGCAATACCAGCTGCAGCCCAGTGCAATACCGTGGCTGTTCATCATGTTGCTGAATTCACCGTGTGCGCCATCAGTGCCCGTTGGTGCACACACGGACAACACCTGTGGTAGTCCAAGGAACACCAAGCGCTTCACAAACTGCCGCCTGCGTCTGGTCACAGGCAGACTCTCTCAAACAACTCGTTGAGCGGCAACTGCATGCCGATGTAAAAATCGCCGAATTCTGCGTAACGAGCCGAGACTTCATCGAAACGCATCTCATAAACGATGGCCTTCAAGTCGATGGTATCCTTCGCGAGGAGGGTAACGCCCCATTCGTGCTCGTCCAGACCGGTGGAGCCTGTGATGAGTTGGAGTATACGGCCTGAGTATGTGCGGCCTACACGGGCATGGCCCATCATCAACTCCTTACGAGTGGAAAAACTAAGGGAATACCAGTTGTCCTCACCGGTTCTTCGTTTCGACATGGGGTAAAAACAAATGGCAGGCCAGTCAGGTAGCACCGGGTAGAGACGGTGATGGAGATACTTTTGCATGCGCTCGTTGAATTCCTTGAGGGCCGCATCGAACTCTTCAGTATGTTCCTCTAGTCCTTTTTCACCCTTGAGAGTCTCCTCAACATATTGCTCTGTGGTGGTGGTGTATTCCGAACCTTCGGTCATGGAAAGGTAGGAATAAGTCGGCGAGAGTACATCGGGACCAAGCGATAGCGTGAGGCGCTTTTCATAGGCATTGGCAACCTGTAGGTCGGGCGTCAACAGCATGAAACCGATATCGGCCTTGGGGGTGGCCACAGCGTAAGTCAGCAGGTGAGTATCCTCGGTGGCACGGATTTCTTGAACCAGTTCGGTCAGATTTGTCTTCGCCTGACGTTTCTCCTCATCGTCCAGCAAAGCCCAGGCGACATGGTCGATCTGATAAAACAAATGCATCACGTGCCAGCCTTCGCGCGGCACCAAGGGAGTCACTTCTTCTGACATAGGCAGCTGGTTATTTCTTAATCGGGAGAATCTTCATCTGGAAGAGGGATTTGAAGTCCTCTTGTTTGGTCGCGCCAACGGGCGCCTCGTAGAACTCTACAGTCCAGAGTTCTACGATGCCCGTGCGGTGTTCTGCAAAATCGCCTTCTTGGTTCAACCCCACTGTCGATGCGGCGGCAAAATCCTGACTACCGTTTGGACTCAGAGCCACCGGATCACCGACCAATGCGCCCTCCCCATCTCGAAATAGGACTCGGAGCCTACCGCTCCCGCTTAGTTTCATATCCAGCACTGGAATAAGGATCGTACCGTCACGCACTACATCGGCACCTTCCCCTTCCAGCATGGGCTTGCGCCAGTAGGTATTTGCCGATGTCACTTCAATGTATTTTCCCTTGATGGGGAAGTCGCCGGAAACTTGGAGCTCAACCTCCTTGGGGAAATCAAGAAGAGCGGGCAGGAAGACCGTTAGCGCAAACAACAGGACACCCGCCACAATAAGCAGACAGCATAGCTTTTCTATCAGAGACAGGGAGCAAACCCAACCCCCGAAACCCGCAGACTTGGGTGACGCAACCCGGGCAGCCTCCGAAGCAACTTGCGGGGTCTCGGTAGGAACCTCCTCTTCGGAACTTGGCACATGCGCCTCAGGCGAATCAACGGGATCCGTCGGGTTTGAGGTCAAGGACACGGGCATGGTCGCCTTGGGTAAGCTACTGGTGTCTGCAAGATCGTGTATCTCTGCACCATGAGGCATAGGGGACTGGCCTT
>JBMYMN010000102.1:0-9375 GCA_049597355.1 Luteolibacter sp.
GTGTTGAGGAACGCCTGGAGCTTCTCATGGAATCCACCTCTCACTTCGACGGCCTTGAAGTCGCCCACTTCAACAATCGCTATCTCGTAGATTACGCCAAAGAGGTAAAGGCAGACTTTATCCTGCGCGGCATCCGCTCCTCCCACGACTACGAATACGAACGCGTGATGCGTTACATCAATGGCGACATGGCTCCGGATATCACCACCGTATTGCTGATGCCTCCTCGCGACATCGCCGAACTGTCCTCCAACATGGTCAAAGGCCTCATTGGCCCCGAGGGATGGGAAGACACCGTGCGCCGCTACGTGCCCGATCCTGTGTTTGATCTCATCACCAAGTCCGTCAAAGACGGAGGCGGCCACGATTTAAAAATCACGCAGTGAGTGCTCGCATCATGCTCTGCGCCTGGCTCGCATAGCCGCCACCGAAGAGGTTGGCGTGATTGAGAACGTGATAGAGATTGTAGAGATCCCGCCGTTGCTCATATCCAGGCTCCAACGGCGAGGCCTTGCGATAAGCCGCGTAGAATTCCGGTGCGAATCCCCCGAAGAACTCAGTGAAGGCCAGATCGGTTTCCCTATCCCCGTGGTAAGCGGCCGGATCGAAAATTGCCGGCTCACCTGAGCTATCAAATCCGGTATTGCCAGACCAGAGGTCGCCATGAAGTAGAGATGGCGCAGGCTGATGGTCTGCAAGCAAATCCGCTGCCCAGTTCATCAAGCCCTCGGTATCGGGAAAGGAGAAGCCATTTGTCTGAGCCATGTCAAACTGCGGCCTGAGGCGCTGCGTTACGAAGAACTCCGCCCATGAATCACAGCGCCTATTCGCCTGAGACGTTTTACCAATAAAGTTATCGCTGTCCCAACCATAGCTTGGCCCGGAAATCCGATGCAGTGCCGCCAACCCATCGCCCATCTTGCTCCAAGAGTTAGATGAAGGTCGACCATTCAGATCCAAAGCCTCCAATACTAGAAAAGACTGACCCGCAGCGGTCCCCTGTCCAATTACCTTCGGGGTCCGCAGGGCATCGGCCTCTGCCATGGCTCGCAGACCATCAGCCTCCGCCGTAAACATGGCCTCTGCCTCAAAGTCATGACTCTTCACGAAAAAGGAACGATCACCATCACTACAGATCCACGACTGATGGATGCAGCCACCTTGACAAGATGAAAAACTGTGGGCTTGGAAAACCACACCTGTGGCCTGCTTCACCACATCACAAATGGCATCGTGGAGCAGACCACTCATTATCAGATTATTTGGTAAACTTCAAAGTCACCTTATCGAGTTCAGGCTTCGCCACGTTCCCTTCCACATCGCAGAGCTTCAACTCAAAGGCAACGCCCTCAGCCTCGGGAAGACTTGAAGCATTGAGCAGGGACGGGTTGCGTTTGACCTGCTTGGAGAAGCCTTGGATACGCTCGTAACTCTCGCTCATCAACTGCCAATCGGTCCACTTATCGACCTTACCATCGCCATCGGTGTCGGCACCCACCCGGGCTTCCACTTGATTCACCCAAGGACCGCTACTGATGTAATCCTTGGCAGTCTGGTTGAGGAGATAGAAGGATCCCTCAGCAAAACCAATGTCGGGATCCGGGTGGCCTGACCCGATTTCGCCACAGAATTCGAAGGGCTTATCGATACTCTCTGAGGTGAACCAGCCAATTCGAATCTTGTCATTGGCCGGATGAAAGTCGGCAAAGAGGTAGTATTGCCCTCCAATGGCGATGGCCGCCCAGTCACCGAAGGCATCCTGCTCAGGTTCGTGGACTTCGTATTCAGCCACGTTGGTCTTGAAGCGTTTGGGATCCTCCTTGACCCAATGCGGGTGGAGATAGGTCTCCATCTTACCGGTCCCCCTGGTGCGAGCATCCACAGCAGGCTCTACAATTTCAAAATCGTTATAACCTTTCCTGCCAACGGCGTGGCCGGCAAGTGGTGAATCCCACGAATGCTTACGGGCATTGATGGGTGACCAGTCCTCAAAGATAATATGAAATCGGCCGTCCAAGCCGCGAATGACGGCGCAGTCTGAACCGTGGGACGGATCGTTGAGAGCCATACCCATGTTCTTCCCTGGCTTGCCGTCGAAGAGGTCCTCATCAATGTATAAATGTGGATCCTGATCGTTAGGAAAGTCGTAGTAAATGTAGGCCTTGCCATCCACCAATTCAGCGGTCGTTACCCATCGCGAGAACCCTTCGGTCACCGGCCCATGATGGACCCAATGGATCATGTCGCGGCTTTGCCAGGCGTGATAACCACCCAAACTCTTGTTCAGACCGCCTGGTGCATCGTATTGATTCTCGTAGCGAGTGGTCAGCAAGGGGATGTCGAAGCCTTTTAACTTTGCCGGCTTGGCCTCAAAGGCTGTGGCAGAGCTGCCTTTGCCATGCTTGGGCATGGGGGCCATTCGGCCAAATATCCAATAATCTTTGTCACCTCGCACAAGAAAAACGGGGGCATCACGCAGATTTTTAGGCTGCACCTTATCGATCGCCCTCCAGTTAAGCCACTTATCGGACTGCTTGATGGTCAGGGACTGGATCTTACGTTTTGAGTCAAACTTATGAACGATACTAAGGTAGGTGGCTCGATCTTCCTTCAGCGCAGCGAGACCTTCCTTGATCTCGATTCCAGTCTGATACGCGAGGGCATCACTCCAATCCTTGTTGCTATCGATCACCCAATCCTCGGCTTGAGAAACAACACAAAGTCCTACCGACAGCATCATTTGAATTTTTATCTTCATGTTTTTTGAACTCCTTTCATCCAATGGTCTACGCATGCCTGAGGGTGATCTATTCAGTTGTAGCGGTAGGTGTCGCCGCCTTAATCCATGCCTGCTTGAACTCGTCCCAGAATATCTCAGTCTGCCATCGATTACCAAGGGCTTTGGACACCATGGCTTGATGAAAAGCTTCTCCGGCATCCACAAGATGACGAGAGAGTTCTGTATGCCCTGCTAGGGCCGGATCTTGAACGACCGGAGCCGCATTAAATATCCTCTCAATCCAGGAGGCCAGCTTGGGTCCTACGCACCAGATAATTTCATCCGTGGCCGCCACATTCCGAAAGCGCCAGGGTGTCTGAAACTCAATAATCGGTTGGTCGTCAGTATTGAGCGGGAAGTCTTTGAAGAGCTTAGCGGCACTGGAAAGATTGCCGGCGTAAAAGAAGGGCATGGATTCAGGCTCCACCTGAACCATCTCACTAGTTGTCTCCTGCCAACTCAAGCCGGCTACTGCTGATCGCATCTCATCCAGATCGTAAGCTGGAGGCAACATCACGGGTTCAGACTTTCGTTTACCCATAAGCGCCACCGTTTCCTGTCCCGGTGTGAAATCATTACGCCACATCGTCACCTCCTCAAAAACTTGGAGCATGGTGTTCACGATGACACCGAACTCGAACTCGGTAATCTGATACATTGGCAACCACTGAACAAAGACACCTTTCTCGTTCAGGCGTTGGGCCACCACTTTGTAGTGATCGAGGCTGTAGAGACTACCCGCGCCCCTGCGATACGGTAGAAAGAGGTCGGCGTTGATCATATCAAAGCGCTCCTTGCTGGCCATGAGGTGATGACGACCGTCCTCAATCAAGATTTCACAACGATCATCATTGAACAAGCCACTCAGCATGGGCGCAGGCATGTATTCTTTTGCAGCCTCAACCACCGCCGGACTCAATTCACAGGCCAGCACTCGCTCGATACCCGGAAAGCGGTCTTTGTCCAGGGAGGCACCTGCCGACATGCCTGTTCCGATACCAATGAAGCAGACACTTCGAGTCTCTGGATACAGATAGAGGGGAATCCGCGCCTGATTGGCCTGCTTGGTGAACGCTGCAGTTGAACCCAATGAATAACTGGCGTTGACCATGATGGCACGATGACCGCTCGGTTTCTCAACCACCGCAACATTGCAGTCATTGGCCTCCCAAACCTCCAATACCTTTAGCGCCTCTCCGCCAGGTATCTGAGATAAAACTCTCAGATTTGTAGGATTGAAAACAGTATGAAGAAGAAGGATTAGAATCAGCACCCCACCGCGTAGCATCACGGCGCGCCGTTGCCATCCCAAGGGCACCATCAGAGCGGCGCACAGGTGGATCATTGTCAGAAGACGCAGGGTCGTCCACATACCAATAAAAGGAAGCAGAAGGAACCCACAAACCAGGGAGCCCAGGATTGCCCCCAGCGTATTGACCGCAAGCAATCGTCCTAACATCCGTCCTGCAATACACACATCACGCTCAACCATCTTCATCAGAAATGGAAAGACTATGCCCAGAGCAACCGCTGTAAAACCGACACCACCAATTCCCATACGAAACAAATCGACCAGATACTCGCTCCAACTCTCATTGGTATGAACCGGCTGAAGATCTTTGGTTGCAGCCATGATCATGGTCGGCCCAATGACCAACAGAGCGCCAGCTATCAGCATCACGTTCATCAGGATCTGTTTGGGTGACTTCTCCAGACGCGAAAGCAGCGATCCAATACTGGCGCCAATTGCCAGACCAAGCAGCACGATTGCAAGAATCACAGCAAATGAATATACAGAGTTCTCGTGCACTTGTGCATATATGCGGACCCATACCACCTCTAGTCCCAGCACCACAAAGCCGGATACAAACGCCAACATTCCAATCATTGGATCCAATCTGCCACTGACCCGTTCGGCAGATTCCTTCGGCGTAAATTCCAACAAATTCTCAGCATTCGCTCCTCTCCACGCCCATACCGTCACTAGTAGCGAACAAAGAACCGCTATGGCATAACTGATCCGCAGACCGAAGCTTGGAAGCAATACAAAAGCTCCCATCAATACACCAAGGGTGGCACCCAGCGTATTGATGCCATAGAGCCAGGCCGATAAGCGTCCGAAGCGACTTCGCTCGCGAATCACCACCTGCGCCATGACCGGCACAGTGCCACCCATGAAAAAGGCCGCAGGAAAGATGAGCAGCCCAGCCATTACCAGCTTGGCGACGAGAAGCCATGGCGTATTACCCAGCGTGGCATAAATGACCGGATACAAAGCAGACAAAGTGAACCTCGTCACGAAATAGACCAAGGCACTGATCGCTATCCCCAGTTCGAGGATCGCATACAATCTGAGTGGCCTACCCGACATGCGTCGCCCCCACCACCAACTGCCCAGGCCAAGCCCACTAAAGAACATGGCCAGTGTGGCAGCAGCAGCCTGCGAGCCATTGCCGAAAAGCAACCCCAGATGCCGCATCCACAACACCTGATACACCAGACTGGCAAAGCCCGACAGAAGGACTAAAGCGCTGAGAGACGGCAGGCCCAAGCGAGGATCCTTCTCAAACACCTCCTTGCGATCCATTTCCTTCCAGCGCTCTGACTTTGAGCGGCTCACTTATGGGCCTTGATCTTGATGCTACGGTAAAAAACGAGGTCGTAGTGGTCCTGCAAAAGGATATGACCCTCTTTGGCATCACCAAAGCCCTTGTGACGCTTGTATTTGCTGTCGGCAATCATCTTGTGCCACGCATCACTACCACGCTCGAACTCTGCGGTGATCTCTCCGTTCAAGCGGAAGGTCACTTTGTTGCCTTTGGAGACAATGTGAGCTTGGTTCCATCCACCGATAGGCATCACCTTCTTGTCCTTTGGCGCAGGAATGAGGTCGTAGAGCGATCCCAGCTGGCGATTGCCGTCCTTGCCGTTTTTGGAATCAGGGTGACGGGCATCATCGAGAATCTGAAATTCGGGGCCGAGAGCGGCGAGCTTCACCTGGCCCGGATCGGATTTGATAAAGAGTTTGATACCGCTGTTGGACTTTGGGCTCATCTTAAATTCAAGTTTGAGTTCGAAGTCACCGAACTTCTCCTTGGTGATGAGGTCACCGGCACCACTCTTCGCTTCGATGCGCAGCTCGCCATTTTCTATTTTCCAACCTCTCTCTGGCCAACTCTCAGCCTTGATGCTGCGCCAACCTTCGGTGGTCTTACCGTCCCATAGTAACCTCCAGCCTTCCTTCTTTTCTGCTTTAGTCAGCGAGTTGGGGCGGCCACCGAGATCCTGAATACGGATGTTGCGCCAAGCGACCGTAGCGCCTTCCTGCTCCTCCCTACCAATGCTGTGCACCTGCAGGCCAATAAAACCGGAGGCAACACGTGAGTCACTCAAATCGGCACGCGGCTCGCCATTGAGGAAGGTCCTGATCGAATGCCCTTTGGCCTCAACACGCACCTTGTTCCACTCATTGGGCTTGAAAACCCTGGCCCCCTGCTCACTAAAGGCTTTGCCGTCACCACCGGCAGCACCGGGATACAACCAGCCACGAGTCGCCTCTTCAAAGATACCGGCACTCCAAAGGCGCTTGCGCTTGGTGTCTGGATCAATCTCCACCTGATATCCATGCACACGGTTTGCGGGAATTTTCTTCACCTTGTCTTCCCAGAACACCTCGACCTCCTTATCGAACATTTGGCTGCGGATCTGAACGCCAGAATTGAGCTTGGGATCGACCTTGAATTCATACTCCAACACAAAATCGGCATAGTGTTTATCGGTGCAGAGGAAGCTATTGGGAGTGCCGCGGGTGGCGATGCCGACAATGGCGTCGCCCTCTACCTTGTATGCAGCCTTACCACCCTTCTGATTCCACCCGGTTAGATCCTTGCCATTGAAGAGAGGCACCCACTCGGCCTCGGCCTGCATAGACATACTGGAGAGAGCAAGCACAAGGAAAACGTTTCTGAAGTTTATCATGTGCTGGAGAATACGGGGTTCTGGTGGAGCATCTAGCTCAATCTGCGGCTACCGAGGTAATGCATTCGCTAGCCAAATCTTCCACTTCAGCCACCGATACCACGTGGCATAAACGCTGGCGCAGATCCTTTGCACCAGGAAAACCTTTGCAATAGTTCATCAGACGCGATCGCATGGACGTAATTGTCTGCTTTTCAGTCGGAAATCGACCGCTTTCGACCGCCAGACGGCAATGCTTGATCACAAGCTCCCAGCGCTGGTGTATGGGGATTTCCGGTAAACGCTTACCGGTTTTCAAAAAGTGGCTGACTTCACGGAAAACCCACGGATTTTGCATCGCTGCCCGACCAATCATCAGGCCAGATACCGCCGTTTCTTTCTTGCGTCGAAGTGCGTCATCACCAGTGCGAATATCACCATTACCGATCACAGGAACCTCAACCGCGCGCGCAACCTGATCGATGACATTCCAATCGGCTTCGCCGCTGTATCCTTGCGATCGTGTGCGCCCATGCACCGCCACTGCCTGCATACCACTGCACTCCAATATTTTACCAACCTCAACAGCATTCACCGAATCAAAATCCCAGCCGATGCGAATCTTTGCAGTTACTGGAACCTGGTCACCGACCGCCTTCGCCACTCCGCTTGCCACCGAATCCAGTAGGGGGCAGTCACGCAGCAGGGACGATCCACCGTTACGAGCCACGACCTTGTTCACCGGACAGCCAAAGTTGATATCAATGAAGTCAGGCTGCTTCCAGTCAATGATCTTCTTCGCAGCTTCCCCCATACGCACGCCGTCCGCTCCGAAGAGCTGCACCCCTACCGGCCGCTGTTCCTCAGTAAACTCGGTATATTTACGAGTGCGGTCATCGGCCTGCATGATGCCCTCGGCTGAAATGAATTCCGTGACCATGACATCCGCACCAAGACCCTTGCAGATCTGACGAAAAATCACATCTGTCACACCAGCCATCGGAGCCAGATAGAGTGGAAACTTGCCTTCTTGGAACCAGGGAAGCACGGCACAAATTACTCTCCATTCTTGGCGATGACAAGCAGTGTAGGAATACTGCCTTTGATGGCCGAATCACTCGTTTCAATAAAACTCCGGGGGCAAAATGCTGCTGGTGAGCCCCCCACTGCATGGAAGCACCTTCCACTAATTGATACCTGCCTGCCACAAGCCGCGAGCTGGATCTCTGAAAGCAACTCATAAACGGCATCTCTTCTCATAATCGCCATATGGCCATGCTTCCTGAGAATTTCTATTTGAATTAAATTCTCACAGGGGTTGTTTTGCCAGCGGATCGCATTAGCGTTATCGCAGTCCATTGCCGCATGCCCGAAAACCGGATCAACTTTAGTCCTATCGACGAGATCATTGCCGAGATCGCCGCCGGTCGTATGGTGATCTGTTCGGACAGTCCCGACCGAGAAAATGAAGCGGACCTGATCTGTTCCGCATCATTGTGCACCGCCGATATGGTTAACTTCATGGCCGTTCATGGTCGCGGTCTGATTTGTGCACCGATCAGCGAGGAAAGGACCAAGGCTCTCGATTTACCCCAGATGACTCGCCGTAACCTTGAGGGTCACAAGACTGCCTTTACCGTGAGCGTCGATGCCACAGATGGCATCACCACAGGAATCTCAGCTGCGGATCGGGCCAAAACGATTCGGCTATTGGCTGATCCTAACTCCTCTGCCGACTCCTTCGTCCGCCCCGGCCACGTCTTTCCCCTTCTGGCGAGCCGTGAAGGTGTATTGCGCCGCGCGGGCCATACCGAAGCCGCCGTCGATCTCGCTCGACTCGCCGGATTACCCGAAGCAGGCGTGATCTGCGAAATCATCAACGACGATGGCTCAATGGCTCGTGTGGGCGAACTTGGCAGCTATCAAAAAAAACATGGCCTCAAGGCTTGTACCATTTCGCAACTCATCGAATACCGTCGACGCTCAGAAAAACTCATCGAGCATGACGAGACCATCAGCATTCCAACGGAATATGGTGATTTTGACTGCCACCTCTACTTGGTTAAGGCTGACGGTGGCCGCCACATGGCCCTCTGCCGCGGCAAGATTGATCCACAAAAACCCACACTTGTTCGTGTCCATTCAGAATGCCTCATCAATGATGCCTTCAATTCGCAACACGACAACCATGACGGCGAACTCAACAGTGCCCTGCAACAGATTTCCACAGAAGGTGGTGTTCTTCTCTACCTCCGTCAGGAAGGTCGAGGCATCACCCTATCCGACAGAATTCGGGCATATAAGCTGCAACAGGATGGAATGGACAGCGAAGAGGCCAGCAAGACACTCGGCATTACCGCTGACCTTCGTGACTATGGCGTGGGTGCGCAGATTATCGCCGATCTCGGCCTCAAGAAAATCCGCCTACTCACCAATAACCCCAAGAAAGTCATTGGCTTGGAAGGTTATGGGCTAGAGATCGTCGAACAGCTACCCATTGCTCTATCCTCCAGCACTCGAGGCAACCAATAAACCGGCTCCATGTGTCATTACACGGGCGAAGCGCACTTGAACTTCTACCTGAGGGACTTAAGAAACTTTTCAACTGCAATGGTAGTCGCATCTCCCGGCTTGCCCAT
>JBMYMN010000103.1:0-9358 GCA_049597355.1 Luteolibacter sp.
GCGACCATGCTGCTGGAAGTCTACTACCGCTTCCTGCCCGGCACGAACAAGTGACACCATACTTTGCACAATCATTCACACTCGGGGCAGACTTCGGTCTGTCCTTTTTTTGATCACGGTTTCATCATGTCCATAAAAGAAAGAATACAGGGACTGGCAGCTACTCTGAGGTTGCCCAACGTTCCTAGCGTCTGGAGCAACACTCTCACTGGCGTGATCTTTGCCACTCTCATTCAAGGCCAAGGAGAAAATACGGCGACTCCTCTGGTCCTTCTTGCCATACTGTCTGCGACTTGCCTCTATTTTTCAGGCAATCTATTCAATGATTGGGCTGACTTGGAATGGGATCGGAAACACCGTCCCGAAAGAGCTCTGCCGAGTGGTGCCTTTCTACCCAGTCAGTATCTGGCATTGGGCATACTGATGACTCTGTTAGGTTTGACCTTCGCTGCTTTTACCAGCCTCACTGCAATGCTGGTGAGCGCCACACTGGCATTCTTTATCATTCTGTACACTTGGGGACATAAGCGAACAGCTTGGGGTGTGGTGCCAATGGCATTGTGCAGAGCATCATTACCCATTCTCGGCTTTTGTGCGTGTGCCAACAATTGGCAACAATCTCATTGGATCTTTCTCTCCTCGGCAATCCTCTTTAGCTACCTCACCATGCTGAGTTTACGCGCCCGAACTGAAAGTCATCCATCCAGCTCTGCAAGTATGTCACTGCTCACTGGAGCTGGATTTCTGCTGCCACTCCTCCTTGTCATCGGCACCCCGCACGCACCCATCACATACACCGGAGGAATCATAGCCATCAGTCTATCATCACTACCTTATGTGGTGTGGACCCTGATGGCATTGACAATTTTTCGCAAACCTATAGCAGGCCAAATCTCGGCCCTTCTTGCGGGTATTCCCCTATTAGATGCTCTATTTCTAATGCCATACCTATTACTTGGACATGTGATCACAGATCATTCCATGCCCTATTGGCTAATCGTGGCATGGGGACCGGCCTTCGTTGCTGGCAGACTTCTACAGCGTTTTATTCCTGCGACTTGAAATTGCCCATCAACTGCGTTTGATTGCCACCAGATGAGTATTCAGCAGAAAACCGAACAACTCCTTGATGAATTATCTCTCTTTCAGGATTGGACCGAGCGCTACGAATACGTCATCGGACTCGGCAAGCATCTGCCCGCCATCCAAGAGTCATCAAAAACTGAGAACCATCTGATCAAAGGCTGCCAATCACAGGTCTGGTTGGATGCATCCATCTCAAATGGTGTCGTTCATTATCATGCCGACTCCGATTCTCTAATTACCAAGGGGATGATCGCTTTGTTCATCAGAGTGCTCAATGGTGAAACCCCAGATGCCATTCTCACTGCGGACATGAACTTCATCGACCAGACCGGACTTAAGGAACATCTCGCCCCCACCCGCGCCAACGCCCTCAGCTTAATGGCTACCCAAATGAAACAGCGAGTCTTGGGCTTCGCCAAATCCTAGATCTATTTGGGAGCAGGACCGATGGTTTCACCGGGTATAAAGTGTGCAAGAAAAGTATTCTGCTTGGTGTCCTCACGTCCTTGAGCGACATGTTTGGCCCACTGCACTACCCGCCGCATCAAGGGCGCGGAGTCCCACTGGATATGAGCGATGGCCGGTTCACACCAAGAGAAACTAGGATCAGGATCATTACAGAACAAGGAGACATGCTCTGGGGCATAAATTCCTCTCTTCGCTAAATACTGCATCGCTGAAACAAGAAATATCGGCTCCATGACAATCATTGCCGTCGGAGGCGTCACCTGAAACAGCGAGTCCAAACACCGGTGGAAGTCTTTTTTATCCTCTTTCCAATCCGGAAGATTGTAGCCACTCGTCTCGATGCCATGATGGCTCAGGCGATCCAGAAAGGCCTGTTCAAATTGACCTGGATTCGGTTTGCGTCGCTCCTCTCTTACCATCATTACGATACGTTGATGCCCGAATGCGACCATTTCATCTACCGCTCGCTCAACTGCTGGTATTTTTCGAGGTGCAGTACTCGCAATCGGAAGGCCCGAAGGCCGGCCGAACAGTGCGAATGCCTTGATGGGCTGCTGTGAAAACCATTTCAACACATCATGGGAACCGGCACAGACCACCCAGGCATCAGCTGGGGTCTTGTGAACGAATTTCTCAATACGATCGATCTTCATTCCCATTTCCAGCAGCGTCTTGTCAGCGAAAACCACCTGATGACCGGCGTCTTCAAGACGATACTTCAACTCCAACTCATACTCACGACGCGTATCCTTGCGTTCGTAAGTTAAAATCTGGATCCGCAGACTGGGCGGCTTGATTTGGCCCTCGCCCAGTACGATCTTGCGCTTTTTACCCATTCCTTGAGCAACTAACAGGCCCTCATTTTCGAGCTGCTGGAAGGCCAAATCCACAGTTTTACCGCTAACCTCGAGCAACTTCACGAGTTGATTACGTCCAGGCATGACACCTTTCCAGCGCCCACCATAGAGCTCTGAACGTAGGTAATGCGCCACTTGCTCATGAATATGGAGAAAACGAGGCGGATTCACACTGGTTAACCTGTTCATATAGATGCAGGTTGTCGAGTGTAGAAAGACGAATCAAACTCGATGAGCTGGGCGGTCTCGGCAATCAAACTGGATCATATGCTGGCAGTAAACAAATCCAACCTATGAATACTGGCTAGTATGCTATAGCCCAATAGAATGGTAACAACCTGATGAAAATTCAGGATAAGGTTGCCCAATGAATCGTTAAAAAAGTTCCTCAGATGATTCGATCGAACAAAGGCTGGTTTTGTTGAAAGCGGTTAAGGTTGGTTAGAAAATGGCGGACTAGCGTTTCCGACTCGGCTTGATGACCACCTGCGGTGTGGGGCGTAATGTGACAATTTGCGGCCAATCGAAGTGGATGTTCGGGAGGCAATGGTTCAGGATCTGTAACATCCAGCCATGCCGCCGCCAGATGTCCTGAATGAAGGGCTGAAGCCAATGCCTGCTGCTCCACGGTGCGTCCACGGCCGATGTTATAAAAGACGGATCCTCGCTTCATTTTGGACAGTAATGACTCATCTACATAATGATAACTTTCATCATTATCCGGCAGGATGTTCAGGACATGGTCTGCCTCGCCAAGTGATTGATCCAAGTCGCTTGGGGTAACAATGGTAACAGATTCATCTCCCCTTGGGTTGCGCCGCATGGCAACGATATCCATCTTGAAGGGTTTCAGGCACTCGATCAACCGCTTGGCAATGGTGCCATAACCCAGAATCACCAACCTCTGACCACACAACGGAATGGCGGACTCACGCAGGTCAAACCACTCCTTAGATCCATTGGCACAGTTGGAGGCCAAGTTCGGAAGCAGCTGACGGCTTTGAGAAAAAAGAAAAGTCATGAAATGCTCCACACAGGCATCGGCATAGACCGACGAACTGTTGGTCACCACCACTCCCCTGCTCTCCATCTCCTTGCGAAAATCAGCATGATCGTAGCGGGTATATCCAGCGGTGGATACATGCATCCAGCGCAGCCTACTCGCCTCGAGCACCGCAGACACATCCGGTTGCCCAAAGATTATGTCCACATTGCGAATACCCGGGCCAGCGACACTTTGGCCCAACACTGATTTTGCCATCACCTCGGGAAAGATCAATTCATGAGAGCCAATCCCCGACTTCAAGTGACGCAGAGCCAATTCACCAAATGGCGTATCCGAATAAATCTTCATGGCTGTCTTTAGCTCCTCTTCTCCCTTGTCACAAGGGCCCACTGCATTACCCTGCGCTCCCAACCCGCATAGACTTCTTCCACCCCAACATGCCGTGAAATCCAACGAACTCTTCTCGTCACTCTCCATCGAACTGGTGGGACAAATGCTCGACTGGTTCCGCGACCAAGACCGCAAAGTCTACAAGTCCGCAGTCGCGTCCCTTGCCAGCCAACGCAAACTGCGAGCCGTCTTCATCGAACGCAAATCTCTGGCCGATCAATACGCTTGGATCCACAAAACCCTTCAACTCAGAACCAGCAGCGGCATCGGCGACCATCTGCTTCAAGCTTGGCTGATGGGTGGGCAGAAAGAAATGCTGTCCACTTTTTGCGATATTATGGGCATCGAGCACAAAGATGGTGCCGTTAACGGTGAACTTCCGGAAACGCTCGAAGCCAGCAAACTAGACAATGCCGTTGCCATGCTTCTGGAAGAACACGATCCCAAGTTGGTGACGATCTATTTGCTCTGTTTCAATCAACAGCACCCGGGTGGCTGGCCGGAACTGAATGCCAAACTCGAGAGTGACGAGCAACTGCAGCTCTAAATCGTTTTTGCGCTTTTCCTTCTTCCACTCATCCACCATGCCCAAAGTCTACATTCGCACCTATGGCTGCCAGATGAACGAGCGCGATTCCGAGCAGGTCGCGCGAATGTTCACCAAGGGCGGTTATACGGTCACAGCAAATGAGAACGAAGCAGATGCCATTCTCGTAAACACCTGTTCAGTGCGAGACCAAGCCGAACAAAAGGCTATCGGCAAGATGAACCACGTGATCAACACCCAGCGAGACCGCAAACATGTGGTTTTTGGCTTTATGGGATGCATGGCCCAATCGCGAAGTCATGAACTCTTCGAGACCACACCGGGACTCGACGTTGTGATTGGCACTCAAAAATATCATAAAGTCTTTGAGTATGTGGACACCATTCTATCGGAGCGACTGGAAGCCCGCATGGACGATCCCTCACTTTCCTTTAAGGGCACCACGGTCTGTGATACCGCCGAGGAAGAAGGCTCTCAGAACACCATCCGAGACCACCTCGAAAAGAATGATTCAGCCTCCAAATTTGTCTCCATCATGCAGGGCTGCAACATGCGCTGTTCCTTCTGCATTGTGCCGGACACCCGGGGCAAGGAGCGGGGACGTCCGATTCACGAAATTGTCGAAGAGGTTCGCCGTCTGGTCGATCAGGGCACTCGTGAAGTTACACTTCTCGGTCAGATAGTGAACCTCTACGGCCGCACCGAGTTCGAACGTATTCACGGCAAATCCCCATTCGTCCAGCTACTGGAAGCCGTGCATGAGGTCGATGGTCTTGAGCGCATCCGCTTCACCTCTCCCCACCCCATTGGCTACCGCGACGATCTAATCCAAGCCTTCACCTATTTACCCAAGCTCTGCTCTCACATCCACTTCCCAATGCAGAGTGGCTCAGATCGTATCCTAAAGGCCATGCGTCGACCCTACAAACACGCCAAATTTGTTGAAATTTGTGAAAAAATGAAGGCAGCTCGCCCAGACCTTGCCATCACCACCGACATCATCGTCGGTTTCCCCACCGAGACCGAAGAAGACTTCCAGAACACCATCAATACCTGCGAACAACTGCAGTTCGATAACGCCTTCGTCTTCCGCTACTCAAAGCGGCGCAACACGCCGGCTGCGGAAATGGAGGGACAACTGGAGGAAGCAGAAAAGGAATCCAGAAACCAGAGGCTTTTGGAGATCATCAATCGTATCGCCAAGGAAAAGAATGCTGCACTTGTTGGCACACATCAGCGCATACTCTGCGAGGGCCCTTCCAAAACCAATAAAAAGCGTCTATCCGGCCGCACACCCCAGAACAAGATTGTCATATTCGATGGAGACCCCCAACGACACGTCGGTCAACTCCTCGATATCCACATAGAGCAATCCACAGGGTTTACTCTCTATGGCAGTGCCTGCACCGAAGAATCAACACTTCAGCTTCCCGACTGTGAAATCATCCCTTGAGGTGTCCGCGTATTTCGAGCTCTTTTCTCGGTAGCCATCTGAATAGCAAAAAGATGCGTCTGATCACGGGCATAAGCCAAATGGTCGTTGGCTGACCAGCTATTGGATAGAATCAAGAAGACTTAATAGGCCATCTTGTAATGATCCAAGATCCAGGTTTTGTGAACCATTCACTCGCTACCGCAAGCCAGAGACCCGGTGCCACAAGCTGAGACCGAATACTGCGTTTCCGGTGGTGCGCACGAGAGGAATCGAACCTCCACGTCCGTGAGGACACATGAACCTGAATCATGCGCGTCTACCAATTCCGCCACATGCGCTAAATCGGAAAGCAGGGCGAGAAAACAGCATGCACCCTCTCCAAATGCAACCCCTATTCTGCATTTTCGAGACTTCAGACGGATTTATTGAGGGATGACGCTATTTGTGTGTGCGGATCGTATCGGCGGGTATTCTCTCGTTGCCATCGTTCTCAGACCATCCACAGTAAATTCATGCAAAAAGCCACGCCAGCCGCTCTCGTGCTCATCCTTATCATTTCAGCGCTGATTCTGGGTCTACGCAACGCCGGTAAGGAATCTAATTCTGTGGCAGGATCTTATCCCGAGTCAGAAGTATTTGAAAAAACCAATCCGGCAAAATACGAGCCAGCCAACATCAAGCAACAAGACCGCCCCTGGGGCCATGAGCTGTCCGACATACCGGCTGACCAAAACGCCCATTTTGGCCGTCTTGAAAATGGCATGCGCTACATCATTTACCCAAATGCAGAGCCTCCTGGCCGAGTTTCGATGCGCCTTCACATAGAAGCCGGTTCATTGATGGAAGCCGAAAATCAACGCGGACTCGCCCATTTCCTTGAACACATGATGTTCAACGGCAGTAGAAACTACAGCTCCGAAGAATTCATCCCTGTCATGCAGCGTCTTGGTATTGGCTTTGGTAGCAGCGCCAATGCCTACACTTCCTTTGACGAAACTGTTTACATGCTGGATTTGCCCGATCTTGAGTCCGAGACAGTCGATCTCGCCTATCAAGTGATGAGAGATTACGGCGATGGCGCTCTGCTTCAGACTGAAGAAATTGAAAAGGAGCGCGGAGTGATTCTAGCCGAAAAAGTAGCCCGAGACGATGTTGGCTTCCGCTTGATGAAACAGCAATTCAAGCAACTACTTCCTAACTCTCTAATCTCTCACCGCTTTCCCATAGGCCTAGAGGAGGTAATCAAGAATGCGACACGCGAGCGTTTTGTAGAATTCTACGACAGTTACTATATCCCTGAGAAGATGACCTTCATTGTCGTTGGCGATATCGATGTCGACGACACCCAAAAGCGTATCGCGGCAACCTTTGCCTCCATGAGCAATCCTGAGGAACCCGGCAATCAACCAGATCTTGGTAGTATCGTGCCCCCCACTGAGTTGCAGGCCGCGATTTTCCAGGACCCCGAAGTCGACTCCACGGAGGTGTCTATTCTACTTGCCCGTAGTCACACTCCTGTTCCAGACAACAAGGCTACACGCGCAGAAAAGCTCAAACTCCAACTCGCTAACGCCATTCTCAACCGGCGCTTTGAGCGTATTTCCAAGGAGAAGGATTCTCCCGTCGCCTCAGGCAATAGCTACAAGGCCAGTTGGTTTAATGCCGTGGATTTCGGTTCCATCTCCATCACTGCGGCCGACGACCGCTGGCAGGATGTGGTTCCCATTTTGGAAAATGAGTTCCGTCGTGTGATTGAGCATGGTTTTAATGCCTCCGAGCTTGATGAGGTGAAGTCCAACATTCTCAACGCTGCCAATCGTGCAGTGGAACAAAAACCAAGCCGCAAATCTAACGAACTCGCCACTGGAATTGCCCGTGGCTTGAATGACAATAGCGTCTTCTCCACACCCGAAACGAATCTCGGCATAATACAGGAGCAATTATCCATGATCGGCTCCAAAGACTGTCACAAGGCCTTTAAGAAATTCTGGAATTCAGATGGCTACCATCTGGTACTCACTACCAAAAAGGCGAACGATGATGACAAGCAGTCCCTCCTCGCAAAATACAAAGAAGCATCCACGAGCGGGGTTGACCCAATTGCTGCGCGTGCAGTTGCTGTCTTTGACTACACCAACTTTGGTAAATCAGGAAAAATCACAAAGGAAACTCAAGTTGAGGACCTTGGCATCACTCAGTGGCAGTTGAGCAATCATGTTCGCGTCAACCTCAAGCCCACCGACTTTGAGAAGGGCAAAATTCGCATGCATGCCCGCATAGGCGACGGCAAACTGACCCAACCGGCGGACAAGCCTATGCTCGATGCCTTCACTCAAGCCGTGTTTGACGGTGGTGGTCTCGGCAAGCATTCCGTCGATGACCTCAAGCGTATCCTAGCCGGTAAAACCGTTAGCTCTTCTCTGAGCATCGGTGAAGACGCCTTCATTATGAGCGGTTCTACCACTGCGGATGACTTCCTTGTCCAATGTCAAATCATGTGTGCCAGCCTCATCGATCCTGGCTACCGTGAGGAGGCGTTGTGGCAATTCCGCAAAGCCATCCCTATGCTCATGCAACAACTCAAGCACACCCCTGCTGGTCCTGCTGCTAAAATGCGTGGGTGGATGTATGGAGAGGACTCCCGCTTTATGCCCGCCACGGAGGATCAACTTAAGGCCTACACCATTGATGATGCCAAGGACTGGATAAGCTCCCAACTCGCACAGAGTCACATCGAACTCTCCATTGTTGGCGACTTTCACATCGAGGATATTAAGCCCAGCCTACTCTCAACCTTCGGAGCCCTTCCCGAGCGAGCGAAAACTCCTTCGGATTTGAAAGCTGAACGCGTCATCAAGTTTGCTACAGGCCCTACAAAAAAGACATGGAACTACGAATCTAAAATTCCTTCAACCATGGCGATCAACATCTGGAAAACCCTTCCAATGCGAGGCAACCCCCGTACTTTTCGGCGTCTGAACGTTCTCGGCAGTGTCCTTCGCGACCGTCTCCGCGCCGAAGTGCGTGAAAAACTTGGCGCCACCTACAGTCCGGGTGCAGGTGCTGCGGGCTCAGACGCACTAAGCGGTGTCGGCTATATTATTGCTCAAAGTGTGGGTCAACCCAAAGACCTGACACTTCTTCACACAAGCATCATCAATCTGGCTGACAAACTGGCAAAGGAGGGTGCTTCTCAAGATGAGCTCGATCGCACCCTGAAGCCTTTGGTGGCATCTTTGGAAAAAACCAAACGTGATAATGGCTATTGGCTCAACACTGTAATGGCTCTGTGTCAGGAGGATCCCAATCGCCTCGAGCTCGCTCGCACCCGCGATCAGGACTACAAATCCATCAAGCTCGGAGAGATCAACGCATTGGCGAAAAAGTACCTCAGCAAGGATAAAGTTCTGAGTTTGACCATTCAGCCTGAGAAGGCTGAATAAGGCATGCCGAAACTGGCTCTCCTCCAATCAAAAACCTTCTCCAGCAAGGAGGAGGCCATGTGCCACCATGAATACCTGATCCGCAAGGCTGCGGGCAGCGGCGCACAAATTGTGGCCACTCAGGAG
>JBMYMN010000104.1:0-9323 GCA_049597355.1 Luteolibacter sp.
TCACTTTGCGAACCTGTTTGCTAAAGGATGGCAAGGCCTATGTTCAGGCAGGTGCTGGAGTGGTTGCCGACTCAAATCCCACTTACGAATACAATGAAACGGTTAATAAGGCGCAGGGTATGTTGCGTGCCATCGCTCTTGCCAAGACCCTTGAAGAATAACTCAACACCGACATGATGCTTATTCTCGATAACTACGATTCCTTCACCTACAATCTGGTGCAGTATTTTGGAGAGTTGGGTGCCGAGATGGTAGTGCGTCGTAACGATGTAATCTCGGTTGAGGAAATCGTTGCTCTCAAGCCGGACCGAATTTGCATTTCTCCTGGCCCCTGCACGCCCAATGAAGCTGGCATTTCACTGGATCTAATCAGAGAGATGGGTGCAACAACACCCATTCTTGGAGTATGCCTTGGGCACCAATCCATTGGCCAGGTTTACGGTGGGCAAGTCGTTCGAGCCGATAGGCTGATGCATGGGAAGACTTCGCCAATATTGCATGAAGGTGCGAGTGTGTTTGCGGGTATGGATAGTCCTTTTGAGGCTACGCGTTATCACTCACTCGTCGTCAAGCCCGATACGCTACCCGAGTGCCTTGAAGTTACCGCGTGGACCGAAGAAGGAGAGATCATGGGCTTGAAGCATGCAGAATACCCAGTTCATGGAGTACAGTTTCATCCTGAGTCCATCCTGACCCAAGGTGGCAAGAAATTGCTTGAGAATTTTCTAAAGATTTAGCGGCCCTCCTGGAGGATGCCCATGGCCTCATCAAGTCTGCCGACCACGGCATTTGCACCGAATTTTACTAACTGATCCTTGGTGAAATGGCCACTGGCGACAGCCAAGCAGCGTGCACCGAAAGCATGAGCACATGCAATATCCTTGGGTGTATCGCCGATAACCCAAGTTCTATCCGGGTGATGGAGTTGTCCGGAATGATCAATGGCGCGCTGCATGGCCAGCGGGCCGAGTTGATTTCGATCGTGATGATCGGAGCCGAAAGCGCCAAACTTAAAGTAATCCCCGAAGCCAAAGTGACGACATTTGATGTAGGCTCCTGTCTCGGTGTTTCCTGTTAAAAGGCCAAGTGTGACATCCTCAAGAGAATGTAGCCTTTCGACCAGTTCAAGAGCTCCAGGAAGTGCTCGCCCGTCATGGCTGCCCCCATTGAGCAGGCATTGAAGCCGATCCTCGTAATATGTGAAATAAGCTTCGATGCGATCCTGATTCACTTCAGCAGCAAAATACTGATGCAACTCATGAATGATGCCGAGGTCCGTTGCTCCGGCTAGGTCGAGTTCTGGGCCGGAATCACCAAAAAAATGGCGGGTTGTCTGAACCAAGGCCTCCATGCCCGCCCCACAAGTATCGACGAGGGTGCCATCGATGTCGAAGAGACAGAGCATTCGCAATGTTTAAGGCTTATCCTCTTGGATTGTTTCCTCGGTCAACTCTTCGGAGGAGTCGTCTGCCGCGATCTCCGTGGAGTCATCCATCGAATCGTCGGAAATGACATCGTCATCCTCGTGATCATCTTCCTCAATCAGCTCACCATGATATAGCTGAAAATTGCGCGTGCGTTGTTCTTTGGGCAGGGGAGAGAGGATCATGGCGACAGCGCGACCGTTAAGTTTGGGAGCCTGATCGACCTGAGCCATGGTCTTCAAATCCTCAATGATCTTCTCCAAGACCACAAAGCCAAGTTCTCGGTGGGCGTTCTCGCGGCCACGAAACTGAAGGATGAAACGGCACTTGTGACCACCATCCAAGAAATCCTCCGCGCGGCCGAGTTTGATGTTGTAATCATGTTCACCAGTTCGAACCCGGAATTTGATTTCCTTCATCCGGGTTGATGTCTTCGGCTTCTGCTTCTTGAGCTTTGACTGTTCGTATTTGTATTTGCCGTAGTCAATAATCTTGCAGACTGGAGGACTGGCCTTTTCAGCAATTTCAACTAGATCGAGTCCGATGGACTTGGCCTTGCTGACCGCTTCCTGAGAGCTCATGACACCGAGTTGTCTTCCATCAGCGGTGACAACGCGCACCTTGGGGGCACGAATCCGCTCATTGACACGAGTCATGTCGCGGTTGCGGCTACGATTTGGTTTTCTCTTTGGCTTGGCTATGGCTTTGGTGGGTGGGTGTTAGGTGCGACGCAACGGACACTGGGTGTGCCCATGAACCGGGATGGCTCACCGTGCGAAGAGGGATATTGGAACGAGAGGCAGGCAGCCCGCAAATCCAAATGGAAAAATACAGACCATGATCACGAAACAACAAGATCTGACTGAATCTGTAGATCCGTTTGCGAGAAGTTCAACATGCGTTCTGAGAAGATCATAGGATGCTGGTGGCCGAGCATGTCGGGCTTACAGCTGGGTTGCGAAAAACAACATCAGTAGATTTGGCAGGATATAGATGACTCGCAAGTCTCTTTTTCAAGGGCAAACAGATACTTTACTGGCCCACCGTTGTGCTTGGCACTTGCGGATCGAGTCTCGGCCATGATTAATGTCTTTAATGAACTCTGCTTTGGGTGTTTTTGATTCTGGCGTTGGCGGATTGACCGTCGTGCGAGCAATTCAGAAGTTGTTGCCCGGTGAGGATATCGTCTATTTGGGTGATACGGCAAGATTGCCCTATGGCTCTAAGAGCCCTGAAACCATCCGCCAGTTTGCTGCAGAGGATGCGGCTTGGTTGGTGGGGCGCGGGGTAAAGGCCGTTGTGGTTGCTTGTAACACTGCAACTGCACATGCATTGCCTCAGCTTCAGGAGAGTCTGAGTGTTCCTGTAACAGGGGTGATTGAACCGGGAGTTGTCGCTGCCTTGCAGGACCTTTCTTGCGAGCGTATCGGGATCATCGCAACCCGCGGGACAATTCGATCTCATGCGTATCAGCATTCTTTGGCGCAGCGGCGTACGGGTCTCTTGATCCACGCCTTGGAGACACCATTGCTTGTGCCCATTATCGAGGAGGGTTGGATTGACCATGAAGCCTCTGAACTTATTCTGAAAAGCTATCTAAAACCCTTGGTGGAAAAGGGCATGGACGCTTTGCTCTTGGCCTGCACCCATTATCCGCTGCTCATTCCTGTGCTGGAGAAATTGCTTCCCGACGAGGTGCGCTTGGTCGACTCTGCAAGTACATGTGCCCATTTTCTGAAGTCTGAACTCGAGCGCTTGGATATACTGAATGCAACTGACGTGGGCGGATCGCTGGAGATCCATCTGACCGACCTTTCTGACGAGTTTGAAAGTTTGGCAAGCCGCATCCTGACCAAGCCTCCTGGGCGGATTCATCGCGCGATACTCGAGGTTTGATGCGGTCTGAAAAGAGCGATTCGGGCCACGCTTAGTGCATGATTGAACGCCCATTTCAAACCAGTGCTATGCTTGGTTGCTCCAGTAATCACCTGGTGACAGTGGAAATGACGTTCTATGCTAACAATGCGGTGGCTTCAGTAATACAATCGACTGTCGACAGGATGCTGATAAGTGGGAGTCGGAGATAGTTGCGAGCCGTCTTTACCGATGGTGTTTCTGCTGGCGTACAAACCTCCATTTATGATGGACAAAAGATGAAGCCACACACGACTAACTATTTCACGAAGGTAGTTGATCAAGACATTGTTCAGTAGTCATCAATTTGGAGATTCAGGAGAGCTGATGATCTTGGCGAACTGCTGGGGTAATGGCAGCTCTTTGGGACGACAGATGATGATACCAGCACGCTTGCTACTCTCGTTGAGATAGTCGGTGATGGCCCGATCCACAATCACCTTACGACCCTTGCTGCGATCAGAGGTCGCGTGCACGAAGTGGGCTCGTCCTTTTTTCTTCAGTATTAGACCGACATGCGATGTGTAGCCGTATTTCCAATTAGAGCTAATAGCACAAATATCACCTGTATGTAGAAGCGCTTCTACCGATCTTACTCTGGACTTTGGAATGTGATAAACTGGTAGCTTCGATACCCGTGCCTCCACTTTGGCCATCGGTCTGATGAGCGATGGGTTGGATCGAAGATAGCGGTAGCTATTCCATTGCACGGTCATCTCGCGAATTTCTCGACGCAGACGGACGGCGCCTGGCAACCGAGGCGTAATATTGATGGCAAGTCCCCGTTTCTGGTTATCATAAAAGACCTCTTCAAGATGGTGCATGCGACTGAGGTAGCTGCCATCACAGCGGCCATGGCGATAGCGCTCCATTTCCACGTAGCCTAGCATATCAACTGGTGCGTAAGGGGGAGCTTGGTGATGGATCATGCGAGCCATGGCGAGAGCATTTTCATAGAACGTCCAGCAATCCTTGCCATAGAAATTCACAACGGGAGCTTCAATGTGGTCGTCTACCTCGAGGGTGTAATTGACGTATTTTGTGCCAAGCATTTCACGACCAATCATCATGATTCGCTCGCCGAGAGGGAGCGATTTCCAGTTGTTCTTGATCGCTTTATCCACGATGGCATCAAATTTTTCTTCACCTTTAAATATAGTGCCGATGGGCAGTTGATATGGGTTGGTCTCGGTGGCCATCTGTGGCCATGAGCTTGGGGGAGAGCAGGATATTATTCCCATCATCAGCGCTGTAATGGTGAGAAAGATTCGAATACGCAGAAACAACATGACTTTAACCTATACCAAGGCAGCTATAGGATCAATGATGCTCATTTTATGGGGTTCGGGACTTGCGGCGAGTGTTCAGTAAAGCTACATGCTGTTTCGCATGCACGGATTCTCCTACAAGAACGGCACCCTCCATTGTGAAGACGTAGATTTGCAGGCTTTGGCTGAGCAACATGGTACGCCTCTCTATGTGTATTCTGGGTCTACTATCGTAGATCACTTTAAGCGTCTCGACCAGGCTCTCGAAGGCTTGGATCATGAGGTTGCCTATGCAGTGAAAGCCAACTCCAATCTCTCAGTACTGCGCCGGCTCAAAGCTGAAGGTGCGGGATTTGATATTGTCTCTGCAGGTGAACTGTTTCGAGTGATCAAAGCGGGAGGAGATCCAGCTAAATGCACTTTCGCTGGTGTTGGCAAAACTCGTGAGGAGATCGTTTATGCGCTCGAACAGGGCATCTACTCCTTCAATGTGGAGAGCGAAGAGGAATTGCGTTACCTTAATCAGGTCGCCAGCGAACTCGGCCTGGTGGCTCCGGCCGCTGTGCGAGTGAATCCAAATGTTGATGCCAAAACCCACAAATACATTTCCACCGGTAAGTCAGAAAACAAGTTTGGTGTCGATTTCGAGCGAATTGAAGGTCTATACGAGCGGGCCGCTAGCGACCTGAGCAACATTAAGATGCGCGGTTTGCAGATGCATATCGGGTCCCAACTGACATCCATCTCGCCCTTCATCGAGGCCGTGGAGAAGGTCATCCCCCTAGTTACTTTGCTAAAGGAGAGGCATGGTATTGAATTTTGGTCCATCGGCGGTGGTATTGGTATCATTTACGAAGGATCGCTCGATTCCGGTGTCAAAAGCTGGTGGGACGAACAGAGTGAGAAAGATCGCCCGCTGACCATCGATCGGTATGGGAAGGAAATGGTGCTGCGCCTCAAGGATCTGGGTCTCAAGATTCTGCTCGAGCCGGGACGTTTGATCGTCGGCAATTCAGGGGTGCTGATCACCACCTGTCTTTACGAAAAGCAGGGTAGTGCAAAAACATTCAAGATTGTAGATGCGGGTATGGGGGATCTCATTCGTCCCGCCCTCTACGAGGGGCACCATGACATTGTGCCCCTTAAGGACCCGTCGGACACAGAGCATATCGTGATGGATGTGGTCGGGCCAATATGTGAGAGCGGCGACTTCTTCTGCCAAAACAGGCAACTTCCTGATTTTCAGCCCGGAGAAGCCATCGCTTTAATGTCTGCCGGAGCTTATGGTTTTGTGATGGCTTCCAATTATAATTCTCGCCCATTCCCGGCCGAGGTGTTGGTGGAGGGAGCCAAGGCCAATATTATACGTGCCCGTCAGACCTACGAGGACTTGATTGCTGGCGAGCTCTGAATGTAGAAGATTCGGTCCAATGGAGCGCAAAAAGGTCAAATGGATAGTGCCGCTGATTGTGGTCACGTGCATGGTCTATCTAATCGGGCTGATTGCAGTGCATCTTAATCAGCGTGCTATGATCTTTCTGCCTAGCCATGGTGTTGTTGAGAACTCACCATTGGAGAAATGGACTTTTAGCAAGGGTGTACTTGGTTTCAAACGCGAAGTCGATGGTGCATCGCGCATTTGGTTTATGATGCACGGAAATGCGGGACAGGCTGCCCACCGTAGCTATGTGCTGCCACATCTGCCAGAGAGCGACTCCTTCTTCGTGCTTGAGTATCCCGGCTACGGAAAACGTCCCGGAGCACCTTGCAAGGACTCATTCAATTCGGCCGCCGAGGAAGCTTATCAAGTTCTGCGGGAGACTCATCCTGAGGCGGAGATCGTCGTGGTTGGCGAATCCATAGGTAGCGGCCCTGCCAGTCATTTAGCGACTACCGATCATCCACCTGCCCGAATAGTCCTGATTACTCCTTTTGATAGTATGATCAATCTGGCTTCCCATCATGCCGGCTGGTTTCCAGCATCGCTTATCATCAAGGATGATTGGGACAACATCAAGGCATTGGAGGACTTCAATGGGCAATTGCAGATCTTCGGCGCCCTACAGGACCGAATTACTCCCTTCATGATGTCCAAGCGGCTCGCGGAGTCGGTGAAAGGTGCTGTGTTGATCGAACTGGATTGCGACCACAATGACTGGATGAAACAAGAATTGGGTCTCAAATAGTTCAATGAAATTGATTTCCGCTTTACTGCTCCTCGTGAGTTGGGTCACGGCAGGTGAGCGGCCCAATTTTCTGGTGATCTTCACCGATGACCAGTGCTTCCGCTCCATTGGTTATCATAATCATCAGGTAAAGACGCCCAATCTCAATCGATTGGCGGCGGAAGGAATGATTCTGAAGAACACCTATGTGGCATCACCTATCTGCGCGGCAAGCAGAGCTTCGGTGATGACCGGCCTCTACCCCCAACAACACGGTGTGGTCGCGCTCAACACAACGCCCTTTGATGCGTTTCGAAATGACGGGCCGCGTTCATCACAAACCTTGGCCAATCGACTCACTGAAGCAGGTTACCATTGCGCTTTTGCCGGCAAGTCGCATTTGGGAGATCCGCAGACCTATGGATTTGCAGAGGGTCAGGAAAGCCGACACCCAAGAGATATCGATGCTTTTGCCGACGCTACAAAGTTCATCGAAAAAGCGGCAAGTCTGGAGAAATCCTTCTTTCTATGGTTGGCCCCGCGCCAGCCGCATGTACCACTCATACCCGGAGATGAGTGGCTTGGTCTTTACGACGAAAAGGCAATCAAACTGGATCCTAATTTTAGAGAAGCCCCAATCAGAGATGCCATCTACAATCAGGGCAAGGCAGGCGAGCATTACTATCGCGATTCCAAATACACGAACAACTGGCGCAAGCTGAGTGCTGGGCCTCCTCGTAGTGAGGATGTCATGAAACAGTTCATAAAAGCTTATTATGCGACCATCAGTCATCTAGATCATCAGGTGGGTATGCTCATCCATCGACTCGACGAATTGGGTATGGGTGATGACACCCTCATTATCTATCTGTCAGATAATGGCTACCATCTGGGCAACCATGGCCTTGGCAATAAGATTACCATGCACGAAGAATCGGTGAGGGTGCCGATGTGGTTACGCTGGAAGGGCACGATCCAAGCCAATCAGGAATCATCGGCACTTGTCTCCAGCCTGGATGTGTATGCCACGCTTCTTGATTATGCGGGCGTGAGAACGGAGAAAGATTGGGCCGAGTCTAGGTCCATGAAATCTCTGTGTGAGGATCCGTCCATCCAGCATCGTCTGGCAGTCTATAGCGAATGCACCGGTGTTGGTGGTGGAAAGGGAGAAGGCCACCGGATGATCCGCATGCAGGAATGGAAACTGATTCTCAACGATCAAAACCAATGGCATTTTCACGACATCCTCCGAGATCCATATGAGCTGAGGAATCTCTACGACAAAGGTGACGCACCCAGTAAAGTCCGCTGGCAAACCTTACAGGCTCCTTTGCATGGATGGATGAAGCGCATAGGAGACCGCAGAATTCCTGCAAAATTGCTTCAGTAGCTACTTAAGAAATCTCTGGATTGTCTCGCGAGCATGATTGCAACCGGCTTCTTCATCGTAGCTGCTGGTCTCTTCAATTTTAGCAGCGTAACCAAAGTGAAACATGAACAAAGATTTGCCATCGACTTTGTCTCTGAGAGTGAATTTGTCCCTGTCGCGGAACACTTCAGCCCATTTCTTGCGGACTTCACTCCAGTAATCAGCGGATGCTGCCCAGTATTCATCGGCGGCGGTTTTAAGATTCGGGCTGGTGATGCGTTGGTAACGGTTGATTCCAGTTTCTGACGCTAGATGCTTTACGGGCGTATCATCCATGACGATCAATTTGCGATTGTCTTGCGCGTGCACCCAGCCGGTCGGTGTGATGGTGATGGTATGGGTGCCGCCAAGGACGTTGTAGTCGTCGCGTACAGAGAACTCTCGGCGCGGCAGGGGGCGCCAGCAATCCTCACTACACCACCTTGAAACGCCTTCAGAGTGGTTCCACTTACCGATTACTTCGTAGCGCGGGGAGTCATCCACTTGAAAGACGGCCTGAGTCCATGAGCCGGTGGCAGAGTCCTTTTCACGAGTTGTTCGTTGCCAGCTGCGGCCCCCAATGAAGGTATGGAGCTCAGTGTCTTCGTAGCTCCAGTCCTGTCGCCAATGCTTCATAACCATGGGGCCTTCGACCGTGCCGCTCTTGTCCTGAAAGTACATGACGAGAGTGTGTTGGAGTGAGATAAAGTCTTCGCGGTCTTCAAGAACACGAACCTGCTCTGTTGCCCATGAGAAATAGGGTCGGGCCGGAGAATAGTCATCGTCAAAGCCCATGGTCTCGACGAATTGAAAGCTTACACGGTAGTTGCCTGCCATGGCTAGAATGGCTAGGCGGTCCTTTGCCTTGGTAGATTGCCTTTCTGCTTGTAGAGCCTTCCAGGCGGGTGAGGTGTTGCTCTCGAGCGTTACTTTGGTGCCAGTCGTGGTGCCACCACGATAGGACATGGCTTTCGGTTCGAGAAAAGGCCATGCGTAGGGCATGGAGTTGACCGACCGTGATGCATTTTGTGCCGAGCCATGGGTGGATCTTTTACTATTGCTGGGCTTATTCTTCGGTGCGGCCTCTCCAGTTTGTGAGGCTGGCATGCATGAACTTGTGAAAATCAGAGACAGGACGATAAAT
>JBMYMN010000105.1:0-9263 GCA_049597355.1 Luteolibacter sp.
GAATTTTCCGGTGGTCAGCGTCAACGCATCGGCATCGCCCGAGCCATCGCTCTCAACCCCAAGATGGTGGTGTGTGACGAGGCCGTGTCAGCCCTCGATGTTTCGGTGCAGAGCCAGATCCTCAACCTCCTCATGGACCTACAAAAAGATCTCGGTGTGTCTTACCTCTTCATTGCCCACGATCTCTCGGTGGTAAAGCACATCAGCGACCGGGTTGCCGTGATGTATCTGGGTAAAATCGTGGAGGTTGCCGATGCCGAGACGATATACAAAGACCCGCGTCACGCTTACACCAAGGCCCTGCTCTCTGCGATTCCCGAACCCGTTCCCAATCGTCACCGCAAGCGCGACCTATTGGAAGGCGACGTCCCCTCACCCATCAATCCGCCCAAGGGCAGTGCATTCGGTCACCGCATCAGTCACCCGCGCTACGAAGAGACCATCGGCATGGACCTGGGTCTGGTGGAAATCGAGCCCGGCCATCTGGTCGCTGCCGATCCCTGCTGCTTGCCTGAAGCCGACTGGAAAAAGGTAGAATCCATGCAAGGATAGATTCTGAATTCCCCCAATACTCAACCTCATATGTCACTCCCCATTCTGTATATCAAACCCGGCTGCCCTTGGTGCGAAGACGTCGTTGCCTACCTGAAACATCGCGAAATCGACGTCGAGACCGTCATCGTCTCCGGTAACCCAGAGAAGATGCAGGAGATGATCGATCTTTCTGGCCAATCGAAGGCGCCAACGATGAATTGGCATGGCGACGTGCTCGCCGACTTCGGCGTGGAGGAACTCGTGCCTTTCCTCGCGGCACGCAGCTAAAGCTCTACTTCGCTGCAGGCTTCTTTGGCTTTGGTTTAAGCTTGGGCTTCGCTGAGGCCTCTCCGAACTCCCCAGCCAAGAGCTTCTTTGCCTCCTTCTCATCTTCAGGCGACATGCTGCGTGAAGCCAATTTGCCTCCGGCTACCCTCTGCACGCCGATGAGTTCCGGCTGATAAGCCTCCTCGTTGAAACGCGGATTGGGCTTGGGAACCACAGCCTTGGTGGCATCGAGGTGTTTCTGAATCAGCGCATCCATCTGCTTCACCTTGATGGCATGCTTGCCAGCAAGGTTGGTGGTCTCGCCGATATCTTGCTTCAGATTGTAGAGCAGGTAGCGGTGGGCTCCGTCCTCCCCCTCGTGGAACAGACGGATCAACTTCCAGTCACCCTCATGGACGGCCACTGAGGGTGGCAACCATTGCGGGACGGGTGGATTGTGCGGAAAGAAGGTGATCATGCCGCCGGGGCGCTTGAGCTCTTTAGCCGCAAAGGCGGGCGCAATATCGATACCGTCGATGGGATGATTCTCAGGAAACTTGATCCCAAGTGCCTTGAGCAGGGTCGGATAAAGGTCGGTGGACTGGATGCGAGCCTCCGACTCACTGGACGGCTTCACCACGCCCGGCCAGGCAATCACTGTCGGCACGCGAATACCGCCCTCATACATCGTCGCCTTGCCTCCGCGCAGCGGAATGTTGTCGGTGGGGCGCGCAAGGAAGCCCTTGCCCTTGGTGTCTCGCTCGAAGATCACGTTGTACTCGTTGCCGCCGTTGTCCGAGGTGAAGACAATGAGCGTATTTTCAGCAACACCCGCCTCATCCAGCGCATCGAGCAGAGTGCCAACCGCCTCATCCAATGACTGCACCATGGCGGCGTAGGTCGGAGAGCGTTGCCCCACGCTGACCTCACCCTTCGTTGGGTCCACCTTCTTGGCATACTTGCGGATCAGCTCCGGTTTGGCATCGAAGGGTGCGTGCACCGAGAACTGCCAATATTGGGCATAGAAGGGCTTGTCCGCCTTCGCCTGCTGCTTGATCCACTTGGAGGCTTCAGCCGCCATACGATCCTCGATGTGCTCGCCCGGCTTACCATTGTCGTAGTGCTTGTGCTTCCAGGGAGCCAGAAAACTGCCTGCGGGTCCCGGGCCTGCCCAATGCGGAATATCGACATCAAAGCCGTGCTCCAGCGGCGAATGCGGAGGATGGCCCAGATGCCACTTGCCGAAGTGGCCGGTGGCGTAACCGTGCTGTTGAATGAGCTTGCCCAGGGTCGGCAGGACCGGATTGAGCGGGCCCACCGAATTGATGCCAATGGCCTTGCTCCCTAGAGGGGCTGCAGGTTTGAGAGTGGGCGTGAAGGAGACTGTCTTCTGCTTGATGTGCGCCGTCGGTGTGGAGATACCGTGACGTGCAGGTGTCTGGCCGGTGAGGATGCTCGCGCGCGTGGGAGAGCACAGCGGACTTGCTGCATAAGCTTGGCGGAAGGTCATGCCGCGTCTGGCCAAGCGCTCGAGGTTCGGGGTCTCGTAGAGGGCATTCTCGCCATTCAAGGTGGTATCACTCCAGCCGAGGTCGTCGGCAAGAATCATCAGCACGTTGAGTGGCTTGTCTCTCGCAACAACGATGCCATCGAGCAGGAGTATAGCTACGAGCAGCTTACAAAGTGATGCGGAGCGGATCATGGCTTACGAATCGTAGCCATTCTCGAAGAGGAGGCGCTTGAGCTTCTTTCGGGTGGTCAGCTTGGCCGCCGAGGTGAGCCGGTCCGTGAACAGCACACCATTGAGATGATCGATCTCGTGCTGCAGGGCGCGGGCCAGCAGACCATCAGTCTCAATTTCAAGCACGCCGCCATCGAGTTGAGGCAGGGTGGCCTTTACGGATTCTGGCCGCTTTACGCTGGCACTGATACCCTGAATGCTGAGACATCCTTCGGTTTCGCACTGCCGGTCTTTACCCAACTCCAGTTCGGGATTGATAAAGACCAGGGGCATAATGGAGCTCAGTTCGGCATCCTCGCCGTTGACCTTGAGAAAGGAAATACACGATGGATCGTGTGACACATCGACCACCGCCATGCGGATATCGCGTGCCACCTGTGGTGCCGCGAGGCCCACGCCATTGGCATCCTTCATGGTCTCGATCATGTCCATGGCGAACTGACGGATTTCATCAGTCACCTTCTCCACCGGCACGCAACGCTTGCGCAAGACCGGATGACCATATTGGACAATGTCGAGTACCATGCGAGAGCCTATGGCGAGGACCTCAGGCCGTCAATCGGATCAGAAGGATGTGCTCCAGCCGATGGTTGCGGTGACATCCTGACCCAGGCGGTAGCCGTTCACATCTTGCCAAAGCGGGACCCGAACATCCAAACCCACACGGTGAGCTTGGGCAACCAACAGGTTGATGCCCACCATGGCGTCCAATTGCATGCCTCCGTAATTACCACCAAAAACCGTGGGCACCAAACGGCGCGTAGGGGCAAAGGGTGGATTCTGGATAACATCAGACTGAGTTCCATCGAGTTCACCTTCCCAGCGCAGGCCAAGGCCGGAGTTAACGGAAAGCCAGTTGAATGGCTTACAACCAAACCAAGCATCCACCTCAGCGCGATGACCCATACGGTAGTTGTGATGGTTTTCCCCGGTACGGAACACACCACGGGCCTGGACGCCGGCAGACCATTCACTTCCATGATACAGATAGGTGAGTGATGGCAGAAGATCGAAGGTGCCCGATCCTGGCTGCATCGCAGCGGGAAGTTGGCGGCTGAGACGACCTCCGGGTCCGGGTGCGATGTCGGTGTTTGAGATTGTGCCCGTTGGCAAACTGATACCGAAACTGGCATGCACGTGATGGCTTTCCTTCTGCATCAGACGAAATAACGCACTGAGCTTAAGGTCAGCCATACCGACCGAGCGGGTACTGAAAGTATCGCTGCCATTATTGAGACCCACCAGCGGTGTGCCTGCTTCAATCACATGATCCATGTCATTTTGAATGTATGAGATCATGGCCATGAGGGTGAGATCATCACTCGGCGCATACATGGCGCCCAACATCTGCATCTCCATGGTCATCCGGGTGGGACTGACCACGTAGTTGGCCGCATGCACAGCGGAAGGCGCAACGGAATTTGAGCCATCATACATCCCATCCATGTCCATATGCATATGGCGGAACGAGAACATCCATTCACCATGCTTGTGGAGGTGGTCACCCATCACAGAAATGGGAGCAATCGATAAACTATGGTTGCCGCAACCTGGCAGCAGTGCGCAATCACCGTGAACTTGGCCGCTCAGGGCGGCGATAGAGAGAATCAGAAATTTTTTCATGAGGAAATTTGGAGTAAGAATTTGAGGTAAAGATTGAGGAAATATCCGAGCACAGGGGTGCACGAACAAGCTGGGGCCACGTGCACCTGAATTGGCACGGGCAGTTCACGAAACGCCGATGATTTCGGCGGCAGTCAAGCCACCAGCCGTGGAGGCGGACCCAAGGGAGCATCCCTCCAAGAGCCTCGAATCCGCTCGGGCTCTACATGAGGGACTATCGGCAAGTCCACACCCAAGGGGGACTTCAAACGAGACATGGCTGGACACTGCAGGTCCTTTAACTTTCCGAGGCTGAAGCTTAACAGCGGTTCGGGAGAATCCGGCTCGCCCTGTTTTGCTTCGGCAAGGACCTTGCATAGACTACAGGGCTTGTCGCCACTGAAGGTGTCTTGCGCACCTTGGAGCAGACCACCTTCCTCGCTGTAACTCCAGAGCATGCCGGCCCAAGCCACGCATTGCAGCATGCCGTAGTGCCCCCCTGTCAAAAAAAGACAGATAAAGAGCACAGGAATAAGACGCAAATGGCGCACAACCCCGTGTGTCGTAGTCGCAACCTTTGGTCAAGTTCGAGTCTGAAGATCCTTCAGATTTTCTCTATCCTCAGCGCCAATCATGGTTTTTAATAAAGGTTATGCGTGAGGAATTGCTACAAGATCCCGTGTTCGCCATGGCGATGGAACAGTTCGATGAAGTCGCTGACTTTCTGGACTTGCCCGACAACATCCGAGAGCGCTGCAAGTGGCCCAAGCGCTGGATCACTGTCAGCGTGCCTGTCCGCATGGATGATGGCAGTACCAAGATTTTTCAGGGTCACCGGGTGCAGCACCACCTCACCCGTGGCCCAGTCAAGGGTGGCCTGCGGTTTCATCCTCAAGTGGTATTGGGTGAGGTCACTGCACTTGCCGTCTGGATGACATGGAAATGCGCACTCATGGATCTGCCCTTTGGCGGTGGCAAGGGAGGCATCGCCTGCGACCCATCCAGCATGTCGTCGGGTGAGCTCGAGCGACTCACCCGCCGCTTCACCATGGAGATGATCCCCTTCATCGGCCCCAATACCGATGTGATGGCACCCGATGTCGGTACCAACGAACAAACCATGGCCTGGATGACCGACACCTATTCCACACACAATGGTCACCTCGAACCCTCCATCGTCACTGGCAAGCCGCTCACCCTGCAGGGCTCTCCCGGCCGCACCAAGGCCACCGGGCACGGCGTGGCATTCCTCGCCTCTACCGCCCTCGACTCCCTCGGCCTCTCACCCAGTGGCGGCACCGCCATCGTCCAGGGCTTTGGCAATGTCGGATCTCACGCCTGCCACACGCTCGATACCTATGGCATGAACATCAAAGGCATCTCCGACGCCCACGGTGCCATCTGGAACGACAAGAAGATCAACCTCTCCAAACTGCGCCGCCACGTGGCCGAGACCGGAACCGTCACTGGTTTCTCAGAGGCCGAGACTATCGATCCCCAAGAAATGCTCGAACAACCCTGCGAGGTCCTCGCCCCCTGCGCGATGGATCGCGCCATCCACAAAGACAACGCCCCCAATCTGAAATGCCGGGTGCTGGCCGAAGGCGCCAACGGCCCCACCACTCCCGAGGCTGACCGTATTCTCAACGAGCGCGATGAGATCCACATCATCCCCGACGTCCTCTGCAATGCCGGTGGCGTCACCACCTCCTACTTCGAGTGGGTACAAAACCTGCAGCGCTACCGCTGGACCGAACGTGAGGTGCTCAACAAACTCGAAACCATGCTCCAGCGTGCTCAGAAACAGGTCACCGCCTACGCCGCGCGCCACAAGCTAACCCAACGCACCGCCGCTCAGGCCCTAGGCATTTGCAACGTGGCCAAGACCAAGTCCACTCGTGGATTGTTCCCGTAAAAAAGGTGGTGAGTGTCAACGTGAATGAATCGCTGCCTTGATATGCGCGCATCAGCTATTTTGAGAGACACCACGCCGTATTTCCAAATCTGCTTTTCTGGTTTGGCACGCAGGTAGTTTGCTAGTTGGGAATTTGCGTCGTCCCCTCACCCTCAGTTTGAAGAGCTTTCATAACATTACGGTCCAACAGATAACCCTGATTGAATCAATGCCTTGAGATTTTCACCAGATGATTGCCCCTGAAATCTGATGGGCGCTTCACCCACGTTTACCGTCGTGACTACCCTCGCGTCCGCGCTTAGAACATCATCTCCTGTCGGCACGAATAGACGCTTTCCATCTCGTTGGTCAACGAACCAATCCCCATGCGCTCGTGTGCGCGGTGCAGTTACCGGATAGTCTTTTGGGATATAGCTGGGTGGATCATCTGAAATTCGTTTCCACCATCCGTACTTATTCCACTTTGATTCAGGATCAGGGGCATCGGAACGGAGTGTATTCTTTACGCCATGCGCTGCATACTCAGCACCAACAAAAGGCAGGCCACATCCACAAAACATGAGACTCACGAAACCAATGATGACAATTCGAATTATCTGCAACGGTTTCATTTGATGATCGGTTGTGTGACGCGCGGCGTGATGCTGTCAGCGTGAAATGCTAAATCGGCTTATTGCTTTTTTATGAACTCCCTACTCACATGGTGAATTGCCGCACATACCATTAACATTGGGACAAATAACCTCGCATAGAATTTAAGGGTATCTGAATATGCTTCTGAGCCTTGATCTGTAGCTAGTGTCAAAATCAAAAAAACCAGCACAACAGCAAAACAGTATACCGATGGCTGCCAGATTAAAAACATGATCTTTTTTTCGTCTTTGATTTTTTTCATATATGTTTCGTTTGATCAATAATGTCATAGCTCTGTCAATCGCTATGAGACTCCTCCATTGCCTCAACGCATGATGAAGCACTGTCGAGAAGACTATTGAGAGGCATGATCCTAAAATGATCGTGGCCACTGAGGTGAAGTCACACTCACGACGATTAGCAGGTTATTCAATCCACTTTTTGGATACCTTGACCTTTCATGGATTACTTCAGAGTCACCATGATGTTGGGCACCATGGAGCGCGCAAAAAACCAAACCATAGGGAGATGACCTAGTTCTTTTGTGTCACGCGTCCATAGATAATGTTGCCTTCCGCATCTCTTCCCGAGGGCCTGAAGTTGATCTTTTTGAAGCGGTTTTCCAGAGAGCTTGGGTCATCGGATAAGTACCACATACCATCCAGCAAGATGCCGTCGTCCAGGTCCAGCACCCACTCTTCTCCATCAACGCGGAACCGACACACAATACGACTCGTGCCCGTCGTACGAACACCCATGAATGTCTCTGTTTTCACATTCGCCTCGACGGAAACGAACTCAATTTCTGCCAAGTCGTCGATAATCTGATCCCGCATGATTTTGAATGAATGCCGTATCGTGGTGTTTCTGTCGCGCAACTTGCCTAAAAGGCGCTTTCTATCCACAGCATCGGCAGGAAGGTTTAAATTATCCATCGCCTTCTTTCTGTGCCGGAAAGTAGTATAGCATTGTGCGTAGGCGACAGGGTCATTAGCTGCAATCGAATCGAGAAGCTCTCTGCAGAGTCCCTCAATCCCTTTGTCTGCTGCTGCACTGGGCAAGCAACTTGTCATGGCCAGTATGATGGCGCTAATGATGTGTTTCATGGGTGGTGGTGTGTTATCGTCATATTTGGTTAAGTGAAGCTCCTGAATGCATGCCGTTGCGATTCACTTGGATGGTGTTAGTCCAGTGCTTATTATTCATCTTTGAACTTGTTATTTCTTGAGGCAACGTGTCTGGCGAAACTAGATTTTCAAATTCGGTCGAATACTCACTTGCTTTGAGTTGTTGGCAACTTTCCATCCTTGGTTTCCCACTCTGCTAGAGATTCAAATTCTTTATCATTCTTCAGATACGCATTCAGCAGGTTCAGGATGTGATCGTTGTCTTTCAGAGGCTTCGAGCGCGGCCGATAAACCAATTTGCATTGGTTTTTATTCTCTTCGGTTAACTCATGCGCGAGAATTTTTAAGCATGCAACCCTCACTCTTTCGTTCCCTTTCTCCCCCGCCAACTCAATTCTGATGTAAGCGTACATATCGCGGACGATCACAAGATAGGGATCTTTATCTGCTTTTCCAGACCAGTCCAATTCCTCCAATTTCGCTCTGATCATCGTGATATCTGGCGAAGTAACTCTGCCACGGGTGAATTCTCCACTACCTGCATGGCTTCCTCGCCATGAAAGATATGGGTATTCGACCTGCTCTTTAACCGCATCATCGGAAGAAGCACTACCGGACAACAAGCAGATGGCGAATAGTGTGATGAGACATGACTTTGCTGACCTAGCGTAACCTGACATGCATATGTTTATTATACCACGCAGTCATGAATTGTAAGTTCATTGTAATGATACGTAATCGGAGCGGTAAGTTGTTACCGAAGTGTCATCCGCGCACCATACGCGTCAGATGATTGGCATCCGTACACGGGCTGGTCACCGTCTTTTGACCAGGATGCATGATACTGCGACCAGAACTGGTCCAGTGAGTGCCCGTCGTATTCGGTGTAATTTCCAGTGATCGTGGAGGCCCATGTGGACGCACAAAAAGGTTCACATGAGAGTCTGTGAGGCGAACGAAATCGGTTGTAGATTGATCCTGTTGGGGAATTTAGGGACTGAATGCCATGGCAGCCTTGGCTCCTGTGGCCGTGATAGTCTGTCATAACGCTGTGCGTTCGTTACTACTTGCGTGTTGATAGGTACTGCTTAACTGAATCCGCGAATGGCGTAACCAGAAAGCGAGTATAGGCGTTGACCTCAAATTCCGCGTGACAGTAATGCGCGTCGAATACTCAAATCCGATTGTTTCCCGAAACACATAAGAAGTTGACTTCAGGTAATGACGGGCGGCGAGTTTAGCAATCGTCTGGTGCAGCTTTTTGAGTGATGGGCTTTCAGCATCTTCTTCGGCAACGGCAGCAATCGGTAAACCTTATTCGGCTCGGTTATTGGGCTCGTTTTCCGCAGCATCGAAGAACGCAATTGCGGGTGAAAAACTAGCGCAAATTCTTCCCCAACTCTGAGCTGCCATGCGATACTCAACCGTGTGATCTGCAAGCCTC
>JBMYMN010000106.1:0-9229 GCA_049597355.1 Luteolibacter sp.
ATGATGCTGCCAGTTCGCGTTGGTCAAACCCTTACTCGCGAACAATTGCTGGAACAACTGGTTGCTCTCCTCTTTGAGCGCAACGACATCACCTTCGGTCGCGGCCATTTCCGCGCTCGTGGCGATGTCGTCGAAATACGCCCCGCTTATCTGGAAGAGACGGCTATCCGCATCGAATTTTTTGATGATGAGATCGAACGCATCAGCTCTATTCACACCACCAGTGGCAAGTCTTTGGAAACCCTCAGGAGTCATACTTTCTTCCCTGCCAAGCAATTCGTCTCCTCCAGCGATAAAATGAAGAGGGCCATCATCGCCATCCGCGAGGAAGCAGATCAACGCGTTGAGGAACTGGAGAGAGAAAACAAACTGGTCGAGGCCCAGCGCCTTCGCATGCGCACAGAATACGATCTGGAGATGATGAACGAGATGGGTTATTGTCAAGGCATTGAGAACTACTCCCGCCATATCACCGGCAGGAAGCCAGGGGAGCGGCCCTACACCTTGCTCGACTTCTTTCCGCAAGATTTCATGCTGATGGTCGACGAAAGCCACGCTACCATTCCTCAGATTGGTGGCATGTTTGAAGGCGACAAAAGCCGCAAAACAGTGCTTGTGGAACACGGTTTCCGCCTACCCAGCGCACTTGATAACCGTCCTTTGCGCTTCTCGGAATTTATGGAGATGACCAATCAACGTGTCTATGTTTCCGCCACGCCCGGACCCTTTGAGATTCTCAATTCACGGCCTGAAAACAAAAGATTCATCCCGGTGAAGTCGAGGCGTGATGGTGGTGCGCCGCCCGCCAACTCCCTTCATGTTGAACCCAGTGGCAACGATCAGGACGTTACCCAGTTCGATGTCAATAAATCAGGCACCTCACTCATGGTTGAACAGATTATCCGCCCAACAGGTCTGCTGGATCCCATCATCACCCTGCGCCCTCTTAGGGGTCAAATTGACGAAACCATTGAACTGTGTCGTCAACGGGTGGAACGCGAAGAACGAGTTCTCGTCACGACTCTCACCAAGCGCACTGCTGAAGATCTTAGTGAGTATCTCAAGGGTGTGGGCTTGAAGGTCCGTTACATTCACTCCGACATCGATGCAATTGAACGAGTCGAAATTCTACGACAGCTTCGTGCAGCCAGCATCGATGTCTTGGTCGGCATCAATCTGTTGCGAGAAGGCTTGGATTTACCCGAAGTCTCCCTGGTCTGCATCCTCGATGCAGACAAAGAGGGCTTTCTGCGCAACCAAACATCACTCATCCAAACCGCAGGTCGTGCAGCAAGGCACGTTGCAGGCGAGTGTATACTGTTCTGCGACACTGTAACCGACTCCATTCAACGCCTGATGGACATTTCAAGTGATCGCCGCTGCCGCCAGGAGGCCCACAATAAGGAACACGGGATCACTCCCATGAGCGTCCAGCGCTCGTTGCAAGAGAGCCTACACACTCACGAACATGAGAGCGGTAAGAAACTCAGCCAATCCATCGTCGGCAAAGATGAAGAGGGCTACGACATTCTAGAGGTCATTTCCGAACTCGAGGAGCAGATGCGCGAAGCCGCCTCGAAGCTGGAATTTGAGCGCGCCGCCCATCTGCGCGACCAGATACATGAACTAAAAGGCCGGGAGACCTGAATCCTTGACCTCGGTCCCCGACCCACCAAAATCAAAGCCGTGTCGTTGCAGCCCACCAATCGCCCCTTTATTCAGGCATGGCTCAAACGTGTCGACCGTCAGTTGCGAGGCAGCGGCCACATCAGTCAGATCGCCTATGCCTTATCCCAGATTCGTGGTGGAGAGGCGGATGAGTGGTCACGACAAATTCGTCAGATTATTTTGGGTCAGCAAGTCCCTGATCCGGAGTTGATTGCCGATATCGATCAAATTCTGGCCCATCCTTTGCGTGGGCACTCCCCGCCAATTCATGATCAGCTCCACTTATTCCAGTGACCTCTCCATTGTCGCTGTTATAAAAAACCACAGAACAGAAGATACACTTGCCGATCACGCACTGACTTCTACAGTAACACAGCTTTTTTGGCAGCCCCCCCTGCTGATGTCATGCATCGACTCCCCTCCATAGCCATCATCTGGCGCTTTCGTATCGCGGCCTTACTTGTTTGGTGTTATTTCATCACGCTTTTTGGTTCCCCCTTGGGCATGGTATACGCCCTCTTGGAGCCTAGCTTTGTAAGTATGCTGGTGGCCATCATTTTGCTGATAGCGTTTATCATCAGTGGTATCTCTCAGTGGTTGGCAGCAATGAGAGCCAAATGCCCCCTGTGCATGATGCCGGTTCTTGCAGCGAAAAACTGTGTAAAGAACCGCAATGCTAGAAAATTTCTGGGTAGCTACCGACTGCAGGTCGCCAACAGCATTTTGTTCAAGAATTACTTTCGCTGCCCCTTCTGCGGCGAACCGACTGAGTTACTGGTTCGTGAGCGCAATACGCAGCGGTGAGCCGTAGCCTGCGAGATTGACACCAGCTCTGTGAGACCGAAGCTACACCTATGAAAGCGACATCAACCAAACGCGCCGCCAAGGGTAGCCTGATCGCCCTGATTTTCCTCCTCACTCTGTCCAACCTCAACGCCCAAAACAACGTGCCCGACACACCACAAGACGTCAAAGCTCCGCCTGCCGATTCCATCAAAACCGCAAGTGGCCTTGCCTCAAAAGTGCTGAAGGCTGGCACAGGTGAGAAGAAGCCCGGAAAAGCGGATACCGTGACTGTCCACTATTCTGGTTGGACCACCGATGGTAAAATGTTCGACTCCTCTGTACAACGCGGGCACCCAGCAAGCTTTCCGCTGAACCGTGTGATCAAGGGCTGGACCGAGGGACTTCAATTGATGGTCGAAGGCGAAAAACGGCGCTTCTGGATTCCCGTAGAGCTGGCCTACAATAATATGCCCGGGCGTCCAGCCGGCATGCTTGTCTTCGACGTCGAATTGCTGGACATCAAGGAGGCTCCCAAACCTCCTCCAGTGCCTGAAGATGTGGCCGCTGTACCTGACAATGCCGAAAAAACAGCATCTGGCCTTGCTTCCCGCGTAATCAAGAAGGGCACTGGAAAAGTGCATCCCAAAGCCACCGACAATGTACTCGTTCACTACAGTGGCTGGACTACGGATGGCAAAATGTTCGATTCCTCAGTTGCCCGTGGTGAGCCCATTGCCTTCCCCCTCAATCGTGTCATTGCCGGCTGGACAGAAGGCGTACAGTTGATGGTCGAAGGTGAAACTCGTCGCTTCTGGATTCCTGCAGAACTCGCATATGGAAAAAATCCTCCACCGGGCGCACCTGCCGGTATGCTGATCTTTGATGTCCAACTTCTTGAGATCCAATAGCCGCAATGGGCATTGCATGCTTCGAGGTTTTCTTGATCGCGCTAATCGTCTTGCTGGGGGCATGCCGACACGCCCCATATACAAATATGGAGGTAGGCAAGGACTCTCAGACGAATCAAAAGGATATTGAGCGCGGGCGCATCACGTCGATTGCATTTGAGGAATTCTTCCTCAAGCATCAACGTGGAGAGCTGCTGCTCATCGATTCTCGTGATCTGTGGTTCTACAAACAGGGGCGCATTCCAGGTGCCATCAGCCTGCCCACGGGAAAGACTCTGAACGAGGCCGTTATTGCTCTGAACACAAAACTTATGGAGGCGACAGACAAAAACCACGAGATCATTGTCTATTGCAACGGCATCGGTTGTCACGATGCACGTACTGTATCAAGAGCCATTGCTAAGCATGGTTATCACGTGCGCACCTTTAGTGGTGGCTGGAAAGCTTGGAAAAAATATGGCCTGCCAGTCGAATCAGCTTCCCAAGACGCTGTGGTTTTGCCACCTCAAACATCACCATGACATTCAACAACGCCACTATAGAGTCGAAAGCCAACATCTACTTTGACGGCAAGGTGGTCTCCCATACGTTGGTCACCTCCGAGGGAGAACACAAAACTCTCGGCTTGATTTATCCTGGTGAGTATCACTTCGGAACTGAAGCCCCGGAGCTAATGGAAATTATCTCGGGAAATTGCACGGTAGTAATCGATAAAACTGATGAGAACCTCGAAATAAAGCCAGGCTCTTCTTTCAATGTCCCAGGTAACAGTGGATTCACCATTACAGTCGAGGACTGCATTTGCGAATACGTATGCTCCTTTCTTAGCTAAGGAGGAATTCCCCATACCAATCGTCGGAAAGCACAGGCCTACAATCATGCGCCTGACCGCAATCGTATTAAGCGCTTTTGCACTGTGCAGTTGTAGTTTGCGACTACCAGTGGAGCCATACACCCCCCGAAACACGCCGCATTCAAAGAATGCTGAGTCCGTCGAGGTTTGGCTACACTCTGATGGCTATCATACAGGCTTGGTGTTTCCTTATCCTTGGCTCGTTGATGCAGGTTATGTCTCACCTGAAGGCTTGGGCAAACCGCGCGCCGTTGTAGTCAGTTGGGGCAACACCAACGCCTATTCCGACGAAGGCATAGGTAATCTCCACCAATGGTTTCGTGTGATCTGCACATCCACTCCCGCTGTGATGGAGCTGATTGGCATCAATCGACCTGTAACCTCAGTGAAACCGAACCAAAATCTGTGGAAGGCAAATTTTCCAGCCAGCCGAGGCCCGTATCTTGCCCACTTTCTCAATCAATGCACGAAATACGGTGAAGATGGGAAACCCATTGTCGTTCGTGCATCCAGCTGGGGCAAAGGCCTCCAGGTTGAGAGTCGTCACAAATACTTCATCCCCCGTGTATGTAATATCTGGAGCGCTCAGGCCATCGAAACTCTGGGTGGTACGATCGATGCCTGGAGGGCAACTACTGCGCGCGGACTCACCAAACAACTCAATCAAAATGGTTTTTCTCTGGTGCATAAGGGCCTCTAAACTTCACACGCATTGTTGGTATACCCCTTGAATTGCCTCATTTTGACACTCTCCTCAGATTCGCTTGGTTTTCTGGAATTTCGCAGTTGCAATTGCGCAATCTGATCGCTAGATGTTCCTCCCCCGCACGATTCGAACCACGCCAATCACAGTGCATTAGCCGTTTTACATAGGAAGAGGCCTTCATGAACATCATTGATAAAATCGAAAAAGAACAGGTCAAACAGGACACCGACTTCAACGTAGGTGACTGGGTGAAGGTCCATTGTCGCGTGGTTGAAGGCGGCAAGGAGCGCATTCAGATTTTTGAAGGTTTGGTGATTGCCCGCCGTGGCACCCGAGTTAATGCCTCGTTCACCGTGCGTAAGATTTCGTATGGCGAAGGCGTTGAGCGTGTATTCCCCGTTCATACTCCCCGCATCTCCAAAATCGAGGTGGTTAAGCGTGGCAAAGTGCGCCGTGCAAAACTTCACTACCTTCGCGAGCGCGTCGGCAAACGTGCGCTTCAAGTAAAGAGTGCTGATTAATCTCATCTCCCAAATTTGGTGAACGTCCGATTGGCTTGCCAGTCGGACGTTTTTCTTTGCAGATCGTCGGTCGAGGGAACATGATTGGTTATGCGAGTCTCCTTACCTATCTGCGTAGCGAGCTGCCTTCTAACCATCGTCATCAGTTGGTCGATGAGCACCCGCTCACGTGACTTCCTGTCGACGCCCAGTGAATATGATCTGAACCTTATCCGTGCGGCGGCAACCCAGGCCAATCCAACCGCGCAGGGTATGGGAAACGCGCTTGTCCCAAGCCACCCCACTCAGAATACATCGCCTGTTGCTGTCATTCTTCCAGAACATCTCGCGACCCCTCCTCGCCTTGACGATTTCCAACTGGAAGCGAGGCACGGCACCCAATACCTCATTGATCTTGCGGAATTGCTATCCGAAAACTATCCCGAGCGAGCTCTGACTTGCTGGGAGAGGGTCATCGATTCGTCCCAGGCTGATGCCCGAGAATGCCAGCTAGCGGCCGATCGAATTGCAGAACTCAAGAAAACCACTCCGCCATGGAACGAGGATCCCACCGATGGTCTCATCGTGGTCATACAAGCAGGTACCGGCCCCACCACCGCTGCATTGCTTGATCCTATTCTCAAACGAGTAGGCGCAGATATGCAGCAAGCATCATCGGGAGTTATCACCATCGAAACCAAAGTCAGTGCGGGAGATGAGGATCTTGTAGATGAAGGATTGGCTCCAGTCGCCATCTGGATGTCAGGGCCCACCGAAAATAGCACATCGACAGAAATCCTCTCGTTTTCCACCCCCGTAGACAGCATGGACGGTCTTGATGAGATGCTGAAGCATAGCCTCTACCGTATCATTAGGCTTCACTTGAAGGAAATGGATAAGTTTCGACCACTACCTAAGCCAGACGGTCAAAATTTGTCTGGCAAACTTCTGGATACTCATATTTCACGAATATTATGGTTGGCGTTGGGTGAGAGCCTTCAAACCATTTCCTGAGCCACATGAAATTCAGGACAGTCGGCCACCAGCACACGAAAACAATCCGGTAAGATCCTGTAGTCACTCAACCCAGCGGCAAAACACGATTCTAACATTCCCCAAAGCCACACGGCAGACGAAGTTCATTGTTATGAAACATCTCATCACTTGCAGCCTCATTCTTGGTCTCAGCATCAATTCAGCTCAAGCTGACAAATATGCATCACTAAGAAAGGAAATCGAACAGTCCATCGCTAGAGGTAACAACTGGTTGCTGGAACAACAAAAAGCCGATGGCTACTGGGATGACAATGAAATACCCGCCTTCAGTGCGCTAGCGCTCAACGCAATAGTACGAGATCCCAACGTCAAGAGGGAGAATGGTAAGTTCTCAGACAGAATTGAGCAGGGTTACCAGTGGCTGCTGAAGCAGCAGAAGGAGGATGGTGGTTTCTACAATCGTGGCCTCGGCACCTACAACACCGCCACATCCCTGACCTCATTGTTAGCCACCGGCCGTAAGGAATTTGAACCTGCCATCGTCAAGGCTCGCAAATATCTGGTTGGTGCCCAGTGGGATGAGGGAGAAAAGGGCAAAGCAGACAATCACAACGATGGTGGAATCGGCTATGGGTCGGATGACAGCTACACAAACCTCTCTACCACATACCTAGCTATTGAAGCGATCGCACTTTCCGAATCTGTCGTCGCAGATGGCAAATACGGCAAGCAACCCTCACTGAACTGGGACGCCGCACTGACTTTCCTGTCTCGTTGCCAGAATCTCGAGGAAACCAACGATCAGGAATGGGCAAATGATGATCCACGCGTAAAGGGTGGAGTGATCTATGCGCCCGGGCAATCCAAAGGCAAAGACATTGAAGCCAAAGATGGTCGCGTAGCACTGCGCTCCTATGGTTCAATGACCTATGCTGGTATGCTCTCCATGATCTATGCCAAAGTCGATATCAATGACCCGCGGGTGAGTGCCATGAAATCGTGGTTGGGCGATAATTACACCCTTGATGAAAATCCAGGCCTTGGGCCTCAAGGCATTTACTATTACTTCCAGGCGATGGCCAAGGCACTTACCGCTGCACAAATGGATACACTACCTTTGACCGATGGCACTGAGGTGGACTGGCGCACGGAACTCGGCTCCAAACTTCTACAGCTACAACGTGAGAATGGATCGTGGGTCAATGACAACGGTCGATTCATGGAGTCCAACGCCGTATTGGTAACTTCCTACAGTATCCTTGCTCTCGAGCAGCTCTACGACTCTCTTCCCGCGAGGTAACCTGTGTGCGCATGCAATTGCGCGCGCATGCAACATTCTCCCATTACCGCAGTGGTCTTCAACTGTGGTTTCTGATGATCTTACATTCATGATTGGACCACAATCATCGGCGTGAACTCCTACACCACCGCCCCCAGCTCTGTGTAAGTCGAGACCCCGCGGATCACCCTTAAGTAGCAAGCTTTTGAATTTCAAGAGAAGCTCCATGCTGGCTTGGGGGGCATATCCGTGTGATTGAAAAACTTCATCATTCAGAACCATCTTGCCCACGTGCCCTGTGTGATCGGTTTGCGCAGCCCAAAGTTTTACAGGACGCCCTCAAAAAACAAGGAGTCCAAATTCATCTGAAGCAGCGCAGCAAAGCTGACAATGATGTCGCAGTTATCGCAGCATCTTTCTTGGCACGTGAACGCTTCCTCGACTTGGTCGAAAAGACCAACACAGCTTCGGGAATACAACTTTCATTGGGAGCCTCGGATGCCGTCATTGGAGCAGGCAGAAGTCTGGCCCAATCCCACGGAAAGGACGCTCTGACCCGTGTAGCGAAATTGCATTTACGCAGCACTATGTTGGTGCTGGACGGAGACCGCCGTATTTCAAGGGGAAAAATTCATAACTCATTGGTTTTTCTGAATTTTTAACGGGACAAATGCATATCAGGGTTTATCAATACGCGGCATCACTTTTCATCACTGCCGTCAGCACCATGGCTACCATTACCAAACGCGAACTCGCGATTAGCATCACGAATAAACTCGGCTCCAAAGGTCTCGAGTTGACCCAACAAGATGTACTCGAGGTCGTCCAAACCCTAATCGATGAAGTGACCGACTCTTTATCTAAGGGTAATTCGGTCGTAATGCGCAACTTTGGCGCCTTTCAGGTGCGCGAAATGAAGGCCAAAATTGGCCGCAATCCGAAGAACCCTGGCAAAGATGTGCCCATTCCCGCGCGTGCAGTGGTGAAGTTCAAACCGGGCAAAGAAATGAAGGAAAAGGTTGCGACCACGCTGCAGGTGATTCGTGAGCAAAATTCCTGATCTATCTGGCAGATCTATGGGTCGCTCGTCGCGACCCACCCGCCGCTCTCAATGCGTGTGACGTCCCAGAGAAGGCTGTTCATCTTCCGAACTTTTACTCTCGTGTATGCACCGCGTATTCTGCTCCAGGCACAAAGTAGGCGATATACATTTTCACATCATGAGGCTTCAAAAATTTGCCGTTGTGAATAACAAATACAGCACAACAACTGATCGCGCTGACTTTTGTAACTCTAGTCTTTTCCACCCCGCCCATGTCCAACCCATCTGATATACGAGTCTTCGCTCCTGCCACCGTTGCTAACGTGGCCTGTGGCTATGACGTCCTCGGTTTTGCCATCGATTCCCCCGGTGATGAAGTCGTTGTCCGTCACGGCACCAAACCCGGTTTGCATATTACCAAGATCACCGGTGATGATGGCAAGCTTCCCAAGCAAGCTGAAAAAAACACCGCCGGAGTTGCAGCTCTGGAC
>JBMYMN010000107.1:0-9200 GCA_049597355.1 Luteolibacter sp.
GTCTCCGGTTGGGACGATCCCCGCATGCCGACCATCTCGGGAATGCGTCGTCGTGGCTACCCCGCAGAAGCCATTCGTAGCTTTGTGGTCGGCACGGGCATCACCAAATACAAGGGCATCACCGATGTTGCTGTTCTGGAGAATGAAGTGCGCAACCATCTCAACAGCTCTGCCGAACGTCGCATGGCCGTGCTCGATCCGGTGAGGGTAGTAATGGAGAACTGGGGCGAACAGCCCATGGAAACCGCCACCGTGCCCAACCATCCGCAGAATCCTGACATGGGCGACCGCCAGGTTCCGATTTCAAACGAAGTCTACATCGAGCGCGACGACTTCATGGAGGACCCGCCGAAGAAGTTTTTCCGGCTCGGGCCCGAGCGCTACGTCCGCCTGCGTGGCGGTCACATCATCCAGTGCACGGGATTCGAGAAGGACGCTGATGGCCAAGTAAGCGTCATCAATGCCAAGATCCTACCCGATACCGTCGGCCAGGACGCCCCCGAAGGCGTGAAGTGCAAGGCCGCCATCCATTGGGTGGATGCAGCGACTGGTTTGGATGCCGAAGTCCGTATCTACGACCGACTCTTCACCACTGAAGATCCCGATGGAGCCGATGGCGGCTTCCTCTCTGTGCTCAATCCGGACTCACTAAATACCGTCACCGCCAAGGTGGAACCGAGCCTAGCCAACTGCGCAGCAGGCTTCTCCTGCCAGTTCGAGCGAACGGGCTATTTCTTTGCCGACCCCAAAGACCACGCAACCGGCAAGCTCGTCTTCAACCGCACCGTGGCGCTCAGGGATTCCTGGGGAAAGCGGGCTAGGAAATAACTCCTTCGCGCACACCTCCATATATAATACTAAAAATATATTATATTTGTAATATTAGTCATTACCATGACTCTAAATATCCTAAAACTGCTTCTATTTCCATGCCTTGTACTCGTTTCGTTCAACCATCTCAGTGCACAGGAAGAGCAGAGAATCAAGATCGCAAAAGTCAATTTCGGGCAGATTCACCGCACCTTTTCCAATGACTTTTTCCATTTCCTGACTGCAGGGAATGACGTGAAAAAGAAAGTCGCTAAGTTAATTCAGAAGCGTGAGATGCTGCTGGCAGAAGTTCTGAGGGAGGATGACTCGGAAACACTCAAAAAGCTCAAGGCAGACCATCAAGCTCTTGAAGAGAAATTGGCGACAATCCATGTCATGATCGCGGAGTCGAACAACTACTCGTTCACTCACGCCATTCTGCGACGTCACATCATTGATTCCTTCAGCGAGGAATATCAGATCATTCTGGATATGAGATACATTGACAATGAGTCTTATGGTTTCACGCTATCCCCAGATCTCAACATTGAAGATACCACAACAAGAGCCATCAAAGACATGGAGAAACTCATTCCCTGAGCTTCATCGACGCCTTAGAACTTGAGTTCAGGGAAAAGTGGTGGATGCTGAAGGAGTGAAACTCAGCCGCCGCAAATTCTTCATCTTCGGCTCTTCGGCCGGTATCAGTGCTGCCGGGTCTGCCGCAGGTGCCGACAAACTCAAGCCCACTCCCAAGCAGACGGAGGGGCCCTTTTATCCCATTCAGGCCCAAAAGGATAAGGATTTCGATCTGACCCAAGTGGAGGGCCAAGAGGGCGTTGCTAAGGGTGAGCAGGTATTCATCATCGGCCAGGTGGTTGATACAGAAGGTAATCCCATTGAGGACGCCACCGTTGATCTGTGGCAGGCCAATGCTGAGGGCAAATATCATCACCCCCACGACAAGAATCCTGCGCCCAAGGATGAGAACTTCCAGGGCTGGGCTATTGTTCCAAGCGGCAAAGAGGGTGGCTTCAAGTTCAAGACCATCGTTCCCGGAGCCTATCCCATATCCAAGCGCCACAAGCGCACGCCCCACATCCACTTCAAGGTCAGCAAGCGTGGCTACGTGGAGCTGACCACCCAGATGTATTTCCCCGATCAGGAGCTCAATGAGACCGATGTGATTCTACGGCGCCATCCCAAGGAGGAGCAGGTACTGATGATCGCAAAAACCGACAAGGAGAAGGCGGGCACTCTGCATTACCGAGTCGTGCTGCAGAAGGCATGAGGTTGAACAACCTCAAACTCTGGATCGATCCCGTAGCCCGCACCGGCCCTGAGTCCATGGCGGTGGATGAATGGCTAATGGGTCTCAGCACACCCATTCTGCGCGTTTACCGTTGGCAGGGAGAGTGGGGGAGCTGCGGCTATTTCGATAGCCTTCGCGTAGCGCAGAGTGTCTTTCCTGAACTCAAACACTGGGTGCGACGCTGGACTGGTGGCGGCACGGTCGATCATCGCCGAGATTGGCCCTACACACTGTTCCTTCCAGCTAGGTCAAGCGATCAGCGACTGAGCGGAGCGGAAAGCTATCAATGGATTCATCAGGCCTTAGCTGAGGCTCTACAGCCAGAAGGACTGGATGCATCACTCAGCGGAGGCCATCAGGAAACTGGAGCTAACTCCTGTTTTGAGAATCCGGTGACTCACGATCTCATAGATGCATCCGATCATAAGATTGCCGGAGCGGGACAGAAGCGCACCAAAGATGGACTCATGCACCAGGGCTCTGTGTCCCTCATTGCCAACGGAGACACTTCCAAATTGAGGGCGGAGCGCTTGGCCGATTCGCTCAGCCAAAACAAATGGGCAGTCTTCACGGAAGAACCGCCCGAAGATGTCCTGCGTCAGTTGCAGGTGAGGTATGAGGATGCTGATTGGCTCAGCAAGCGACCTTAGCCACCAATCTCAGTGCGACCGGAGAGGGCAGCACCTTCTTCCATGGAGAAGACCTTGGATTTGATGTCGCCGTTGATGCGGGACTTATCCTTCAGCTCACAGCGCTGGGAAGTGATCTTGCCTTCAACTTTACCGTACACCTTCACTTCACCGGCGGAGATATCGCCATTGACAGTGGCGTTTTCACCAATGGTCACCTTGCCTTTGTCCGATGTGATTTCACCCTCAATTTTGCCATCGATGATCATATCGTTACTGAAGCGGATGGAACCTGTGATTTCGATACCACTGGAGAGAACGTTGGTGGGATTGGCCATAACGGAAAGAAAAATGGGCGGACTAAGGTGCTTTGGCAACTTCAAAGATGAGGGTGAATTCAAACATCGCAAATCAAGATTCATTGCCATCTCAGGAACATGAAACTTGAGCAAAAAATGAATATTTGGGATGTTAGCGAGCCTAATTGAAACCAAAGACCGTATTCGCCCGTATTTGTGATTCAAATTCACGTCAGATATGAAACAAATATTCTCCATAATTTTTAGCCTAATGATTCCACTGGCTTTGTTCTCCTGCTTTCCCAAAGACCTCAGCGGTTCATCATTTTCACGCGATGAGGTCGGGCGAGCACAGACCATACGCATCGGCACTGTCCAAAGTATGCGTTATGTCAAAATTCAAGGTGGTCAAAATGCTGGCACAGCCATCGGCACCCTCGCCGGTGCCATCGCAGGCAGCCAAGTTGGCGGAGGAAGCGGAGAGACACTGGGGATACTCGGTGGCGCTGCTGTGGGTGCAGCAGCGGGTGGTGCCGTTCAGCAGGGAATTGGCAATAAACAGGGTATCGAAATCACCATTCAAATGGACGACGAACCCAATCCGGTGTCTTTTGTACAGCAATATCAAGAAGGTGAAACTTTCAACATCGGTGATCGCGTCCGAGTGATTTACGGCAGCGAGCGCATTCGCGTGGCTCATTGATTCGCGTATTCATGAGATTCTCGGTTCTGCTCTTACTGATGGCCATAGGTCTTGCCCATGGTCAGACCTCAACCCCGCTCGCTTCGAGTGAAGAACTTTACGAGGGTCCTGAGTTCAAGAAGGCCTTTGCCAATCCCAATGATAGAGAGGATCTACCAAGAGTTCTGCTCATCGGTGACTCCATCTCGATTGGCTACACGGTGGATGTCCGCAAGAAGTTGGCAGGTAAAGCCAACGTTCATCGCATTCCCGGCAATGGCCAGACAGCAAGCTATGGGGCTGAGGAACTGCCTAAGTGGATCGGTGACACAAGGTGGGACATCATCCACTTCAATTGGGGCCTATGGGACCTCTGCTACCGCCACCCTGAGTCCAAGGCACAAGGCAAACGTGACAAGGTGAATGGCACCGTCTCCTCCACGCCAAAACAATACCGCAAGGATCTCGAGGCCTGCGTCGTGCAGCTCAAGAAAACCGGAGCCAAGCTTATCTGGTGTGCAATCACCCCGGTTCCTGAAGGCGAGGCCGGCCGCAAGGTGGGAGATGACCTCAAATACAATACGATCGCCGCGGAGATCATGAAGAGGCACGGTATCGCCATCAATGATCTCCACAGTCATGCCTTGGAGAAATTACCCGATATCGCCACCAAACCTGGTGACGTTCACTTCAATCATGCGGGCAACGTTTGGTTGGCCGAAAAAGTGGCTTCTGAGATCGAGAAAGCGCTTGAATAGACGACCCTAAGCTTCGAAGCCTTCGTCTTCCAAGAGGCCGTCTGCAATCACCGCCTCATTGGCCAGTTCGTCGCAGCGCTCGTTTTCGGTGTTGCCTGCGTGACCTTTGACCCACTTCCAGGTGATGTCGTGGGATCCGATGGCATCGAGAAGCTGAAGCCACAGGTCTTTGTTCTTCACCGGTTCCTTCTTGGAATTGACCCAATCCTTCTTCTGCCAGCCGTCGATCCAGCGATCATTCATGGCCTGAACGAGGTATTTGGAATCTGAGTGTAGTTCCACCTTGCAGGGCTGCTGAAGCAGATTGAGAGCCGTGATCGCAGCGAGGAGCTCCATCCTGTTGTTGGTGGTGAGACGGTATCCTGCCGAGACTTCCTTGCGATGTTCACCAAACAGCAACACCACGCCGTAGGCACCAGGCCCCGGATTACCCTTACAGGCTCCGTCGGTGTATATGGTGACTTGTTTCATGCGGCTTCTTGGGAAGTGAACTCTTTGAGCTTCTTGACCGCGTAGATTGGAGCGGAAATCAGAACACAGGCAATGGACATGGAGAGCATTAATGAGCGTTCATTCGTCTGCTCCACTGGTACCGCAAACATCCCGATGATGCCCGCACCCTCCGGTATGGGTGCGGCAAATTGATGGATGATGAAGAGACCCGCGAAAATCGCGAACCAGGTCACCCACATCACCATCACTTGAGGATGCGCAGTTTTGGATTTGTCTGACACGCAGTGATACTGAAGCTCAAGTTGGGCCGACACAAGCTCAGGTCTGTTTGGGTGTACTGGCAGCCTCATGCACCTCCTCGGCTGCTTCCAAATCGGCACGCTCCTTGGCAATCACTCGCACCATCTTGGTGACAGCATCGTCCCAATTGTCGAGCAGGGCTTTGGCCTGAGCACTGTTTGTTTCCGTGGCGTATTTTTCGATGAGCTCCTTCATGATCGCGATATCCTGGGGTCGCTTTACCGGCAACGCCACCACCATCTCGGTATTCACCCGGGAGAAGAACTTGCCATCGATGTCGTAGACGTAAGCGGTGCCACCTGACATTCCAGCGCCGAAGTTACGACCCGTCTTGCCCAGAATCACCACGGTGCCGTTGGTCATGTATTCGCAGCCGTGGTCACTCACGCCTTCAACTACTGCGGTAGCGCCCGAGTTGCGGACGGCAAAGCGCTCACCGGCACGACCCTGAGCAAAGAGATAGCCACCGGTTGCTCCATAAAGACAGGTATTGCCGCAGATGGTGTTGGTGGCTGGATCAAACCCAGCATTCTCTGAGGTCTTGAGAATAATTTCACCACCCGCCATGCCCTTGCCGACATAATCATTGGCCTCACCGGTGAGAATCATGCGAACTCCCTGAACAAGGAAGCAACCAAAGGACTGACCCGCAGTTCCATTCAGCTTAAGATTCATAGTGGACTGAGGGAGCCCATGGTCGCCATGGACTTCCGCAATACGACCTGAGAGACGCGTGCCAATGTTGCGGTCGGTGTTGACCACATCGTATTCGAGGGTCATTGCCGCGCGGTCGGGCATTAGTCGAATGGCCTCGAGGAGCTTCACATCCACCGAGCCTTCGCCGTAGTGCACGTCGGGTGCTTCACCGTTGCCGGTCAGCATCTTCTGCAAGTCGGCGAGGATCTGTAAGTCGAGAGCGGGCTTAGCGATGCCATCGTTGCGCTCCCGAACACTAATGCGCGAAATTTCATCCTCAGGCTTCTCGAGATACTCAGCAAGCTCAGGACCCACGTCCTTGAGAATGGGACTAAGATCCACCGTGTTGGCCTTGGGGTGATCCGGCACAGAGCGTTGTTGAAGATATCCAGGACGACCGATGAGTTCATCCAATGAACGCACGCCCAAGGCTGCCATATGGCCGCGAGCTTCCTCGGCCACAGCCGTGAAGTAGTTGATGACCATTTCTGGCGTACCCTTGAATTTGGCGCGGTATTTGGGATCGGTGGTGGCCACGCCCACAGGGCAATTGTTGAGGTGGCACTTACGAACGTAGACACACCCCATGGCAATCATCGCCGAGGTGCCGAAGTTGAACTGCTCAGCGCCGAGGATGGCCGCAGTGACCACATCTCGGCCGTTGCGAATACCACCGTCGGTGCGCACAATCACGCGATCTCGAAGATTGTTAATCATCAAAGCCTGTTGGACCTCGGAAAGTCCCAGCTCCCATGGGCTTCCCGCGTGTTTTGTAGAGGACAGGGGAGACGCGCCGGTGCCACCATCGTGACCGGAAATCAAGATGTTGTCGGCAGATGCCTTGGCCACACCCGCGGCCACGGTGCCTACCCCAGTTTCCGCCACTAGTTTCACTGTCACCCGTGCACGAGGGTTGACTTCCTTGAGGTCGTGAATGAGTTGAGCCAGATCTTCGATGGAATAGATATCGTGATGGGGTGGGGGAGAAATGAGCTGCACACCTGGCTGCGTGTTGCGCAGTCGTGCGATGAGATGGTTGACCTTGTGGCCGGGCAACTGACCACCCTCACCAGGTTTAGCGCCCTGAGCCATCTTGATTTCCAATTCGTCGGCATTGACCAAATAGTAAGCGGATACGCCGAAGCGGCCCGAGGCAATCTGCTTGATGGAGGAGCGCGCAAGATCACCATTCGGGTAGGGGTTAAAGCGGACGGGGTCTTCACCACCTTCACCAGAGTCCGAACGACCGCCAATACGGTTCATAGCAATGGCAAGTGTCTCGTGAGCTTCTGGTGAGAGAGCCCCCAATGACATCGCAGCTGTGGTGAAACGGCGACGAATATTCTCCATCGGCTCCACTTCTTCGATAGAAATGGGCCCATTGGCAGCAGGCACGAACTCCAATAGGTCCTTGATCGCCACCGGATGAGTTTCCAGCGAAACACGAACGTATTGCTCGTAGTCCTCAGGTTTGCCGCTCTTCACATAGGTATGAAAATTTTTGATCACCTCGGTGCTGTATATGTGACGCTCGCCAGCCTTTCGATAACGGTTGTAACCCGGATCTCCGAGGTTGAGAATTTCGCCTTCTGCCAATTCAGGCTCATAGGCAGCACGATGCCTGGTAAGGGACTCCTCGGCAATATGTTCAAAGCCGATACCTCCAATTTTGGATTGCACGCCAGTGAAAGAAAAATTTACCACCTCATCGCCAATACCAATGGCTTCGAAGATCTGAGCTCCCTGATACGAGTTGAGTACAGAAATGCCCATCTTGGACATGATTTTAAGCAGTCCTTTCTCTAGGGCTTTGCGATAGTTTCCCATGGCCTTAGCTGCTCCCAAATCATGATGTCCGGCCAGTTGACGCACAGTGGAATACCCCAGATAGGGGCAAACCGCGGTGGCACCGAAGCCAAAGCAGCAGGCGATTTGGTGAACATCACGAGCCTCACCCGTCTCCACGACCAAGGAAGCACGCAGGCGGCGGCGAATACGGTTGAGATGATGATGAACAGTTCCGATGCCAAGCACAGTGGGTATGGGAACTCTCTGGGCAGATATACCGCGATCACTCAGCACCAAAATGCTGTGACCACTTTCCACCGATTTCTCTACCTCTAAGCAGATCTCATCAAGACGCACCTTTAGTCCAGCCGCTCCTGACACTAAGGGCCAGGTCATGTCGATGACTCTCGCCTCAAACCCATGTTCCTGAAGCTGCTTGAGTCGCTCCATTTCATGCTCGTAGAGAATGGCACTCTCCAGTTGCACAGTTCGGCAATGCTCAGGAGTTTGAGCAAGCAGGTTGCGCTCTTCACCAATACCCGCTTCGAGCGACATGACTGCCCACTCGCGAATTGGATCGATGGGGGGATTGGTCACCTGCGCGAAGAGCTGCTTGAAGTAGGTGTATAGGAGGCGGGGATAACTGGATAGGAAAGCGAGCGGGATGTCGTCTCCCATAGAGAATACAGCTTCCTGTGAACCCTTGATCATGGGCGGAAAAACCATATCCAACTCCTCCTTGGAGATTCCGTGTGCCACCTGCTGACGCGAGCGACTCGTTGGCTTGATGTCAAAGTCTGGTTCGTGAGGATTGGGAGAGACGAAGTCGCGCAACTGAAGTTGATTTTCATCGAGCCAGCGGCCGTAGGGCTGCTGTCGGGCCAGCTCCTCCTTAATTTCCTTGTCGTATTTGAATTCACCAGTGGCCGTGTTGGCGGAAATCATCTGGCCGGGACCCAAACGACCCTTTCGGATGACTTTGGCGTCGTCGATGACCACTGCGCCTATTTCTGAACCAATGTAGAGTAACCCGTCCGAAGTCAGTTTGTAGCGGGAAGGACGCAACCCATTACGATCGAGAGAAGCACAGAGCTTGGTGCCATCGGTGAAAACCAGACCCGCTGGACCATCCCAAGGCTCTGAGTACGAGCGAATGTATTGGTAGAAAGCCCTTACTTCATCTGTGATGCCGGGATCATTTCGATACGCGGGTGGAATGAGCATGCACATGGCATGCTCCAACGAACGACCCGATAGCACCAACAACTCGAGAGCATGGTCCAGAGATGCAGAATCTGACTCTCCTTCGCGAATCAGATTGCGTATTAGATCAATATCGTCGCCCCAAATTGACGACTCAAAGAATTCCTCGCGGGAGCTCATCCAGTTGCGGTTGCCCTCAACGGTGTTGATTTCGCCGTTGTGGCACATCATGCGGAAGGGTTGTCCGAGAGGCCACGCGGGGAAGGTGTT
>JBMYMN010000108.1:0-9182 GCA_049597355.1 Luteolibacter sp.
ATCAACCAGAGGGGTTCTGCATAAGGTCCGCGAACGAAAGCAAGCGTGCAAGCGCAGGATGCGTCAGTCATGCATCCGTCCCACACGCATCCGTTCGGCGACAAGCAGTGATAGAAAACGCCTGTAGTCCTCATCGCGGTCGCCAGAATGGAGCACGAAATTGTAGAGGTCCCAACTCTGCATCTCCTCCAGCGCATTCTTCATCCGCACATCGATGACTTCATCACTGTCCGTGCCACGCCCGGATAAACGCGATCGCAACTCGTCACCGCTGGGCGGCATCACAAACAGATCCACCATCGCCCGCTGGATCAGGGAATCGGGACAGGCTCTCACTTGAGCAGCACCCTGCACGTCAATATCCATCACAACATCCGTGCCGTTTTCGATATGTTCGAGCACCTCGCTGATCAATGATCCGTAATAATTACCATGGACCTTCGCATGCTCCAGAAACTCACCTGCGTCAACTCGCTCCTTAAACTCATCGTGGGTGAGGAAGTGGTAGTCACGCCCATTGACTTCACCCTCGCGCGGGGCGCGGGTGGTGCAGGAGATGGAGTAGTGAGCTTCCTCAGCTTCCGCAAGTCGGCGACAGAGCGTTGTCTTGCCAGATCCGGAGGGGCCGGACACCACCAAGAGGATACCGCTGCGTTGAACCATGTCATTATTCTGGGGCTACACTGCCATCACTGCAAGGATGCTGATCAGCGATTTGTGGATTGCTGATCGGCTCATGGATCGCCATCCTTCTGATTGAAATCCTTTTCAAACCCCTCGCCCAGCATGCTCCTTTCCGGCCTTCAGGACCTGATCAAACCCCAATGGCGCGTCGTCCTGGAAGCGCTAAAAGAGTACGGCGAAATGACGGTTACCGACCTGGCAAAGCTCAACAAGGTCAGCTACATGGGTGCCAAATCCCACTGCGAAGCTTTGATGAAAGCTGGCTATCTGATACGCACACGCCTGCCTCGGAGAGAGGTCGGACGCCCCGAAATCCTATACAGTCTATCGGAGCGAGCGTATTCGCTCTTCATCCAAGCTGGACCTGACTTCACACTCGGGCTGCTGGAGGATACCGAGCGTATCTTCGGCAAGAGCACACCCGACAAACTCCTCTATCAGTATTTCTCACGCCTGCAGAGAGAATGGTCAACCGGCCTTGAGAAGCTGCAGGATCCGTCTGTGCGTGCCGCCAAACTGGCCAAATTACGCAACAAAGCAGGATACGGCTCCATCTTTAAGAAGTCCTCCCTCGCTGCCGCCGACAACTCCGTACAGTTACCGGCCCATTTGCTGGAAGTTCACCATCCCCTTCAGGCAATCCTTGAGAAGTATCCCATGACTCTCAAGATGGAGCGGCAGATGATTGAAGACCTACTCGGCTGCAAGGTCAAACGGGTGGTGCTTGATACCGGCCGAAAATCAGCCCCTCACGTGCGCTTTGAGTTACCCGAGTGATTAGAGATTGAGTCCTGACGAGCTTTGGGCGACAAGCTCCTCGATGAAAATTTTGGTCGTAGGCAAAGGTGGGCGTGAACATGCTCTGGTGCACGCGCTGGCGGGGTCTCTCTCTCAACCCGAGCTGTTCTGCTTTCCCGGTAGTGATGCGATTTTTGAAATCGCCCAACCGGTTGAAGCCGATGGCCTCGAGAGCTTGATCGAGTGGATGAGTTGCAACGATATCGACCTGTGCTTTGCCGGCGAGGAGAGCTACCTCGTCAAAGGCGAAGGCCTCGCCAACCTCTGCGAGAAAGCTGACATCCCTTGCTGGGGTCCGCCTAAGCAATCGGCTCAACTTGAGGCCAGCAAGGAGTTCGCCAAAGAGTTCCTCATTCGCAACGGCATTCCCACCGCCCGCGCCACCGCCACCGAAACGCTTGAGGAAGCGGTGGCCGCCATCGCCGGCGAATACCCCACCGTGCTCAAGTTCGACGGTCTCGCCGCAGGCAAAGGAGTGGCCGTGTGCCCCGACGAGGCCAGCGCCATGGCATTCCTCGACGAAGTCTTTACCCAAAAGCGATTTGGTGACGGCCGCGTGCTGGTCGAGCAATGCCTGGTCGGCCCGGAGGTCTCCATCTTCGCGGCCATCGTGGATGACGGCTATCAGATCTTTACCCCAGCTCGCGACTACAAGCGTGCCTTTGACGGCGACAAAGGCCCCAACACTGGAGGTATGGGCGCGGTCGCCAGCCGCCAACTGATCTCAGCCCAAGAACTTGAGCGTATAGAGCGCGAGATCGTGCAACCGACCGTGGACAGCCTACAAAAGGAAGGTCTCCCCTATCGAGGCTTCCTCTACTTCGGCCTGATGATGACCGCCGAGGGCCCCAAAGTGATTGAATACAACTGCCGCTTCGGTGACCCCGAATGTCAGGCGGTGATGCCGCTAGTCGAGGGCGACCTCGCCGAATTCTGTCTCAGCGGAGCCAAAGGCGAACTTAAGCCAGAGCTGATCTCCTTTGACAGCGGATGGAGCGTATGCGTGATCGTCGCCTCCGCCGGCTACCCCGAGAGTTCACGCAGTGGAGATGTGATTAGCGGCCAAGACAGCGAGGGCGAATTCCGCATCTATCATGCTGGCACAAAGCTCAATGCCAACGGCCAGTGGGAAACCAATGGCGGCCGCGTCATGGCGATTGTCTGTGGTGGAGCCACTCGCATGGAAGCCGTGGAAAAAGTTCATGCCGCAGTGGACCATATCAGCTTCGATGGCTTGCAACGTCGCCGCGATATTGGCATCCTCAATTTCGACTGAACGTCATCCACTCCCATGAAAGAACGCAGCCTCAGCGCCGATGACATCGCAGCCGGTGTCCGCAAGCTGGCAGACGCCATCCGTGACAACACCGCGGACATGGCAGTGGCGCTGGTTGGCATCCGTAGCCGTGGTGATGAAGTGGCCGAACGGGTTCTCAACCAACTCAGTGAGGATGACCGTGAACTGGCCTTTGGTATGCTCGATATCTCACTCTATCGAGACGACTTCGAACATCTCCACGAAAATCCGGCCCTCCAAGGCAGCGACATCAACTTTACGGTCGACGGAACCCACATCATTCTGGTCGATGACGTGCTCTTCACCGGACGCACCATCCGCGCGGCAATGGATGCCCTCTCCGACTACGGCCGACCGGCTAAGGTCGAACTCGCCGTTCTCATCGACCGCGGCCACCGTGAAATGCCGATTCAGCCAGATTACGTGGGCATCGCGCTCGACACGAGCCGCATGGATCATGTATTGGTTTCCCTCGAAGGCAACGACGGAGAGGACAAAGTCAGCATCATCCGGGCCCTCGAAAATCAAAGTTCATGACTCCCCTGCCGCAGCGCAAGAAGACCGCCGAGGAGATTTCCCAACTCCGCGAGCAACTCGGTGTTCCCGCTGCCATTCCCATCTCGACCAAGATGGAAACCGAGATGGAGCCATCTCTTCCAGCTCGCAAAAAGCCGACTCAGCCAGAGACCATCGAATTTCAGAAGCTGATTCATTCGGATGGAAGCAAGGAACCAGTTCCTCTAGCAGGCTACGTGAAGACTGCAGCGGCTTCTTCATCAGTTACGCGCCCCAGATCTGAAATCGAAATCGGAGAAGACCACGAGAAAGACCAAGAGCTCGATTCGCAAATACCAACTCGCAAGCGCACTGCCCTTGAGCTCGATGAAATGCGGCATCGTGAGATGTTGCGCCAACTCGCCACAGAGCCCCCCAAGAACATAAAATTCATGTCTTGTCACCCCGCTGGCATCACGGCCGGTTATCTTTTGGCCGGGGTGGGCAGCACCGGCTTCTGGGTCGATTTCTATCCATGGAGCGCCACGATCACCGGGTCATTGCTAGCCATGTTACTCGCGGGCTTCATCGCGCTTCGCCGCCCGGTCTCACGCCACCACGCCGGCTTCATCACCGCCACCGCTGTGTTGGTGGCCGTCTTTACCACCATTCACCATTTTCTCCACATTTAAGATGCCTCGCAAGGACCTCCTCGACATCGAGTCTCTCGAGCGTAAGGACATCGAGTCTTTGCTCGATCAGTCGACCCCATTCAAGGAACTCTTTACCCGCTCGGTGAAGAAGGTTCCCGCACTGAAGGGAAAATCGGTGCTGATGCTCTTCTATGAGCCCAGCACCCGCACTCACTCCTCCTTCGAGGTGGCCGCCAAACGCCTCTCTGCCGACGTTACCAACTTCGACGTCGCCCAGAGTTCGGTGACCAAGGGTGAATCGGTACGCGAAACCATCGAAACCCTGCAGGCCATGCGCACGGACTACGTCATCGTCCGCCACAAGAACTCAGGACTGCCAGGCATGATTGCACGCCATACCAAAGCCTCGGTGATTAATGCAGGCGACGGTGCCCACGCCCACCCCACCCAAGCCCTACTCGACGCTTTCACCATCAAGGAGAAGTTTCCCGACCCCAGCGGCAAAAAGGTGCTCATCATCGGCGATATCCTCCACTCGCGGGTTGCCCGCTCGACCACCCAAATCCTCAGCAAGCTCGGCGTGCAAGTCGCCCACCTCGGACCCGGCTCACTGGTGCCCAAGCTCGACGCCGATGTCACCCGCTTCACCAACTACGACGAGGCGATGGCCTGGCAGCCTGACATCGTTTACCTGCTGCGCGTCCAGATGGAACGCCAGGACGTCCAGTTCTTCCCCAGCCTGCGCGAATACCACCAACTCTACGGGGTCACCGACAAGCGCCTAGAAGAAATCCGCCAGCGCGGGCTCTACCTCATGCATCCAGGCCCGGTGAACCGCGGCGTCGAACTCTGTGACGCGGTGATGGACTACGAGCGCTCGCTCATCAACGACCAGGTCGAGAACGGCATCGCTGCCCGCATGGCGGTCCTCTACTGGCTGAAACCCGGCTCTGATTCTGACCACTGATCCATGACGATTCTCATCACCTACGCCCAGATCGCCTCCGAAGACTCCCCCGAGCTTCAGGGTGGCGACGTGCTCATCGAAAACGGCACCATCACCAAGATCGGCAGCGGCCTGGAAGCCCCCGCGGATGCCAAGGTGATCGATGCCTCCGATCGCATCCTGATGCCCGGCATGTTCGATGCCCACGTCCATTTCCGTGAGCCAGGTCAAGAGGCCAAGGAGACTATCGGAAGTGGCAGTGAGGCAGCGATCAATGGGGGCGTCACCGGGGTTGTCATGATGCCCAACACCAGTCCTTCCATCGACTCAGCAACCGTCGTTGGTCAAGTCCTCGACACCGCCGCCAAGCAGTCGCGAATCCCCGTCTATACCTCCGGCTGTGTCACCGTCGGCCGCGGAGGTAAAGAACTCGCGGGAATTGACGGTATGCGCAAGAAGGGAGTCCTCATGCTCACCGACGACGGAGACAGTACTGCCGACCCCTCCGTGCTCTTCCGCGCCATGCAATACGCCAGCGAGTTTGGGATGTTCTTTGCCAGCCATTGCGAGGTTCCCGAACTCGCCGGGCCCCGCGCCCTCAACGAAGGGGTCATGAGCTACAAGCTGGGCATCAAGGGTTCTCCCGCCTGCGCCGAGGAGATCATCATCGATCGTGACATCCGCCTTGCCCATGCCGCAGGCGCCCACATTCACATCCAGCATGTCTCGAGCAAGATGGGCATGGAGACCATCGCCTGGTGGAAGTCGCGCGGCGACGTCAGGGTGACCGCTGAAGTCTCGCCCCACCACCTGCTCTTCTGCGACGAGGACATCGGCGACTATGATACCCATTACAAGATGAATCCGCCGCTGCGGAGCAAGGCCGACAATGAGGCCCTCCTGCAAGGCCTCCTCGACGGCACCTTCGATCTGATTGCCACCGACCACGCGCCGCACACACCATTTGAAAAATCCCAAGACTTTGCCAACGCACCCAACGGAATCACCGGCTTGGACACGGCACTCGTCTCGCTACACCACCACTTCATTGTCACCGGCAAGTTCGGCTGGGATCTGTTGATCAAACGCTACTCGGCCGAACCGCGCCGCTTTATGAGCCTCGAGACGGCTGCCATCGCAGAGGGCAAAACTGCAGACCTCGTACTCTTCGATCCACATAAGGATACGACCTTCAGCGCGGAATTCATGAAGTCAAAAAGCCAAAACACGCCCTTTCTGAACAAAACACTAAAAGGTAGTGTCGACGTGGTAATACTGGGTAACGAGATACTACTCGAGCGTTGATAGACTCTGCGGATAGAATAGCGGACAGGCCAGTTCAATGAATTGCCTGCTGAATGATGCTCAGTTCCTCATCTTCAATCGATCCCACGGCCCGGTAATGGCCAGGGTCTGGCCGGGATTCCATTGCGCATTGACAAACATCGTGGAAGCATCAGGTGAGAAGCATATGCCAGCCAGCTCAGAATCGAAAGCCACTTGAGCAATACGGTAGCATTTCCCCTCAGTTGTGACGCCAACGATGGATGAGTTTTTACCGCTGTCCTCGCTGACCACGAGATCACCCCACGGAGCAATGGTCAGATTATCGCAGGCACCAAGAAGCTCAGCATCCTCGGACTCGACAAAGAGCTCCAACTCACCTGGCGCTTTGTCCTCAGCGGCAGTTCCCTCAGCAATAGAGGGAGTGTACTTGAAAATTTGGCCCAAGCGGCTTTTGCCACCATTGGTGCATGCCCAGTATATCTCTCCCTTGCCTGCCCAGATTCCTTCTCCGCGAGCGAAGCGGGCGGCTCCGTCTTTAAAACCTCTGAGACGAAGGTCGTCCTCGGGTGCATCGATGTCCTCGAGGTCGATCCACTCCACCTCCATGGGCTTGGATTCAGGGAATGATCTTTCTTGGTCCGGCCAGTTGCGGGTGTCGACCGACGGGTCTCCCTTAATTCCGAGCGCCTGAACCCTACCGCCTTCGTGAAGCTTGCCAGGCACCTTGGGGATGAAACGATAGATCAAACCATCACCGCGGTCCTCGGTCTGATACACAACACCTGACTTTTCATCCACGGCAACTGCTTCACGGTTGAAGCGGCCCATGGCCTTCAGTGGCTTGGCTTTCTGCAGTTCAGGCCTTGTGGCTGCCGCCACCTCAAATGCATAACCATGATCCAGAGCGAACTGTTTGTTGCTGCGAGTCGTGGTCTCTTCACAGGTAACCCAAGTATGCCATGGAGTCACGCCACCCGCACAATTTCGGAGCGTGCCGGAAAGACTCAAGTGATGGGAAAGCAACTTTTGCTTATTGGTATCGTAAACCAGCGTGGTGGTGCCGCCATAACAGATGTGGGAGCCATGAGCATCGTCGTATAATTGGCCTGATATTTTTCTGGTCATTTTCTCTCCTCTGAGACCAAAGGGGCTGAGCTTCGTGCTCTTGGGATTTATCTCGTGGTTACGCACAAGAATGGTCGATCCATCAGGCCCCTCAAAGGCACCCATGCCATCGTGTGCACCAGGCACCAGCAAGCCGTCAGTCATAACGTCACCTGTCTTGGAAATTATTTTATAAGAGAAACCTTCGGGCAGATTGAGTAGCCCACTGGGATCCTGCACCAACTTGCCGAAACCTGGCACTTCATTACCGGGACCAAAGCGAGAACCATGAGGGGTATTGGCAAATGTTTTGAGACCGCCGAAACCGGCAGTGAGGACTACACCAGAACGGATAAATTGGCGCCTAGAAATAGTCATACGAGCAACTAAGAATAAGATACCGGATGGATCAAGAGGAGAAGATGGGTGCTGGATACCAGAATTGGAGTTGCACCCCTCTGCTGGATGCGCTTCGATTCACGGGCTGTCAGGGGCTGTGGATGTCCGGCAGGCGAACCCGGCCAGGCCTTGATTGGAGCAACCGTAGTTTGTCCGGATGTGCCGCGGATTCCCTGGCGGCACTTTTTCATCCCTATCTCATCCTTACAGCTTCATCGCCTCGCAAGCCAGGCCAAGCAATTCACTGCGGCCTTCACGGGTCTTAGCCGAGGTCATGACCGTTGCCGGTTTTACACCGGTTCGTTCCGCCTGAGCCTCGAAAAACTTGCGGGCATTACCACGAGCCTTTTTTGCATTGAGTTTATCGGCTTTGGTGAAGACCAGAGAAAAGAGAATGTCAGTTTCAGCAAGTCGCGACAAGAATTCCAAATCGATCTTCTGCGGGGTATGACGCGAATCGATGAGCACGAAGAGATGACGCAATTGTTGCCGCGAAATCAGATACTCCCCCACCAGTTCGTTGAAGCGATCCTTCTCGGTGCGCGAGACCTTGGCAAATCCGTAACCCGGCAGATCGACCAGACCCCACTGCTGGTTGATCAGAAAGTAGTTCAGGAGTCTTGTCTTACCGGGCGTAGAGGAAACCTTGGCTAGACCGTGACGGCCAGTCAGCATGTTGATGATAGACGACTTGCCAACATTTGAGCGACCGATGAACGCCACCTCGGGATGCGACCAATCGGGGCTCTCCCCGACCTCCGAAGCACTGGTGACAAACTCTGCCGATTTGATTTGCATGAAGACACCATTCCTAAAGGTCTGCCACCCGACAACTCCTATTCGCAACTTGCATCCGGGTGCCTGAGGCGCTTCCATGCAGATCCACATGAACTTGTCATTCACAGCCACGCTCACCGCCGCAGCTCTCTGCACGGCAGCCTGCAACCTCGGCCCCGGCAGCAATCCGGAACCAGTCACAGGTGATTCGGGCGCTGCGGGTGGGGCCACGACAAGTGACCGAAATGGCACTGCCGATAGCGATGGGAAGATGACTGAAACCGCCAACAACAGGCTATCCAACCGGCTTCGTCTGCCGAACATGACCGAGTTGCCAACTGATAGCGAACTCGCCACTGTCAAACCCAAAGTGGGTGGTGGCGGCGTCATTGCCCGCCCACCTAGCGACTGAGTTACTAGCCTTTGTTGAAGCGTGAGATCTCACGTTGGGCCTCACGCATTTCGACCTTCTTTTTCAGATCGTGCCGTTGATCGGCGTGAGTCTTGCCTTTGCCAACACCAATTTCAACTTTCACGCGTCGACTCTTCCAATACATTCGCAAGAGCGGAAGTGTGCAGCCCTTGACCGCAACGCATTGGTCCAGCTTGAGGATCTCACGCTTGTGGAGCAACAAGCGGCGCGGACGGCGGACATTATGCTGATACCACTCGCCAGCGGTTTCCCACGGCTGGATGTGAATGCCATGGAGAAAGACCTGGCCGTTCTCCACGCGGGCGAAGG
>JBMYMN010000109.1:0-9124 GCA_049597355.1 Luteolibacter sp.
TGAGATATCGATCCCACTGCTTTTATCGGTCATGGTGCTATGACGAAAGCGTCTCATGATCAACTTGAGAGGGTGGTAGGCTTAGACTGCTCTGCCAGCTTGGCGTGCAGTTGCTGTCGGAGTTCGAGGTGAACGGTCCGAGCGCGACGCTTGAGCAGACCGAGTAGAAAGGCAGCGGGAATCGCCACCACCAGTCCGGCTTGAGTGGTCACCAAGGCCTTGGAAATCCCGGTGGAAACCGTATCGGTGGGGGAGGCATTGCCCGTGGCCATACCAGAGAAAGTGATTAGCATACCCGACACGGTTCCCATCAGACCAATCAAAGGTGCCGTGGAGACCAAAACGCCCACAAACGGAAGACGCCGTTCAATGCGGGCCATTTGGTCGAGCTCCATCGCCGCATAGGAACGCTGGATCTCGCGGCGGTCGGGCGCCTCCTGCAGCCAGGGCAAGGCCTTGTCGACTTGTTTGGAGCGCATCCAAGTTTGAGCAGCAACATCACGATGTGTCTGACCCAACATTACCCAAAGTTTATAGAGAATGGCGTAGATTGAGATCGCCAACAGCAGCAAAGCCAAAAGCGTGAGACCGCCTTCCTCCAGGGTCTGTTGGATTGCATTGATCATGGTTTGGCATGAGTGTTAGAGCGAAGCCCATTAATGAAACATAGACCGAGCCGTTCGGTGGTCTGCACGATACCCTGCGCACGACGAGAGAGGAATGCATGGATGATGAGGGCGGGAATGGCGACAACGAGACCAAACAGTGTGGTGATGAGCGCTTCCGAGATACCACCGGCCAGAGGCTTTGGATCACCCGATCCAAAAAGGGTAATCAGGTTGAAGGTGGAGATCATCCCAGAAACCGTACCCAGCAGACCGAGAAGGGGTGCGGTCGCGGCAGTGATGGCAATCACCGGCAACATGGTCGAAACCTTCGCCTGGACTCCCATCAACTGTTCATAAAGGGTCTCCTCAACCAGGTCGGGCGATTCCTCCGAAGTCTTCACCAACTTGACCATGACCTGGCCCACGGGATGGCTGCGCTCACCCGCAATTTGAAAGACCTTCTCATTCTCTTTGGTTCGCAGGGCGGCGAGCATAGCGGTGACCCAAGCATCGGAAGGTTCACGATAGCGAGCGAACTGGGCCAACTTGAGCAGACCGAAGATGGTCGAGAGCAGGGCCAGCAAAAGAATGGGCCAAATCCAGATTCCACCCTTCTTGATCAGACCCATCGGACCGCCCCGTAGTTCAGCCAAAGCACGCGCGTTACCTCCGCTGACGTCGATCGCGATGTCGACCGGGTCGCCTCTCAAAAGAGTAGCGATGGCATGTGGCGATTCAGAACTGTAGCGCGGCATTTCACCGTACTGAAAATCAATCACCTCGCCACCCGAGTTGCCGTTGTAACTGAGGAAATACGAGACAGGTCCAAAGGCAGCCAGTGTACCCTGGGTCACATTACCTCTCTGATTGGCGGCTTCGCCTTCAACTGAACATCCACCAAACAGAGACTCCAGACGAGTGATTGAGGCATCGAGGACGAACAGCCTGTTCTCGAGGACTTTGGCTTCGTCCGTACCGCCGATGAGAAAAGCCTGATTGTCGCCCATAAGAGTTGGAGAACCCGGTTTGGCCAATGTCTGAACCTTAAGTGCGTGGTCCTTGAGCAGGCCGGCGATGTAGTTGGCATCTTGACTGCGGGTTGCCAGATCGCGTTGCAAAATGCGAATTTCGCGTTGGCGGTCCTCTTCCCCCATGCGGGCGATGCGCAGCAAGCGACGCTTTTCTCGAAGTTGCTGTTCCACCTCGTTGAATTCACCAGAAAACTTAGGCTTCTCCGCAGCGATGGCGGCTCGCGTCTTGTCGAGCGTGGCAATGGCCTTTTCGAGATCCACTTTGGTCTTGGCCAAGGCCTCAGTGAGCGATTCGGCGACCTCATCCTGGCCAAGCAGGGAACTGGCACTGATGATCAGCGCCAATAGAGCGTGCAGTCGGATGCGAAAATTCATCGGCAGAGTCAGTCGAGGGTCAGTGGCAGGATGACGGTCGTGGGCGGACGCTTCTTATCCATGATTTCGAAAGCAGCCTGAAGCGGTTCGCTGACATCCTCTTGCTTCTGCCATTTCCAGCCATCGGCAGTGGGCCGGCCAACACCAGCATTGTTTCCCCCGTTCATGTAGTAGGCCTGAGCCAGGCCCAGATAAAGCACCTGCACTTCGCTGCCATCGCGGACTTCAGTGCTGCGGGTGAAGCGGCGGTTGAACTGCTCGGCTTCAGAGATAACGTTGAGCATGGCCTGCAGTGCCTTACGGGGCTCGTCGGTGGGTTTGTGTGCCATGAGCGCGGCCAGATCAGGTTCCAAATCGTCAAGCAGTGGTTTGGGAAAGGCCGCAGCCAGTTTGGTCAGGCGAGGCAAATTACGCGCTACGGCCTCAGCAGTTAGGCGGCGAGCCTGCTTCAAAGCCTCAATCTGCTTCTCTAAGTCGGACGCCTGACTATCGTGAGTCGGTGCAGTCTTGCCTGCTTTGGCGAGCTCTTCATTAAGCAGCTCAAGTTCACGGCGATGAAGTTCTAGCAAGCCGGCAAAGGATGCTTTTTTCGCGGCCCAATCGTTGCGCTCCTTGGATTCCAGAGTCTGTAAGTCGACCAACTTGGAAATGGCCTCGCGCAACTCAATCACTCTGGTGTCTACCTCAGCCGCATCGATAGCATTTTGAGCCTCAACACTGATTAGTGGGGCGCAAAGGATGCAAAGAATGGACGAAAACAAACGCATAATATGATTACGGATTCCTTGTTGAGAATCTGTCTCAAAAGAGCGGTGATGTGTCGTCCACATCATTCAATTAGTCAAATCCAAAGTCGTACGGACCGATCGGACACTGCCAGTAGCAGGAGACTCATCATCTCTGCGGAGTGAATCATGAGCGTAAATCCTGAACAAGAGATTGCAGTCAATTACCACTGATTGGTGATCCACACCGACTGATAAGGCTGCAGGGTCATCACTCCTTGGTTGTCCTCAATCTCGCAGCCGCTGAGCAACTCATACCAGGCCTCAGAATCAATGAGGTTAAGCTGGCGCAGATTGAGCTGTTGCGGCTTGGTGCTGATGTTACTGACCGCAAAGATGCTCTGGTCGCGGCGGCTATTCTGACGCCATACGCCAAACAGTTCATCTGCGAGTTGCAGAGTGTATTGGGTCGCATTGGGATGGAAGGCCGGCTGACGCTGACGAATGAGAATCTGCTGCCGTATCGAAGTCAACACCCTGGCATGCACCGAATCCTGATCGGCCATCTGCGCCTCGAGCTTGTCTTCGCGCCACTGGTGACGGTTGATTGAGCGCGCGCGACCGGTTTTCTCAAAGAGCTCAAGATCATTGCCCGTAGCGAGAAGGCTGTGGATGTAGAAAGCGGGAATACCCTCCAAGGCCAGCACAATGGTGTGGGCGCAGAGGAAGCGCGGGATCTGGAATTCATCGGGTTCACCGGTAATCGCGCCCTGCATGGCATCAAATAGAGAGATATTGATCTCGTATGGCTTCTCTTCGCCCTCGCGGTCCTTGCGAGTGGAAACTTCACCCCCAAACGTACGCATGGTATCCAGAAGTTGGTCGCGTTCTTGATCGCTAAGCAAGCCTTCGGTTGGGCGCATACCGATGCCGTCGTGCGAGGCGATAAAATTGAGGTAGGCGCGGCCATATTGAGCGGGCGGCATGGTCATCAGCCAGTTGCGAAGGTGCAGGCTGGAGCCGGAGATCATGGCGTTAAGCAGGAGTGGAGGCAGCGAAAAGTTGTAGATCAGGTGCGCCTCGTTACCGTTGCCGAAGTAGGAGATGTTCTCATGGTTGGGAACATTCGTCTCGGTGATGACCACAGCCTCATGGCTGGCATGTTCAATAAGCAGACGCAGGAAGCGGATGATCTCATGGGTCTGTGGCAGGTGAATGCAAGTGGTCCCCTCCTCCTTCCAGAGGAAACCAACAGCGTCCAGGCGAAACCACTTCACGCCTTGGTCGAGATAATAGCGAATAATTCGAAGGCACTCCAGCAGCACCTGAGGGTTGGCAAAATTGAGATCCACCTGGTCCGGACTGAAGGTACACCAGACGTGCTTTTCGCCAGCCACGGTTTCGACTTTGGTCAGAAGCGGTGAAGCCCGCGGACGCACCACCTTACCCCAATCGCCATCCGGATTGGTCGGGATAAAGAAGTCTTTGCCTGGCTCCTCGCCCCTGAGAAACTGCTGAAACCAATCGCTTTGAGACGAGCAATGGTTGAGGACCACATCGCCCATGACTTTGTAGTCCTGGCCCAAACGCTGCAGATCAGCCCAAGTGCCGAGGTCCTTGCGCAAGGCGTAGTAGTCGATGACGGAGAAACCGTCATCCGAGCTAAAAGGAGAGAAGGGCAACACATGCACGCTGCTCAACGCAGTTCCCAAATGTTTCTGCAGGAAGCGCCGCAGTGTAACGAGACCCGGTTCGTCCTTCTTGGCGATGCTGTCACCGTAGGTGATGCATGCAACATCGCGCTGATCCCAGCGACTTGTGGGTGTCACCATCTGCATGTCCGCACGCTTAAGGCGCATAATTTCCACCGCCTCCTTACCCAAGGCCTCAATATCGGCATCTGGATAGATATTGGCCAGATGATCACACGCGCGCTGGCGCACCACAGTGGACGGAGAAAGCTCGATGGTCTCGCTGCCAAATTCGCGCATATCCTCGTCCACGGCCACTAGCAAACGATCGAGAATATCCGGAATGGCACTACGCACGCGTTCCCAACTTGGCATGAAGGGCTTGTCCATAGGGGCATCTGAGAAGGTCTTGCCCGCCAACATGATGTTCTGGGCGAATGACTCGACGGCCGCCTCCTCGGCGTGGCGGTCGTACTTGAGGCCATTCATCACCGCGTCGTTGTGGTAGCTTTCCACCAAATCTAGTGCGGTTCGGTAGTAGGCGGCTTTGAGGCTGCGGAAGAAAGGTTTGCCAAGTACTTCGCCCTGAATCGCAAGCTTACGATAGAGCGACTTGGTGATGTCCACACTCATCTTGGAGAGACCCTTGGATGCGTCCTCAGGCGAGAGATCCTGATGCTTGTGATCGTAAACGTCCGCGATATCGACCTGGCAGATGCGCTGGGTCGAGTAGTTGCGCCAAATCTCGGAGATGACACCCATTTCCAGACCCCAGTCGGAGGGAATGCGGATGTCGTTGAGGACATCAGAAGAAAGCGAAAACTCACCAGCCAGCGGGTAGCGAAAGCTGTCGAGGTAATCGAGGAAATCGCTGGGGCCGCAGACCTTTTTCAGTGAACGGATAAGTGGCGATACCAGCAACCGACAAACGCGGCCATTGAGTTTGTTGTCAGCAATGCGGGCATAGAATCCTTTGCAGAACTGATAGTTGAAGCGCGGATTGGCCACCGGATAGATCAGGCGGGCGAGCAAATCGCGGCTGTATGTAACAATGTCGCAATCGTGCAGGGCTACCGCCTTCGCCCGGTTGGATGCCAAGGTATAACCAAAGCAGTACCAGACATTGCGGCCCTTACCAGGCTCCATGGGCGCGAGATCGTGTTCTTGCAGCATGGCATCGATGGCGCGCAAACGAGGCCCATCGTTCCACAGCACGCGATGGCGTTGCGGCAGACGACCGAAATAATTCAATGCGTGGCGGTATTGATCTTCGTCGGCGCGATCGAGGCCGATCACAATTTCATCGAGGTAGTCGACGTGAGTCAGTTCCTGAACGATGTGATCCAAAGCAGGACCTTCCAATTCAGAAAACAACGAGGGCAGGACCAGCCCCATGGGCTTCTCTTTGCGAAATTCGTGGAGCTCATACTCAAGCCCGTCGAGAGGACGGTTGCCAAGATTGTGGAAGGTCGTAACCCGACCGTTTTGAAAGAAATCTGCCATAAAACTATTGCGGTTGACCCTTAGTGTTCCACCACTGTTGGAAAGCCTCGACCCAACCGTAGGGGCCGGGCTGTTGGGGTTGCAAGAGAAGTGGAGCCTGAACCTTCATTTCTGAGGACTTACTGGAGCGAATCCGGACTGCCACGTCAGCCGCCGAAAGCATCGCTTCATCGTTGGGGCTATCGCCAAAGGCCAGAATCTTAAGGGGTGTAGCACGGTCCTTGCCAAGTGTCTCGGCCACCAAGCTCAGACCGTCGACCTTGTCGAATTCGCCCATCACGTGGATGTAGCGGCCACCGCGCACGGCCCGCATGTCTTGCGCCTCAAGTTCCTCAACAAACTGAGCATAAGCACTTTCTGAATCCTGCCACACCAGAGGCTCGGTGCCGTGGCGGTCCAGGGCCAGGGCCGCGTGCTCCAGATCTAGGCCGCAATCTTCGGAGAGGTCTGAGGCCGACCAGTCCGAAAACCCGGTGAACTGCCAGCCGTGGTCGGCGCGCAGTTGGTGGATGAACTCAATCAGCTCTTCACGGGGCGTGCCCATGGTTCTGACCCTGTATCCTCCCTCCTCCGGCCAAGCCACAGCCGCGCCATTTTCAACAATCATTGGCTGATGAATCTTCAATTCCTTAGCAAGACGGCGCATCTCGGCCAGCGTCTTGCTCGAAGCAAGAACCAGAGGGACATCGTGTTTGGCGAGAGTAACAACGCAAGCTGAAGCAGGCTCCCAAGAATAGTCATCGTGATCGAGCAGCGTACCGTCAAGATCAGTGACAACCATCCAATCTTGGAACCAGCTCATGCGCCCCCCTTCCAGTTGAGGCCGGTAATGCGATGATCCATCGCCAGATCGAGAACGGCATCCGCTGTCGGCACCATCACGCGCCACTGATGTTGAGTGAGACGCTGATAGTGGGCGATGAAACGATCGATAGCTGCATCGTCCATCAACTGGCTCATGTCTCCCCCGTTTTCCTCCATCTTGGCGCGCAGCTTGGCTTCCTGCTCACCGCGCCATTCACGGATGCAGGCCATGCTGGGTGCCTTGAGAAGAATCATGAAGTCGATGCGATTAAAGAGCGGGCGATAAGGACCAGAGAGTTGTTCATTCACGTGGCCACGCCATTGACCTTGCGCATCATCCTCACGTTCGAGTGCGTTGATGGGCTCGGATAGTTCAACTTCATTCTGCGGTGTCGCACCCACGCACCAGCCTTCAAGAATGACCAGGTCTGCGCGGCCTTCGAACACCGGCCATTTCTCTTCCGGCACGCGATCATCGATCGCCTTATTGAAACGCGGTAGCGGCGTGCGCGCATCGTCACTGGCGGTCATCAAGGTTTCGATGACTTGCAGGCCCAGTTCAGGATCGTGTGTTCCGGGAACACCACGAGTGACGAGCAGCGGATGTACCGTTTCACCCAATTCAATCCGGGCGGCGCGAGTGAGGTAGAGATCGTCAATGGAGAGCACCGCCACCTTGAGGCCGTGTTCGTCAGTCAGCAGATGGCTGAGAAAGAGCGCCATGGTCGACTTGCCCGTGCCCTGACCACCATTGATCCCCAAAAGCGTGGGGCCATCCGCTGAACCTTGAGCCACGCGATCCGCGAGCGGCCGGTAGTAGCGGTCCACGGTGTCGGTGAAATCCGCTGGCAGGCGCTCTTGTTGGATCAACTGAGCGATGGTCATGGGTTCAGGGGTAATGGGTAAGGCAATCTAAGCAACTGCCGTGCCAGCCACCCGAGCCTAGGAAACACAGGGTTTCTGCCAAGTTTTCGTTTGTGAGAGTGGCGTCACCCAAGACATCTTGATCCCAATGCGATTCCTCTTCCCCTACCTCCTAGTGGCCCTGATTACTCCACTCCTCGCGGAAAAAGAGTCCAAGCTCATGGGCAAGCGCTTCTTCACTCTCAACGCCATCGTGCGAGTCAATCAGATCGAGGTCACTCGCGAGGAGACTCATGGCGTGGATGAATCGGCCATTCACTCGGTGAAGGAAGCCAAGGTGTTTCGCGAAGCGATCGCCAAGGCCTGGCCGGGAGCACGCATCACTTGGGCCTTCAGCTGGCGTGCGCTCAACGACAAACGCCAACGCTACGTCGAGCTGCGCCAACAGATCGTCGCCTACCACAAGCATTACCGCGACGAGATCACCTTCATTCCCGGCGGCTACTTCGCCAACATGTACAACTCGCGTAAGCAGGTGAACCGCGACCTTCATGACGGCCTCGCTCTGGTCTCCAAGATGGTCGGCGATGGCTACCGACCAAGTAGCGTGGTGGCCGGATTTCTCTCTGCCGAAAACTTGAATTACCTCGCCGAGAAGGAAGGCATCCACGTGTGTCAGGGCAACATCTTCAGCCAATACGCCGTGGACAATGGCGATGGCGAGGGCTCCATCTGCTACCCCTACTACCCATCCAAGGAGCACTTCTGCAAACCGGCACAGGGCAAGAAAGACTTCATCGACTGCGTAAACCTCGATGGCTGGACCGTCGACTTCCTCGCCGCGCGCATTCCAGGCGCCAAGATGGTCCATGGCGAGAAGCACCGTAGCCGCATGGGCGTAGGTCCCATCGAAACAGTTATCTGGCTGGGCGACGAGGAAGGCAGCAAGCAGATGATCCATACCACTGCTACCCACTTTGATCAGGGTTTCAAGGACAACGGCTTCGCCTGGATCAACTGCGGTTGGGAACTTAGTTTGATGGAAGCCCGCCAACTGTTCAAAAGCTACAACGGCCGCAACGGCATGGAGGGCCTTCACATCTGGCTGACCGAAACCCGCAAGCGCTGGCCAGACACCGAGTTCATCACCATGGGCGAATTCGGCCTACGCTGGCGCGAACACTACAAGAACAATGACACCATCGACTACCGCTTCCGCCAACGCGGCTCCGGCATTCGCGGTTCCATTGCCGACATGGAAATTGAATGGCGCATGAACAAGGACTTCCGCATCGCCACTCAGCGCAACTGGAAGAAAAAGAGCAACTGGGAAGTCATCGACTTCACTCGTTACGATTTGCCCGCCAAGGAGCCTGCAGATCCCAAAGAAAACCAACCCACCCGCAACTGGAGCCTGATGAACGTGCTCAACCAGAAACGTAGCCGCGCGCAGGACAAACCCACAGCTTACAAGAACCTTCCGGTGGACATCCGTGCCATGGTGGAGAAGCGCTACAAGGGCT